>PARF01000060.1 GCA_002709915.1 Roseibacillus sp. | reverse complement strand
CGGAAAGTTGAAGGGAAAAGCCAAGAAGGATCCGGCTGGAGTAATAGATGACATCGAAAAGGAGTTGCAGAAAGACCCTTACAATGCCGCTCTAAACGAGTTGCTTCATGATGTGTCCTTTAATCTCAACATGCTCGATACCGCGGCCTTCGCGCTCGAGACAATCCGGAAAGCAACTCCGGACAATACCAAATTGCTGCACAAACTGGCTTTGTTTTATGAGGCACGGAACATGCCTGAGGAGGCGGCCGCTGTTTACAAGGATATAGTAAAGGCTGACCCTACCGACACCGAAGCAGTGAAGGGGGAAAAGGATATGACGGCTCGGGCCTCGATGGCGCGTAGTCAGGATGCCTCCGGTGCTTTGGTCAAAAAGGATGACAAGGAGACGCTGGCACTCGAGAAGGCAGCCCGTGCTGCTATGACTCAGGATCAGCTTGAGGAAAGGCGTGACCAGCTGGTCCAGAAATATAACGAGGACGTCAATAATTTCGACGTCGTCAAACAACTGGCTGCCATCTACGAGCAGTCGGAGGACTGGGCTATGGCCCAGCAGATGTATGAGTGGGCTCATACTCTTTCGGCGGGTGATGCGGCCCTCAAAATGAAGGCCAATAATATGAAGGACCGGGCTGCAGAGGAAGAGGTGCGGGTGCTACAGGCTCGAGTTGAAGAAAATCCCGACGATGAAGAGGCGCAGGCTGCTCTCGATGAGTATCAGCAGGCTCGGGCCGCCGCTCAGGTAGACGAGCGTCGTAAGAGGGTAGAGCAGAATCCAACCGATCCGCAATTACGCTACGATTTAGGTCAGGCTCTCTACCATGCAGGCGAATTCAGTGACGCTATTCCCCATCTCCAGCAAGCGACCCGTAACCCTCATATTCGAACAAGGGTACTGCTCCTTCTTGGTAGGACGTTTGATGCTAAAGGAATGAGCGATATGGCAATCAAGCAACTATCAGATGCTAACGCGGAACTGACAGTCATGGATAAGACCAAAAAGGAAGTCCTTTATGAGCTTGGGTTGATTCATGAGAAGGTTGCCGGTAAGGACGACGCGCTCAATTGCTTCAAGCAGATCTATGAGGTGGACTACGGTTACCGGGATGTTGCTCATCGAGTTGAGTCCTCTTACTCCAGCTAGGCCGAAGTGGAGAGCCTTTCAGACCCTCTAGAAATTGTCCAAGGCGTCCACGCAGAAGCGTGACCAAGATTCCAGACTGTCATAAAGAGGCCCCTTGAGTTCCTCGGAGCTCTTGAATTGGAGGTCGAGAAGTGCGTCTTCACGCGATTGCGCCTCCCTGCTTTCGAGTTCAAAAAGGTGAACAACTCCGAGGTGAACACGGCCCACGGGGTTGCTGTCGTCATTTAGAAGAGCGACAATTTGCTGTGTTGGTTGAGAGGGGAGAATAATTTCTTCATCGATTTCCCGTGCTACACCGGCAATGTATGTGGCGTGGCCAAGAGGATCATTCCTCTCGTCGACTGGATTGATATGCCCCCCGATTCCCAGTGATCCCTGAGCGTGGAGTCTGCTCTCTCCACCGGACTTTCCACGGACATAATGGAGGTAATGGTCTCCAATCCTGAAGATGGAATACGGAATAATCTGCTTAAAGGAGGGATCCTCCTCCGCGGCTTCCCGATCCATGAAGAAATTATTGGAAGGGTCCAAAAGGGTGGCGATGTAGCGATCGGTTTCGGTAGTCAGACCCTGGAAGGATCCGAGGTCATCGAAAAGTTGGCGTGGGACAACCAGAATCTCCTCCCCGTCATATTTGGACATGCGCCACACTGTGGCCGAAACCCGGTGATTCGAACTCCTAAATCACAGGCTAAATGGGAACAGCTGTTAAAAACTAGCGAAGCCTCCCAACTGCTCACCGCTTGTTCGCAGACGAAGATCTGACAAGCTCGAGGACTTTCTCGTCATTGTCGTCAGCCGCCCAGACGTGACGAAGAAAATCAGCCGGGTGGATTCCATGTTCACGAAGAAATTTTCGATCTCCGCCACAGCAATACATGATGTCGGGATCCAGTTCTCCCCGAAGTTTGGCGCGGGCTTTGGTAAGGATTCGGGGAAGGTAGTGAATTTCCCCCAAGGTATCTCCAAATGAAGGAAGATCTTCTCTCGTGATCTGATGTTCACTGATTTGACCATTCTGGACGACATGCAGGAAGTCACGGCGAACTGCCGTGATCAAGAGAGCAGTAGTGGGAGAAGGAGCGCTTTCGTCCACATGGTCCTCAACGAAGTCAAATAGTTCTCGAGTCTTGCAGCCGATGCTCCTGAGAAATTTCAGATCATTTTCGCTGTAGTAGCTCTCGAAGTCGGTATTGCCGCTCCGGTAGATTCCGACGCAGCGATCAAACATGGTGGTGAATTCTTCGTCCCAAGTCATACGTGACCCCTAGTTGAGATCTCATAGCTCAATCTGTCAACCATGGTAGCGTCTGGAGACAAGGGAGAATAAAGTGAGCGGAGATCAGTGAATGACGTGTGACGAGTCGGTCAGGTTACTTGCCCAGTCGATCAAGGACTTGTCGGCGAAATTCGGGATTCTTCTGGAGCGTCTCGGTAACTGCCCGGAGAGCGCTGAGGGTGGCTCTTGAGACATGATGTTCCATCCCTTCCACATCCCGGTAGATGGTATCTTCGTTGATGTCAAAAAACCTGAGGAACTCGGTCAGGAGTTTGTGCCGGTCCATGATTGCTTTTGCAATTTGCTCCCCCTCTGGAGTCAAGGCCGTGCCTCGATACTTTTCGTGTTTCACCAGACCCTCCGAGTCGAGGCGCTGAAGCATGTTTGTAACACTGGCCTGAGAGATGCCAAGGCGTTGAGAGATGTCAACAGGTCTGGCATATCCCTTTTCTTCTATGAGATGCAGGATTTGCTCAAGATAGTCGTCCTTGGCGACGCTGCCGCTGGTTCTGGAAGCATGAGATCCCACTCAGAAAAGCTAACTGGGTATTTCGGAGCGCGCACGGAATTTCACGAGAATTCGTGGAGATGGTTTCTAGCGGGCCCTGGGGGCAGAGGAAGATCCGATCACTAACTCACCGGAATACAGATCGCTGTTGGATGCCTGAAATTCTGCCTTCAGCTTTACTTTTAAGGAGCTGAGGTCAAGTAGTTCCCAGTTAAGAAAGGTCCATTCGCCGTCAGCGCCATCATGTGAAAACCCCAGAAGGAGGTGATGAGCATCTTCTGTGATCTTGGAGGAGTCGCTTGAGCTCATCTTGTAATAGAAGCTCCTAAGGGTAGAAGATCGGCTTTTTTCCTCGTAGAGTTTGGGATCGAGATAAGCCACCGTTCCAGATTCCACGTGCTCGATCCGGAGATCAGGATATCCAGTGCGCTGTTCTCTCCCTTCAGCTGTTTCAGGGACCGAGCAGAAAAGACCTTCATTAGCATCAATATGCTCTCGGAGAGTGTCCTCAAAGAAACGTGATCCTTCGTTGATGCGGCGGAGGCCCCTGAGAGCTGAGCCCTCTTCGCTATGAATCTTCATTGCATGATCAGCAGCCTCTCTGATTGCTTCTAAAATGGCCGATGATGCAGGATCCTTCTTGTCGAAGGTAGCTACCTTCCTTCCCGTTGAGTTTTTAACGAGGAGGTCAAAGGGGAAACGGCGCTTTCCGATGTCCGGATTTCGAAGGACGGCAAAAATATCTTCGGTTTCGCTCGTTGATTGCTGCGCGGCGACCCTTCGTTCGGCTTCCTTGCGGCTTGCGAAGCGACCGATTTCGAATGAGCCAAAAGCGACAAGGAAAAGCACGCCGGGTGCGATCATTAGAAGACGCTCGCGAGGGGTCATCGGGGGAAGCATCTCTGGTAATGGCTGGGGAGGCAAGGAAGGTAAAGTGGGACAATTCGACCCGACACGGTGTCCCGTTTCCCGGGTCACGGTGTCTCTTTATTGATGCCATACCCTAATAATACGGGATATTTGGGATGGTCTGGAAATTGCGACTGGTTTTCCATGGCCCTCGAAAAACTAACAATCAAACTTCAGGAGGTACTCCAGGGAGCGCAGCGACTAGCTGCAAAGTCTCGGCATGCAGAGCTGAAATGTGAGCATGTTCTGCTTGGATTGATACAGCAGGAAGAAGGACTGGCGGTTTCCCTACTTGAGAAAGCGGGTGTTGATATTACCGGCTTGAAAGCACGGCTGATCATGTCCCTTGACAGGGAACCGCGGGTGGCGGGGGTGAGTGGGCAGCCGGAATTGGAGAGAAACCTCCGATCCGTATTGGATTTTGCGGATGAGGTCAGGTCGAAGATGGGGGACGATTTTCTCAGTATTGAACATGTGGTTCTGGGGATGATGGAAGTAAGTGGATCCGGGAAGGATCTTCTGGTTGGAGCAGGGGCTAGCGAGGGAGATTTGGAGAGTGCGTTAAGAGAGGTCCGCGGGAGTCAGAAGGTCACCGATGAGAATCCTGAAGGGAAATATCAGGCACTCGAGAAGTATGGTACCGATCTTTGCGTTCTTGCGCGCGAAGGCAAAATTGATCCTGTAATTGGACGAGATGGAGAGGTTCGAAGGGTAATGCAGGTGCTCTCCCGTCGGACAAAAAATAATCCCGTTCTGATTGGTGAACCAGGCACAGGTAAGACGGCGATCGTGGAGGGCCTCGCCCGGCGAATCGTGGGTGGTGATGTGCCGGATTCGATGAAGAACAAGCGAATTATAGCTATGGATATCGGATCCATGATTGCAGGAGCAAAGTATCGGGGCGAGTTTGAGGACCGTTTGAAGGCATTTCTCAAGGAGGTCACCGCGGCAGATGGTCAGATTATCCTTTTTATCGATGAGCTACACACCATCGTTGGAGCTGGTGCGAGTGAGGGAGCAGTTGATGCTTCTAATCTCCTCAAGCCGCAGTTGGCCCGCGGTGAACTACGTACTATTGGAGCTACTACGCCCGCAGAGTATCGAAATTATGTGGAAAAGGATGCCGCCCTCGAACGTCGATTTCAACCAGTCAGGGTTGAGGAGCCCTCGGTGGAGGACTCGATCGCAATCCTACGTGGTCTCAAGGAACGCTATGAGATTCATCACGGCGTAAGAATCCAGGATAGTGCTCTGGTGGCAGCAGCCCAGTTAGGGGACCGGTATGTCTCGGCTCGCTTTCTTCCGGACAAGGCTGTCGACCTCGTTGATGAGGCTGCTTCAAGGTTGAAGATCGAACTGGACTCCATGCCGACAGATCTTGACAGGCTTGAGCGCCAAATAATGCAACTCGAGATGGAGCGGCAGGCGCTTGAAAAGGAATCAGACCAAGCAAGCTCGGAGCGTCTAAAGAGGGTTGAGCGAGAGATAGCCAATCTACGCAAGCAATCTTCCGGCCTTACAAAGCAGTGGCGCAAAGAGAAAGATCTGATTGAGGAGGTGCGCGCTCTTCAAGAGCGTATTGACCAAGTGAAGACGGAGGCAGAATCAGCGAAGCGTCTTGGGGACCTGACACGTGCATCGGAATTAACTTATGGATCATTGCCTGACGTGCGAGATGAACTCGAGAAGGCAAAAGTTCGTCTAGGTGAACGAAACTCCGACGTGCAGCTTCTCCGAGAAGAGGTGACTGAGGAAGATATCGCACGAGTGGTCGCATCTTGGACCGGTATTCCTGTCGATAGACTTCGAGAAGGAGAGAGAGATAAGCTTGTAGAGATGGAAGCTCGGATGGGAGATCGGGTTATCGGTCAGAAAGATGCCATAACAGCGGTGTCAAATGCCATCCGGCGCGCTCGAGCTGGCCTGCAGGATGAGAATCGGCCGATTGGTTCCTTCATGTTTCTTGGGTCGACGGGAGTTGGAAAGACCGAGCTTTCCAAGGCGTTAGCGGAGTTTCTTTTTGATGACGAGAGTGCAATGGTCAGGATCGATATGTCGGAGTATATGGAGAAGCATAGTGTCTCCCGCCTCATTGGTGCTCCGCCGGGATATGTTGGTTACGAGGAGGGAGGTCAGTTAAGCGAACATGTGCGGAGGAATCCCTACTCAATCGTTCTACTCGACGAGATTGAGAAAGCTCATCCTGAGGTATTCAATGTTCTCCTTCAGGTCCTTGATGATGGACGAGTCACTGACGGGCAGGGGCGGACAGTAGACTTCCGCAATACCGTTCTGATTATGACTTCAAATATTGGCAGCGACATACTTGTTGGTGAGGGAAGCTCCGAACAGCAGGATGCGGGCGTTATGGAGGCTCTTCGCAGTCATTTTCGGCCGGAGTTTCTGAACCGGGTTGATGAGACAGTGGTATTCGAACGTCTCGGCAAGAGGGAATTACAGCGCATTGTCCGGCTGCAGTTGGAGAGGGTAGAGGCAAGATTATCTCGGAAGGGGCTTAATCTGCGGATCAGTAAGGAGTCAGAGGATTTTCTTGCGCAGGAAGGGTATGATCCTGTTTACGGGGCTAGACCTCTCAAGAGAGCCATTCAGAAGTGCCTTCTTGATCCTCTTAGTTTGCAGGTTCTCGAAGGATTTTTTGCCGAGGGCGATACGGTTGAGGTAGGAATGAAAAATGGGGAGATGGTCTGCGCGCCCTCTCAGAGACGCGCGGCTTAAGACGGCATGCTCTGCTCGTTCAGAATAAGGGCGACCTTAGGGTCATCTGACGCAAAGTGATTGAGCGATCGCCTCCGTGGGCCGGACAGGCCGGGGATCGATCGCGATTTGCACGCAGGGCATCGAGCTGGGGCGGGACTTTGGGAGTGATGCCGATAAGAGAAAGGGCAAGGGAGGGGCCAGACGTCCATGCCAAAGTGATTTCAAGGCCGTCCTCTGGTATTCCCCGGAAGACTAGGGACTGCTGGCCATGCACATCCGGATCGGGTAAGCGCATGTCCATCCCGAGCGCAGTGACCTGGGAGAGCCCTGCTCTTTGATCAATCCTGATCTGAATTTCTTGGGATGCGGCAGTCGGCCGAAGACGAATTTTTGCGTAGTGTGAATGCTCTGTCGTATTCCATTTCAGGAGCTCAAGATCGGGGCTCGCTAGCTGCGCTTTAGGAGCAGTGAAGACAGATGGGCCCAAGGGATATGGGAGCTCGCTGGCCTCGGGGAACGGTACGAGGTTTCTGATTAGCGTCTGAGGAAGGTCTCCCTCCCATGATGAAATTTCGACCTGAGCGTCGTCTCGGTTAACAGCCTCAAAATAGGTCAGATTGATTTGCTGCGGAGCACTCGAACTGAAAAAGGGTGATTTCACGGCAGCATATCCGGCCCACACAGCTCCTGTAAGTAGGAGAAAACAAATACCAGAGGTAAAAGGACGCGCAAGGGAGGAGACAACTGGGGCGAGCGGGAGAAGGAGGAGAACGACAAGAAATGAGAGTATTGGTGGAGAGGCGAAAACTCCAAGAGCGGGCGGCAGAAACTTAATAATAGGGACTAAGACCAGAGAGGTGGCCGCTGCAACCAGCACGCAACACACAGGAAGAAGAAGCCTTCGCTTTCGATTATTCCCGGCAAGCAGGAACGATGCGAGTGAGGCGGTAAAGGCGGGAAGTATAAGAATGTAAGAGAACCCCTCGGCGGAAAAACTCAGGATCAGGGAGCCGAGAGAAAGAGCGATTGCGTGGAGGAAATAAAAAGTGGTGGGATCGGACCGAATTAGCGTGACGGCTGCCAGCGTGGCTAGGGAAGCGACGAGAGAGGGTACGATGAGGTCGTAATGAAATTCCTCGGGCCATGGTGTTGGAGTTGAATCAAGATGTTGGAGGAGAGTGGCTGAGAGCCAGCCCAGGATAACCCCAAGAAGCATGCTCAGCGCCCAGCAAAATCCTCCGCGGAGGAGCTTTCGTCTTTGCAGGCAGCTGGCGTTAGCGGAAAAGCGAAAGGAAAAGACGATGGAGAGTAGAATGGCTCCAGCAAACCACGGGGTCCGTCCTGCAGGCCAGGAGAGAATAAAGCTGGCTCCGATATCGGTGTAGACTGCGTCCTGGCTGGAAGACGGTTCGATCCATTCCGAAAGAAGGAGTTGACGAGTTATTGCAAGCGCATGATCGCCCTGATGTTGCAGGCTTCCAAGGTCGAGGTTCTCGATATTATCGAGAGGGGTGTGATAATGCTTAGGGTTGCCAATGAAGGCAAAGTTGAATCCACTTAACCCCCGATTCATGAAAACGGTGAGGTCAGACGAGTTAGGCATTGCACGGTAAATTGAGACGTAAGCGGAGCTGCTCATAGGGCGATCAAGGCCCCGCGCCATTTGTTCAACGAGCCATGAGTTTCCTTCCGAAGTTTCAAACATTAGGCTGCCACCGGAACTGCCTCGTGCTTCAAGATTTATCACCACACCGATCTGATCTGCGATTTCGTTAAAGCGTACGAATCCCCGGGCTCCCATGAGGCCAACTTCCTCTCCGTCAGTGAAAAGTAGAAACACCGGACGGGCGAGGGGTGTTTCCCTCATCAGAATAGCGGCGATTTCTATCAGCGATGCTACCGCAGCAGCGTCATCACTGGCGCCGGGACCTGCAGCTACGGAGTCATAATGGCAGGCAAGGAGGATGGCGGGAAGATCTGGATTTGCAGAGGGTAACTCGACAATGAGATTTCGGGCGAGAGTGAGGCTGCTACCTGCGGTAGGGCTCCTGCTCGAGACCCAATGGTCATTTTGAACGGGATCAAGCCCAAGATCTTTCAATTCCTCAAAAATTCTGGAGCGAATTTGATGATTGGCGGGTGAGCCGAGGGGATGAGGTTCGGCACGTGGCAGAATCCTCTTTAGGCGTTCAAATGCTCGTTCTCCGGAAAACACATCGGATGGTCCTTCAGTGCCAACGACTGGGGGCGGGTCATATCGAGTTGAGAGGTATACCCCAAACACGAGAAGGGCGAGTATCACAGCCGCCACCGTGATCCTTGGATAATCTGCCGGAGTCCATCCTGAGGTAGATCGGGAGCGACATTCGGAATCCATCTGGGATTTAGATCCTCGCAGAGCAGCAGACAGGGTCGATACGTAATTTTTTTTAAGAATTGCAAGGGATACCGCTTAAAAATTGCCTTCGGCCTTGTTCCCAAGGTTCGGAATTGTCAGCTTCCAAAGATGAAGATCCGGCCCGGCTTCCGTCGATTACTGCTCCTCGGTTCCCTTCTCCTCCTGGGTGATGGAATTGTTGTCGCTCAGGAACCGGATACAAATCCTCTATCATCGGCTACTGAGGTCGGACAGACCGAAGAAGTTACGTCTGCAGAAGAGGAAACTAAATCGGTCGACGAACGAATTAACGAGGGTTTCCGAAAAACGACCGGGTGGTTTGTAAAAGCCATATTTTCTTCCATCCGCATTGCGGATTATGAAGTCCTCTGGGTTATTCTCTGGCTGGCTGCCGCAGGAATTGTTTTTACGGCGGTCTTCAAGGCCATCAATCTCCGGGCCTTTCCTCTGGCGCTGCGAACAGTCAGGGGAAAATACAGTGGGCCAGATGATCCCGGTAACATCTCACACTTTCAGGCGCTTGCGACCGCAGTCTCGGGAACGGTAGGGCTTGGGAATATCGCTGGAGTTGCGATCGGAATTTCCATTGCTGGTCCGGGGGTTGCTTTCTGGCTCTTTCTCAGTGGCTTTCTCGGAATGGCTACCAAGTTTGCTGAGTGTACTCTTGGCGTAAAATATCGCAGCATCGATGGAGCAGGTCATGTTCAGGGTGGACCCATGTATTACCTGAAGCGAGGTATGGCGGAGCGTGGACTCGGGCCGATCGGTGCCATTCTTGCTGTCCTCTTTGCGATCTTCTGCGTGTTTGCTTCGTTCGGAGGTGGAAACATCTTTCAGGTCAACCAAGTCACCCAGCAGCTTATCAATGTCACCGGACAGGATAGTTTCTTCGCGTCAAATCAGTGGGTTTTCGGTCTCATGATGGCACTCGTAACGGCGCTGGTAATTATTGGAGGGATCAAATCGATTGCGAAGGTAACCTCAAAACTGGTTCCGACGATGTGCGTGATTTACATTCTGAGTGCTCTTCTTGTGCTGGTGGTAAACGCCGATGCGATTCCCGGAGCGATAGGTATGATTGTAACCGAAGCGTTTCAGCCTCGTGCCGCGGTTACGGGTGGTATTCTCGCTGCGTTCATATGGGGCATGCGGCGAGCTACATTCTCTAATGAAGCGGGAATCGGATCAGCGCCCATTGCGCATTCGGCAGCCCGGACGCGCAAGCCAGCATCGGAGGGTGTTGTAGCCCTCCTCGAGCCCTTCGTGGATACGGTTATTGTCTGCTCAATGACCTCTCTCGTGATCGTCACGACGATGCAGTTCGATGGCGACACAGCCAACTTTACGGTTAACGGCCAGGCATTCGAACTGGGTCGAGATGGGAATAACAGTTCTTCGTTTGGAATTGGTCTTACTTCGGCCGCTTTTGAGACGGTGAACTCCGGATTCAGGTATCTTCTCTTCGTTTGTGTCCTGTTGTTTGCGTTTTCCACGCTGGTGACGTGGAGTTACTATGGTCTACAGGCGTGGCAATATCTCTTTGGAAAGAATCAGGCTCTCGAACTTACCTACAAGACGGTCTTCTGCCTCATTATCATAGCTGGAGCCTCAGCCAATGTCGGTAGCGCGGTCGACTTCTCGGATGCGGCTTTATTTGCAATGAGTATTCCGAACCTCATCGGAGTCTATTTTATGATTCCGATTATCAGGAGAGAATACGCCAAGTTCCAACATTTTGCTGATAGGGTTGATAAGGGTTCGTCCCTTGAGGAAGCGGACGCCTCCGTTGAAAAGGCCTTTCCGGATCAGTAAAGAGGGCTAAGCTGATCTGATGGCGCGCAAATACACTCTGGAGCGTCCGACCACCAGTGGTGCGTCCGGGATTAATTTTGCTGAGGACCTGAACGAGCAGCAGTTTGCAGCGGTGTCTTCTCCTCCAGGTCCGGCTCTCGTGATTGCAGGGGCAGGATCTGGAAAGACTCGAACACTGACTTACCGGGTAGCCTATCTTCTCGATCGTGGAATCGAACCCCGAAATATTCTCCTTCTGACTTTTACCAATAAAGCTTCCAAGGAGATGCTTGAGCGAGTCAGGTCGTTGGTTCCCCGAGATGTGAGCGAAATGTGGGGAGGAACGTTCCATTCTGTTGGAAATCGGATTCTAAGGCGGCATGCGGAAGAGATTGGATTTACGAAGTCGTTTTCGATCATGGACCGGGATGACCAGAAGTCATTGATGAATACTGTGATCGCCGAATGTGAGATCGATACCACTGCGAGACGTTTTCCCAAGCCGGACGTCCTTATTTCAATTTTCAGTTTAATTGAGAATACAGGAATCTCGCTCGAGGACCTTCTGGTGGATCGCTACCCGTATTTCGAGGAGTGGGCAGAGGAGATTGCGAGGGTGGAGGCGCGCTACCGTGTAAAGAAGCTCCAGATTAACTCCATGGACTTTGATGATCTTCTCGTTCTGACTCTCAAGCTTCTGCAGGAAAACGAGGAACTACGCGGACTCTACCAGAAGCGCTTCCAGTATGTTCTGGTAGACGAGTTTCAAGATACGAACCATGTGCAAAGTGAACTGGTAGATCTTTTAGTAGGGGAAGGCCAGAGTCTCATGGTGGTTGGAGATGATGCTCAGTCGATTTACTCGTGGAGGGGAGCAGATATGGATAACATCCTCAGCTTTCCTGAGCGTTATCCGGATGCCCAAGTCTACCGGATAGAGAAGAATTATCGCAGTGTGCCAGAAATTCTTGAGCTCTCAAATTCGGCCATCAAAGCTAACCGGCACCGCTTCGAGAAAGATCTTGAGGCAGCCCGGCAGGGAGGCGCGATGATGCCGGCACTGGTGTCGCTGGAAGATCCTAATTCACAGGCCCAATTCGTTTCCCAGCGTATCCTTGAGTTACGGGAGGAGGGGGTGGAACTTGAGGAAATTGCAGTTCTCTACCGCGCTCATCATCAAAGCATGACCCTCCAGATGGAGCTAAGGAATCGGGGTATTCCTTTCCAGATTACCAGTGGCCTGCGCTTCTTTGAGCAAGCTCATATCAAGGACGTTGCCGCCTTCATGCGTTTTGTCACCAACCGTCGCGATGAGGTTAGTTTTAAGAGGATGGTCTGCCTGCTGCCGGGGATTGGTGCAAAAAGTGCGGACAAGCTCTGGAAAGGATGGGTGGCCACGCCTCACGCTTCGGCAGAAAACCCTCCTTCAGTATTCTCGGATATTCTTGGAGATCTCCCGGTTCCGAAAAAGTCGTCATCCCACTGGGAGCAGCTTGGACTTACTCTTGACGAGCTCGTCAGTGTAGATGGCTTTGCCAGACCTTCCGAAATGATTTTCAGTGTTCTGGAGGGAGTCTACGACGAAGTCATGCGTGAGTCGTTTGATAATTATGAACATCGACGATCCGACCTTGAGGAATTGATGAGTTATGCGGATCGATTTGACGATGTCCTTGAATGTCTCGCCCAGCTCTCCCTTATGTCGGCTGTGGATGGAGACCCCAGTGGGAGTAAGGCGGAAATGGATACCGAACAGGTCGTGCTCTCTTCTGTTCATCAGGCAAAAGGTCTGGAATGGAGGGTTGTCTTTGTGATTTCCCTGACGGATGGGATGTTTCCAAATGGCAGAGTTCTCGACGCCGATGACGAATACATGCTGGAAGAAGAGCGCCGACTCTTCTATGTGGCGATTACGAGGGCAAAGGATGAGCTTTACCTTACCTATCCGCAGATTAATCCGAAGAGTTATTCCGGTGAGGTTATCCAGAGGCCTTCCCGCTTCCTGGATGATTGTCCCGCCGAACTGATGGAGGAGTGGCAGGTCTCTGGGGAGTGGTGAGCGGATCCCTTTTTAGTAATTTCACTCTCTAGCGGGGAGAGTTTCGGTGGACCCCGAAAGATCCTCGACAAGGCCCTTCGCTCGAGGCCAGGCGGCTCGCGCCTCAAGGATAATCCAGAGCTGCAGAGCAATGGTGGCCATTCCGAGAACAGCGAGGAGGAACTGCGAGTTCTGAAAAAACTCATAAACTTTGATCGCCATCGCAATGCCGGGCAAGATGAGCATGACAACGGTTGGAGGGATAATGAACCATACTGGCAGAGAGCGACGCCAAAGCCAGAAGGCTATTACAAGAAACGCGAGGCCGGCGAGGAGTTGGTTGGTAGCTCCGAAAAGTGGCCAAAGGATGAGGCCTCCGGTTCCAGCGGGCTTACCGGGAGCACCGGGCATGGAGGCGAGCCAACCTGCGATCACAATCGCAAATAAGGTGGCCCCGTGTTTGTTAGTGAGCCAGACGAGAGGCTTCCATAGGGGTTTGCGGGCGTTACTGCTCCGCTCATCATTCTTTCCGGAAGGGACGGGCCGCAGGGAATGGGGGAGAAAAGTGGAGGCCAGCTCTTGGATAACATACCGCTGGAGGCGGCACGCCGTGTCCAGGGTGGTGGCCGCGAAAGAGGCTACAAATACACCCATGATCGCAACTGCGAAGCTGGAGGCTAGGCCAAGCGTTGTCAGAAAGTTTGCTGCTCCCTCCACGAAGGCTCCAATCTTTTCGGGTAATCCTCCGGCCATACTCCACGAGCCATAGCGATTGAGGTAAGCTTCACTGCCGACTACCACGTTGCCGGTCTTGACCACCTTGTTGGTAGCGGGCTCCACCATGACCTCGCTGACACCGAGACCGATTCCGGCCACGCAGGCGAGAATGACGAGGGTAGCGAGGAATCCCTCAGTGAGCATGGAGCCATATCCCACGAATTGGGCGTCGCTTTCGGACCTGATCTGCTTGGAAGAGGTTCCCGAGGAAACGAGACAGTGGAAGCCCGAGACGGCTCCGCAGGCAATCGTGATGAAGAGGAAGGGAAAGAGCCAGGGAGCATCAGGGACGGAACGGAACGCCGGCGCGACCACTTCGAGAGACTGACGAGGCCCGTCTCCGATGGGGGCTCCCCCTGCCAGTCCGGCAATAAGGAGGCCAAGGACGATGAGGCCAAGGGATGAGATAAGTTGGAGGGAATTGATGAAGTCTCGCGGCTGCAGGAGGGTCCACACAGGGAGCACCGAGGCGAGGTAGGAATAAACCAGGAGAGCTACGACCCACCACATGATGGATTGGCTCGCAAGCCACGTGTTGGCCTCACCCAGAATTCCAATATTTCCGAAGAAGACGGTCAGGTACATCAGTCCTAGAGAAATAATAGAGGGGAGCACCAGATTGACTCCGCGGCGGTGCAGGTAGAGCCCAATCAGAAGAGCAATCGGGATCTGTATCAGGCATGGGATGATGGCGGCAGGAAACAACTTAAAGACGGCCGCGATAACCAGCCCGAAGATAGCGAGGACGATGGTGAGGGCGAGGGCGAGGATGGATAGAAATAGAATGCGAGTACGTGTGCTGAGAACGCGGCCTGCAATATCGCCGACGGTTTGCCCGCGATTTCGGATCGAGACGACAAGGGATCCAAAATCGTGGACCGCCCCGATCAGGATAGAGCCGAAGAGGACCCAGAGCAGGGCCGGCACCCAACCCCATATGACAGCCAGGGCCGGTCCGACAATGGGACCGGTTCCTGCAATACTCGTGAAGTGGTGTCCGAAAATGACACCCTTCCTTGTAGGGACATAATCGTTCCCATCCGCCATCGCGACAGAGGGCACTCGTGCCTCGGGATCCAACTTGAAGATCCTGCGTGCGAGAAACTTTCCGTAGGTATGATAAGCTACCAGGTAGAGGACAAGGGCCCCAAGGGCGATGGCAAGAGTCTGCATGGTCGAGAATGTTCAGGGAGCTGCGAATACGGACGACACACAGGCAGAAGTTCACTGGCCTGACTTGTCTGCATCAGGTTGGGCGGGAGAGAGAGCATCAAATACCGGCCCCGGAACGTAGCGCCGCACGGTGTCTTCCCATCCCTCCGGCCCGATTAGTCCCTTGACCATACTGGAGCTGAGCTCAGCTATATCGCGGGGAGGCATCAGGAAAATCGTTGTTATTTCTGGAGCGAGGTCAGCATTAATATGACGCATCACGCGCTCATATTCGTAATCATCGCCAGTCCTGACACCGCGCAGAATATAGGCTGCCTTCTGCTCCTTGGCGTAATCTACCAGATAGCGGTTGTCGAAGTGCGATATCTCAAGGCGCTCGCAGGACGGCACTGAAGCTTTCATCAGCTCCAGACGTTGCTTGACGCTGAAGCTGTATGGCTTTCCGGGATTGGTTCCGATGGCAACTATGAGGCGGTCAAACAATTCTAATCCGCGTTGGATCATCCAAAGGTGACCGTTGGTTGGAGGGTCAAAGCTCCCTGCGTAAACAGCCGTGTGCATGATGTCCCTGGCCTACCGGTCGCAGATTCTAGATGTTTCGCCTGATGATGGCAGTTCTTTTCAGCATCTTAATCCATTCATCATAGCGGACGGAGCGTTTTTCCATCTCAACCTCCTTCCGCATGCGCTCTCGCATTTCAGCGTCGAGTTCGGGAGTTGGTCCCGGGCTTATCTTGACGATATTTACGATTGTAAAGCCGATCCTGTCCTTGAGCGGGCCAACGATATCTCCTTCAGAAGCCTCGAAGATTATGTCAGCAAACCCCACTTCAAGATCAGAGCGCAGGGTGTCCTGCCAGAGGCCTCCCTTGTCGGCAAAAGCTCCCGATGAGTGCGCCTCGGCGGTGGTCGCAAAATCTGCGCCGTTTCGAACTTCTTCTGCAAGCTTTTCAGCGAGGGCAAGCTGTTCCTGCTGAGTGGCGACCGGATTTTCCTGATTGATTGCGGGAATGTAGATTTTGCGAAAGGTAATCTTGTCTTCGGTCTGATCACGCAAATCGGCTGCCCGTTTCTTGAAGCGTGAGACGATCTCGCTCTCAGTGGCAGGAGCAACATCCCTGAACTGTTCCCTTTTGAAAGATTGAACCAGGATCTTTTCCTGTTGCGACCTCTCGAACTCCCGCCGGGTCATCCGTGTTGATTGAAGATACTTCCGGAATTCCTGCTCATTACCGTCAAAATTGATTCGGATAAAACGTTCGACGTCCTGTTTTACGATATATTCGGGAATCTGAATCTTTCGCTCCTCGAGATTGCTCAGAACCAGTTTGTGTTCGATGAGTTCCTCCAGAACCTCCTCTCTCGCTTCCGCGAGGGCCTGCTGGAACTTCTCCCCGCGACGGGGATATTTCGCCAGCAGGGAGGAGATTGCGGGGGCGAGCTGTTGCTCAACCTCCCGCGTACTGATCATCTTGCCATTGACAGTTGCTGCGGTCTTCAGAAGTGGGACCGGGGCGGCCGCGAGGGGAAAAGTCAGAAGCGCGATAAGGGGGAAAATAGTCTTCATGGTCGGTTGAGGGACTCTAACCACTCTATTGCCTCCGAAAGCATACTGCTTGGATGCTTTGACCTCAAGCGGGGAAACTGGCGGTTATCGACCATCAGGAATCCACCGTTACGCTGGACCATGAGCCGATCTCCACGGATCTCGACAGTTTCTACGTTGGCCATTGTGGCTTCAAACCTGAGCCGGGTGACCTTGATCAGGTTTCTCGCGGGTCGTGCCATTGGGCCGTAACGATCGCGGAGCCTTGATTCAAAGGCGTGCAGCTCCTCCAGGGAAGTGAGACTGGCCATTTCCCGGTAGGCTGCGACACGAGCCCGCGAATCTTCAATGTATTCCGCGGGAAAATATGCCGGAAGCTTCTCATCGTCAGCCTCTTGGTATCGAGATTCGGAAAACACTATAAATCCTGCCCTGAGAACAACATCGACCCTGCGGCGAACCTTGTGGCCGCTTAGCTGCTCAACAGATTGCCGCAGAAGCTGGCAGTAGAGGTCAAAGCCCACAGCGGCAATATGGCCCGATTGCTTCGTCCCCAGCAGGTTGCCGGCGCCGCGGATTTCGAGATCACGCATGGCAATTTTGAAGCCCGATCCCAATGCGCTATATTGTTTGATTGCACTCACTCGTTTTTTTGCATCGCCCGTGGAGATCTGATCCCGTGGCAGCATCAGGATGGCGTAGGCTCGCCTGTCCGCTCTGCCTACCCTGCCTCTCAGCTGGTAGAGATCCGCGAGTCCGAAGCGATCGGCCCGGTCTATTATGATGGTATTGGCGTTAGGAATATCGATGCCACTTTCGATTATGGTGGTAGAGAGCAGGACATCAGCTTTTCCTTCGACGAACTCATGCATGACGACCTCCAGGTCTTCCCGGGCCATTTGGCCGTGGCCTATTAGAATCCGGGCCTCAGGAACCAGTTCGAGAAGACGCTTGCGCATGAGTTCAATACTCTGAACCCGGTTGTGGAGGAAGAATACCTGTCCCCCACGCTCCAGTTCTCGACGAATGCAGTCCCGTATAACGCGTTCGTCATAAGAGCATACGGAGGTGTGAACCGGGATGCGGTTTGGAGGAGGAGTATCGATCGTGGACATGTCGCGGACGCCCATCAGGGAAAGATAGAGCGTGCGGGGGATCGGCGTGGCCGAAAGAGAGAGGAGATCAACCTGGTGAAAGTGCTCCTTGAATTGCTCCTTGTGCTTAACCCCGAATCGTTGCTCCTCGTCAACGATGGCGAGTCCAAGATTATGAAATGCAATATCTTCGGAGAGAAGACGGTGAGTCCCTATCACAATATCCACACTTCCTTCCGCGATGCCTCGGATGGTATCGGAAATTTCACTGGGCTTACGAAAGCGGCTAAGCAGGTCAATCCGGATGGGGAAGTCGCTCATTCGCTCGCGGAATGTTCGCCAATGCTGTTCGGCTAGCACTGTCGTCGGGACGAGAATAGCGACTTGAGAACCTCCCGTGACGGCCTTGAAGGCCGCTCGAATGGCGACTTCGGTTTTCCCGAAACCGACGTCGCCACATATGAGGCGATCCATAGGCTGGCTCGACTCCATATCGGCTTTAGTATCCGAGATCGCCTGAGCTTGGTCGGCTGTTTCAGTGAAGGGAAAAGAGTTTTCAAATTCCCACATCCAACGACCATCTGCGGGATGTGCATACCCTTGCTTGGAGTCTCGCTCGGCGTGCGTTCGGAGAAGTCGAGCGGCATAGTCCATGATTGCAGCTTCTGCAGATTTGCGGACTTTGCCCCAGCGTCCATCACCTAACCGGCTTAGCACAGGGGCCTTGCCGCCGACTCCCACATACCTGGAAATGAGGTGGGAGTGATCGATGGGTACATGCAGGGTGCTTCCGTCCCGGTATTCAATGGAAAGCTCCTCCTCTCCGTCCTCTCCGTCGGTCAGACCGCGAAAGCGTCCAATTCCGTAGTCCGCGTGGACAACAAGATCGCCTTCATTAAGCTGGTCCAGTTCGGTAGCCGCCGAATGTGAACGTGCCTTTTCCAGGCGCCGGAGGCGGTTGGTTCCTCTGGAAGGCTGCGCTCGACCTAGTAGTTCTCCCAGGGAAAGAACAGCCATTTTTGCAGAGCGGAGAACAAAACCCTCTGAAACCGAGAGCTCGAGAAAACGATAGTTGTTTTCCGGAAGTTGAGTTCCGGCGAGTTCCTGGAAACGCTCACGTTCGCCTTCGGATCCCGCTGCGATGAAAATCGTCCATTGCTCTGAAATCCATTGATTAATGTGATGAAATACGGTGCTTTGCTGTGCTTCATGGAGTACGAAATCGCCGGCGTTGAAGTGGGCGAAGGGAGTTCCGTAAGCTTCTACCATGAGGGCTCCGCCGGAAGGGTTGTCGGTGAAAATGAGGTCCGCATTTTCAATTCCTTCTTCAAGCCCGATGATGGTGTCATTTTCCAAGAGCCATTCGCAGATCGTGGTATCCATTACCGGAGCAGTAAGAATCAACTCAGCGTGGTCGATTCGACGGATAGAAATTTGGGAATCGAGGTCAAATTCACGGAGGGAGTCTAGCTGTAGATCAAAAAACTCGAGACGTAACGGATCGACTGCCTGAGCGGGGAATACATCGAGGATTCCTCCTCGCCGGGCAAATTGCTGGCGAGCGTGGACCTGGGATACCTGCTCAAGACCCGCTTCGAGAAATTGCTGCTCCAAGGAGTCCGGATCGCACTTCTTCCCGGTCATCAGATAGAGAACAGAAGATTTCAGTTGGAGTAGTGAAGGGGCCGGATGAGAGAGCGCGTTAGCGGAAGCGATAATGATTTGCGTGTCGGCTTTATCGCGGGGGTCAGCGAGATGCTGAAATGCGGCAAGGCGCTCAGCGTCGGGTTCCGGGTCGAGGATTTGTGTGTCAACGATCCTTGAGGGAGGATCTGGAATGCCCACGACCTTCTGGCCCCAGGCTGCGAGCTCGGAGGAGATTCGCTCGCGATGCCGGGCGGAGCCGCCCAGGATCCAGAGTCGTGAGCTAGAGTCGAGCGACAAGGATATTAAGGCGGTTGCAAAGGCCTGCGCGGGCGGTTCGACAGGGCCTACAGTAAGTGGTTTTTCGCTCTCGCTGAGCTTAGAGGCCTCGCTCAGAACGCAGTTCTCCCTCGCGAAGGCGAGGGCGTCCGCGGGCGAGTTGACTAGTGGAGCTGGGGAATCTGGTTTGATTCGTATGCAGACAAGACAGGGCTTCCCGGCTTGGGCAACTTAGATCTTCACAAATGTGAATAACTCGGTATTTTGTTAACAACGTTTAAATAATTTAAAGCCCATGGGGAGCTTCCTCGCCAATCCGCTAACATTTCTCACAATTCTTTCATCCCTTGTTCTCACGGGATGTTCATCCCACAGTAGTATCGGTGTAGCTGGCATGCAGGGCTATCGAGGCGGACCTGCTGGAATGCTTTCCGCCAGCAACGCTTACGTCACCAGCAAGAGGTCTCCAGTATCTGCGCGGTCGGGGCTTGGACGGCAGGGAGTTCCCGTCAGTGCCCCTGCCATGATTCCTCGAAAGGATCCCTTGGCGCTTCTGTCGGAGGTCAGAGTTCACAAGGATTACCTTCCCAAGAGCGCTCGAGGCCGCAGGGGGCAGAGTTCGATGCGTCCCCGTTATATTACCATCCATAGCACCCAGAACTGGAGCAAGGGTGCGGATCCATGGCGGCATTCGCTTGCTTTGAAACGTAGTAAGCTAGGAAGCCTCTCATGGCATTATACCATCGATCAGAGCGTGGCGGTGCAGCACTTGCCCACGAACATAACCGGGCGGCACGCCGACTTTAATGGGCCGGGGAATAAATATTCGATTGGACTCGAGATGTGCGAGCACAAAGGGAATAGCCTCAACCGGACGATTGACAGAACGGCCAAGCTTGCAGCCTATCTGATGTATAAGCACGGGATTCCGCTCTCGAAGGTAGTTCCTCATTATCATTGGCCACGCTACGGAATGAATCCCCCGCATAAGAATTGCCCTCATTTCCTTCTCGACAATGGACGTCCCGGAAAAAAATGGAGAGGGTTTCAGGCTAGGGTGAAATACTACCATGATCTTATCACAGTCCAAGGGCCGTCCTACGCGGCTCGATGAGCTTTGAGCCATACCCGCATAAGAGGTCTGACATCCCCGAAGATCATTACCCGGGCTGAGTTCGGGGGCGGGGAATATCTCTCAGACCGTGGCGTCGCTAAGCATGATGGGAGCGCGTCAAGGTCACCTCAGAAATCTTCTTCACCCAGTACCCGAAAAACCCCGTTACCACTATGTATTCCAACGCTTTACGGCGTGCTGCAAGTGGGCAGGAACCGTGGAAGTAAAGGACTCGGAAATTGCACAGATCGCTTCTTTTCTTGGGATGGCAGAACATGAGTTCATTCAGGAATTCACCAGAATCAGGTCAAACAGAATGGGCCTTTCTCTCATCGATAAGCATTCGAGCAGTAGACGTATAATACTGGATGGGGATCAGTGCCGCATCCAGAAGGTAAAACCAGTTCGATGCTGTGGATTCCCTAACACGTGGAATTTCCCTGGCTGGGAAAAGGAATGCGAGGCTATCGCGGTGCCGATCAAAGGACAGGCCTGATGGCTGAATGAGCGGTCTGGGTTACTCAGAGGAAGATGGGATTCGTGAGCGTAACCAGCGGAGTGCCTCAATTTCTCCAAGAGCGAGCGCTCGTCGACAGTATCCCTCGACAAGCTCGGGCGTACCCCTCAGTGCATCGGTGACGACAGGGAGCTCCCTCATCTGATTCCGCCGATGCTCAATAGAGGCGAGGAAGGCATCATAATTCATTTCCGCGATGGGAAATGGGGCATCAGGAGGAAGATCCGCATAGGCGTTACCTTGGATGGAAAGGCCAACCAATCCCGAAATCAGGTCGTTTTGCTTTGCGACGGAGGTACCGAGGTCCGCATTGCGCCGCCTCGCAATGATGGCTTCCTCAGGAGAGCTGTGCTGGGCGTGCTCACGGAGATTCTGGCTCAGGGAGAGCAGTTGGGCGAGGTGTGGTAAATCTACCGTCAGCAGGGCGTGGTATGTAGAGGCATTGGAGTCGTTGCCTGTTGCGCGCAGTGCGTCGGTGACGGCAATTAATGATTCCGAGGTAAAGGTCTGGAATGTTTTGCGATGATCGACCTCGTTGAGAATTTCCAGAGCTGAGTTCTTATCCGCATTGTCCCACGTGAGTGATGCGAGGAGGAAGGATGCCAGCGAATTGTCAGGCTGAACCTCCTGAAGTTGCCGGGCCCAACTAATCCGATCTTCGTCTGAAAATTCACTACGTGAGGCGAGGGCAAATAGGACATGCGGGTTGGCAGGCTCCCGGATTATCGCTTCCCTCATAAGGCCGGGGTCCTGCAAAATCATCCCTGCAGCGAGATATCCCTCCGCCGGGTAACCGCTGTCAGCAAGGTAAGTGTTGAGCTCAGTGCGGGTCGGTAGTTTGATGCCCGTGGCAGCAAGAAGGTCTTCAAGGCTTTGGACCTCCGGAGGCTTTTTCAGGACTTCCGGTAGGGGTGCAGGGTGACCGGATCCGGTATCTGATGCAGGGGGCCTCGTTGATTTGCGGGACTGGCTTGAGAGGTGCGCGGTATCCTTCGCTTCATGTAGCCCTCGCTTGAAAGGCCCCGACATGCAGAGAAGGACGACCAAACCTCCCGCGAGGGCAGATCCCAGATGTGTAAAAAGGGGCTTGCTCATGCAGTGGAGCCCGGCAGGAGCTTCCGAAGTGCATGGATTCGGGCGAGGACGGGTGGGTGCGAATAATCAAGAAGAACGCGGAATCGGTGAGGAGTGAGATTTGACAGATTATCTGCGGAGAGCTTCTTGAGGGCTGTGATCAGGTGCTCCGGGGTATTTTGTGCTTCTGCAGCATAGGCGTCGGCCTCAAATTCATGCTTGCGTGACCACGCGTTGAGAAAGACTCCGAGAAAGCGGCTGACTGGGCTGAAGAGAATTCCGAAAAAGACGAGACCGGCATGAGGTGAGATGTTTTCAGCGGAGAGGCCAAACGCAGCAAAGAGTTGGCGGGAGAAGCTGCTCTCAGGATCAATAAGTTGACCGAGGAGATAGAACAGGACGGCGAATTGAACCAGAGAGAGGATTATGCGCTGGATGATGTGCTTGCGCTTGAAGTGGCCGATTTCATGGGCGAGGACAGCTACGAGCTCCTCGGTAGAGTGGTTTTCAACAAGCGTATCGTAGAGAGCGATTTTCTTGTTCTTACCAAAACCCATGAAAAATGCATTGGACTTTGCCGAACGTCTCGATCCGTCCATTATTGTGATCTCGGTGAGAGGGAATTCACAACCTTTCGCCATTTTGTAGATAGCTTCCTTCAGAGCCCCTTCTTCCATGGGTTCAAATTTATTGAAGAGCGGCATGATCAACGATGGAGCGAGGTAGGTGATCGCCAGAATAAAAGCGCTGAAGGTAAGCCATGCCCAGAGCCATGCATCAGGAACATTTTGAAAGATAAGAAGAATGCCGGCAAGAAGAGGAGCTCCGATCAAGGTTGTGAGAAAAATAGTTTTGAGCTGGTCCGTCACGAAGGTCGCTCGTGTTGTTTTGTTAAACCCGAAGCGCTCTTCCAGTACGAAGGTGGCGTAGACTGTGAAAGGCAGGTTGAGAACATAGTTTCCCAAAAGGAGACCAAAGATATAGATAAGGCCGGTAGAAACTTCTCCAAGGGCGAGGGAGCGCGTCCACGAGTCCCACCAGGCGAATCCGCCAAAAAACCAGAAGCAAAGGAGAATTGTCAGTGAGGCAATTGACGAGAAAATGCCAAAACGGGATGTGGCCCGGGTGTATTCCTGCGATTGGGAATACTTCTCCGGATCGTAAATATCGACGAATTCCCGAGGGAGTTCTGGTTTAAGAGACCCCAGATTAAGAAGGGTAGCTACCAGGTCCAAGTTCCAGAGCATAATGAGGGCGACGAGAAGCAGGATGGCGACGGTGTTGAACTCAGGCATGGGCTGGTTGGATTTTTGAGGGTTTAGCCCGGTGACGCGATCTAAGCAAGAACAGCTCAAGTAGCCCGAGGTTTTCCCAATACTGGGGGCAGGAGCTGTCTTTCCTCCCTGCAAAATCGGGGGTTCCCGCGGGGACTGGTATCTATCGGATGCAAAGGTTTCCAGATTTGGATGCCGGAGCGCCCTGTCAAGGAGTAACCCACGGGGGGGAGAGGAAGAGTGGTTCTATTCAGAACCAGGCCCAATGTAATACTGGGTATTGGCTGTGCAGCTTCCACCGTTGTGGTATATCCTCCCTCAAGTCCTCGGAGTTTTAAGCTCCTGCCCCCCGAAGTCCCCGATGGAAACCCTCAGCCCTCGACGATTCCTATTCGGTCTGCCTGTAAGGTGGGCCCGGGGAATTCTGTCTCTTTCACTGACTGTTACCGCAGCAGCTGTTCCGGTGGCGGTAGATGATAGCTATAGCACCGTTGAGGACCTTTCTTTAAATACCCAATCAGGACCTCTGATCTCGACTGATCTGGATAGCAGTGGGAATTTGATTCTTCCGACATTCGATGGGGAGTGGGATTACCTTGACCGGATAGAAAACCAGCTGGGATCTGGAATGGGCTACCCTGTTGATGGATTCGGCAGAGACTGGAACAGCGTCGATTTTGATGTTGGTTCATCCACTGTTGGTCCATGGGGCTCGGGAGTTCTCCCCCTGCAGGGAGGTGTGGTTCAGGCTTTTCCGGCCGCGACGCCGAATCTTCTGCTGGGAATTGGCGATGGCCCAAACGGTCAGAATTTGGTGACAACCTACCTTTTCAGAAATACCTTCACGTTAAGTGCAGAGGAGGTCAGTGAGCAAAAGTGGGTTGCGAATCTCGCGGTTGACGATGGGTGTGTGATCTTTATTAACGGAGTCGAAGTCGGCTCTCTTTTCATGCCAGATGGTGTCATTGACTCAAACACTCTGGCAGAGAACAGTGATGAGTCCTCCTACTTTACCGTTGATCTCGATGTTGCCGGTGTTCTGAGGGAGGGGCAGAACACGATTGCCGTCGAAGTCCACCAAGCGAATCTCGGGAGCTCCGATGTAGGTCTAGATCTAACTCTTGAGGGGGGAGTGGGAGCTTCTGGAGGATTTGTTTTCTCGGACGATGTGTTCGGGACAGATCAGCCCGATTATGCGTCCGGCAGTATCGATCCTGATACAGGATTTACCGGTTCGGGGCTGCGGGTCACCATTGGAGGTTTGGACAATCGATTTGTCCCGGGTCCCCATGCCACCTCCGGAGCTTTCACCCAGAGCTTCACGATTGCAGCTCCTTCAGCTGTTCAAGTGGATTTCAGATACAGGCTGGTTAACTCTGATCCACTGGAAGAAAGTGAGTTCGGGGAGGCCGTCTTGGAGGTTGACGGGGTGCGCTACGGGAGCGACGTGAATGATTCACTGGTTCGGATCAATAACGGAGGAGATTCCGGGTGGAGATCTGCAAGTTTTACTCTGTCACTAGACGCCGGAAGTCATACCATTGCACTTGGTGCTTACAGTGGTGGGACGAGTCGGGGCAATGAGGTTGTTAATGTGTATTTTGATGACGTCCTTGTTCTGCAGGGAGACGGAGCGGTTGGTGGCGTCCTGAGTAATGATTCTGTCGGTAGTGATCCTGTTGTAACGATTATTGACCCTCCTGTGAATGGAGATGTCAACATGGACCCGAGTGGTGTTTTCCTTTATACTCCGGATCCCGATTATTTTGGTAGAGACAGTTTTACCTATCAGGTTGCTGACGTTACAGGGGGATCCGGAGTCGCTGAGGTTGTTATCGAGGTTGTGCCGGTGAATGATGCCCCGGTCGCGATTCCTGAAGCCTTTGCACTCGAAGAGGATGAGATTCTAGTTGTTGACGTCGCTGCAAATAGTCTGCTTGCAAATGATGAGGATCTCGAGGGAGATGCCCTGTCCGCTTTGCTTGTCGAGGGAGTCACGCATGGAGCGCTCTCTCTGGATCCGAGCGGTCAGTTCGTGTACACGCCTGATGAACACTTTTTTGGAAACGATTCATTTACCTACAGGGCGAGCGATGGAGAGTTGAATTCTGAGCCTGCGAGGGTCAACCTGTTGATTGGGCCTAGACCGGATGCACCAGTTGCCAGAGACGATTTTTTCGAGGTTGGAGAAAATGTTACCCTTCAGGCGATTGTCGGAGGGGGAACAGAGAGTGGCGAGGAGGCAGTGGTCCCATATGGAGCAGATTGGCGCTACGATGATACGGGTACTGATCTTGGGGAGGCGTGGCGGGGGCCGGATTTTGATGATTCTCAGTGGGCGAGTGGCCCTGCCGAACTGGGTTATGGTGATGGTGATGAAAATACCGAGGTAGGGTTTGGGGGAAGCCCGAGGAATAGGAACCCAACTACATATTTTCGCCATACGTTTACGGTCGACACAGTAAATTCAATCGTAGGGTCACGATGCCGTGTTTTTCGGGATGATGGGATCGTCGTCTACCTAAATGGGACTGAAGTAGGGCGCGATAACATTGGAGAAAACCCTTCGTATAGTGACTTTGCGAGTAGTGCTGAGGATGACGGAGATCTCGAGATCGAGCTTTCGGAAGTTTCTCCGAGCCTCTTTGTTGAGGGAGAAAATACCCTCGCAGTAGAGATTCACCAGAGCGACAGGCAAAGCTCCGATATCAGTTTTAATCTCGAGCTTGAGGTGACCAGAGCGCGGAGGTCGGGACTGCTCGCAAATGATCTGGATCTGGACCAGATGGGGCTCGTTGCGATTCTTGAAACGGGTCCTGCCAATGGAGTGATTAGTCTCGATGAGACCGGGGCCTTTACATATGCGCCGCTTCTCAATTTTGAAGGCGAGGACCAATTTACTTACAGAGCTGTCAATCAGGAGGGCGCTTCGATCGGGATTGTTACGATCAATGTTGTTCCTGGTAGCAATGATATCCCAGAACCGGCACCAGATGTGTATCAGGTAGTTGAAGATTTAGAATACTTTCGCGGTCCCGAGCAGGGTGTGTTGTCAAACGATATAGATCCCGATGGTGATGCAATTCAGGCGACACTTGTGGAAACCACAACTCGTGGAGAACTCGTGTTGAACGAAGATGGTTCGTTTTCGTATACTCCCAATCGTGATTATTTCGGCCCTGACTCTTTCACTTATGCTGTATTCGACGGCACATCCCTGTCTTCAGCGGTGGAAGTTGTCTTGAATGTCAGTAACTCGCCGGATGCTCCCGTAGCCATCGAAGATACCTACGCGACGGATCCCGGGGGATTAATCATAGTAGATGAACAAGATGGGGTTCTTGCTAATGACTACGATCCTGATCAGTCAGTACTTGAAGCCGTGTTGGTTAGCGGAGTTGAAAGAGGAGAGCTGATTCTTAGTGCAAATGGTGCGTTCTTCTACCGCCCGGCCGATGAAAACCCGGGTCTGGTGTCCTTTAGCTATCGAGCCAGTGATGGGGCTCTCTCATCACCTGTGACTACGGTGAGGATTTATTTGGACCAAGCTCCGGAAGGAGTTCCTGATGAGTATGTTGTTGCTGAGGACAATCTCCTCGAGGTTACGGTTGAGGAAGGGGTTTTATCTAATGATAGTGACGTGGAGGGGGACCTTCTGACGGCGGTCCTGCTTTCCCCGGCTGCACATGGAGCATTGGACCTTCGCTCAGATGGATCGTTCACCTACACGCCCGAGGAAAATTTCGAGGGGCCTGATTCCTTCCGTTATGTTGTTGCAGGAGGAGCGCGCTCATCGGATCCGGTAGTGGTCAGGATTGCGGTGTCAGCGGTGAATGATCCTCCCATAGCGAATGTGGATTACTATCGCGCAATAGCTGATCAGGAGCTGGTAATTGGATTTGAAAATGGCCTGCTCCTTAATGATGTCGACGTGGATAGTCTCTCCCTGAGTGTGTCAGTGACGAGAGCCCCTGCTCATGGTCAGCTGACAATGAATGGCGACGGATCATTTGCCTACATGCCCTCGCCAGGATTTTCGGGAAGCGATAGTTTCAGCTACAGGGTCGGTGATGGGTCTCTTTATTCCGGCTCGGAGACGGTAAACATTCAGGTGGGCGGAGCTGCGGATGCGATCGTTATCAACGAAATCATGTATCACCCCGAAAGTGGGGAAACAGAACATGAATTTATTGAGTTGCTCAATATTGGTGATGGGCCGGTGAGCGTTGGAGGATGGGAATTCACCCGAGGGGTTGGAATGGTTCTTCCGGATCTTGTGATCCCAGCCGGTGGATTACTGGTGGTGGCGGCAGATACTCAAGAATTTGTAGCCCTTTACGGAGTGGTGGATCTTCTTGTCGGAGGTTGGAGCGGCTCCCTTAGTAATCGTGGTGAGCGTATTCGCCTCGTTGATGATAACGGAGATCAAGTTGACGAAGTGGCCTATTATGATCAGGGCGATTGGGCGGAAAGAACGAGAGTGACCGATACCGGAGAACCGGGATGGGCATGGGAGGCAAGGCATGATGGTGGGGGACAATCCCTCGAGCTTATTTATCCAGCCCTTACCAATCAGTCTGGGCAGAATTGGGGAGCAAGCAAGAATGGGGCTACCCCCGGAGTGGTGAATTCCAACGCCTTGAGTGAAAACGAGGTGGCTCCGTTTATTCTGGATGTCGGTCACAGTCCTCTTGTTCCAAGCTCGACAGATCCGGTGACTATTCGCGCACGTCTGAATGATACAACATCACAAGGTCTTTCTGTGAACGCTTTCTACAGGGTGTCTACGCTGGATCCCGTAGATTTTACGGAAGTGGTCATGTCGGACGATGGCCTGCATAACGATGGAGCGGCGGGCGATGGAGTCTTTGGGGTTACTCTGCCCGCCATGGATGATCAGGTTATTGTTGAGTTCTATCTGTCAGCAAGTGATGGGGAAAATGTCAGGACGTGGCCTGCTCCGACCGATATAGGGCAGGTGGCGAATCTCCACTATCAGGTCGACGATGCCCCCAATCCGGACGGAGAAGGGATTTACCGCTTGATCATGACGGCCGCGGAAAATCGTGCGTTTAACCGGATAGATCGTGACTCGAACGCGCAGCACAACTGCACCCTGCTGGCAGATGACTGCAGTGGTCCGGTAGTAAGGTATCTTTGTGGGGTCCGGGTTCGGGGTGCAAGTAGCAGGCGAGATACTCCTCCTCCAATGAGATTAAGTCTTCCCAGAGACCGAAAGTGGAATGGTGAAAGTCAGTTGAATCTTAACACTCAGTTTACGTGGCTACAGTTCATTGGCATGAAGCTGTTTCAAGTGAGCGATCTTCTGGCACCTGACAGTAAGCGAGTTGCCATTCGGAGGAATGGGCAGGATCTCGCGCAGGATACGGAAGAGGATTATGGAAGCTTCGTGCATCTTCAGCCTCTGAACTCTGAATTCATAGATGAGAAGATGTCGGAAGACGCGCAGGGTAATCTCTACAAGAAGGTGCGCCCAGATGTGAACTGGGCTTACCGGGGTGGGGACCTCGCACGGTACTCCCGAGACGGGTGGGGAAAGCAGACCAATGAGTCGGAAGACGACTGGACAGACCTCGATGAATTTCTCCGGATCATGAATCAGGCAGATGGGGATCCCGACTACATTGATCAGGTAGAATCGGTCGCAAACCTGGATCAGTGGATGCGCTGGTTTGCTGTAGAGGCTCTCATCGCCAATGGAGAGACGAACGCAAGTAACGGAACGGACGATGATTACAGCATGTATCGGGGGCTTCTCGACCCGAGGTTTCAATTTATTCCCCACGATCTGGACACAATATTGGGGCGAGGAGACGACTCCAGGATTACGGATCCTGAGCATACCTTGTTCGATATGGTTCGATCAGGAGAATCTCTGGGTCCTCTTGTTCCACTTTTTGAAGAGCCTACAATCAGGGTTCGCTACTTTGAGGCCCTTCGTCAATTGATAGAAACCAGCTTTTCCAAAGAAAGATTTGATGCGCTGTTAATCAATCATCTCACTGAATGGGTGCCGTCTGAGGTGATCGAGGAGATGATCAATTTCATGGATGCCCGCCGTGCCTTTGTGCGAGGAGTAGTCGATGGAGAGCTTGGAGGAGCGCCTCCCATACTCGAGCCCGCGACCTTGGCCGCGCAAGAGGCGACCCGGGGCGAGTTGTATTTGAGTGAACTTCTTGCGCAAAACGAGTCGTCGCATGAGGTCGAAGGGAGGTTTCCGGATTATATTGAACTGGCAAATTCCGGAGTGAGGCGCTCCCTCGAAGGATACTCCCTTTCCGATGATCCGTCCGATCCGCGGAAGTTCGTCTTTGGACCGGGAATCGAGATTGATACCGGTGAGCGATTAGTGCTTTACGCAGAGTCAAGAGATGGCCCCGGTGTCCGGCTTGGCTTCTCTCTCAGTGCTGCCGGGGAACAGGTTCTATTTTACGATCCCGCGGGGGGACTCATTGATTCGGTATCCTTCGGAGCGCAAATACCAGATCTCTCGATCGGTCGAGGTGGAGCTACGGAGACCAGCTGGAGCTTGAACATGCCAACGCCCTCGACGATCAATCAGGTGCACTCACTCGGGGTCCCTTCGGGAATTCGGATTAATGAGTGGATGAGTAAACCAGAGATCATCTACGGAGAAGATTTTGTGGAGCTCTATAATCCCGAACCACTGCCGGTCTCACTCGGGGGACTCCGAATTACCAATGATCCAATGAGTGCAAACCGTGGGGTGGTGATGCCAGCCCTCACGTTCATTAGGGGTGGGGGATTTCTAGTGCTGGAGGCAGTAGGAGCAGGGGCTGAGGGGCCGTCTGAATTGCCGTTCAAACTTGAAGCTGGTCACGAATGGCTGGCGATTTATGGGGTTAATGGAGTCGAAATCGACCGGGTCCATGCGAGTTGTGATGCGCCCGATCAGTCTCGGGGCCGCAGGACAGACGGAGCGGCCCTCTTCAGCAATTTTGATCTTCCGACGCCCGGTCTTTCTAATACGTCGGATCTTGCGGGTGAGGATTTAGTCCTTCAGTCCCTGCGAATCACGGAGATCATGTATCATCCAGCAGAGTTTCCCGATTCGGAATATATTGAGTTACGAAATGTGGGAGATACGGAAATCAGTCTTGCTGGAGTTGAGTTTACGAGGGGGGTCCGGTTCAATTTCCCTGATGTCGTTCTTGGTCCGGGAGCCTACGCAGTAGTCGTATCCGATAGAAACGAATTCGAGATGGCTTATGGTGATGATGTCAACGTTCTAGGAGAATGGTCTGGGCGGCTGGATAACGACGATGATCGATTGAGGCTGGAGATCTCCGAGCTCAATGCCGCAGTGCATGATTTCACATATCGTGACTGGTGGTATCCCTCAACCGACGGAGAGGGTTTTTCTCTGGTGATCGTCGATGATTCCCTCGAGCCGGATACCTGGAGCGATCCCGGCAGCTGGGCTGCGGGAGTATCAGGGGGCGGATCACCGGGAATCAGCAGCGGCTTCTTTGTCTTTGGAGGCGTGAATCAGGAGGTTAGTCTTCCTGCGGGAGCAACTCTCGATGCGACCGTAAGCTATGGTCCATTGAGTCGGGATGCTGTTGAGCTCCGGTGGAGTCAGCTGGAGGGTCCTGCTCCGGTAACATTTGGAAATAGTGATAACGAAGATACTGTTGTGTCTGCCAGCGTCGCGGGACGATATACTTTCGTATTGGAAGCTACTTCTCCGGATGGCGCCATCCAGAGAGGGACGGTTTCGATTATCTTCCGGGACTCTTATGGTGCCTGGGCAGGACGTCTATTCGGAGGCGCTGGAGAATTGACTGTGCAGAGCAATGCGGATCCGGATGGGGACGGGTTGAGCAATCTCGCAGAGTTTGGCCTGGGTCTAAATCCTATGGTGCGGGACAGTGATACTCTCGAAGCTCCTTTCCTTGTTCCAGGGGGAGTGCTTACGATGGTGTATTTCCGTCCCTATCTGTCGGAAGCTATTCGAGTTGTTCCAGAGGTCTCCACAGATCTTCTTTTCTGGGAGGCAGGGCCTGAGGTGGTCTCAGAATCTGTAATTTGGTCTACAGCCGAGGGGGAATGGATTCAGGCCCAGGACCTGTTTTCCTTCGATGGGGTTACGCCCCGGTTTATGCGTCTCCGTGTTGAGGCCAATTAATATGGATCAGAAATTCAATTTGAGTTGTGGCGTTTTGTGTTAATTCCGGCATTGATCCTGAGGATTGCCGTGAGTTTGAAGCTGCGGTAATTTCTCCCGGTCCCGTGAAAACGTGCTGGATACTACTCCTCCTCATGCTGCCAACCCTTCTGGGGACTGGTTTCGGTCAGGACGCGGGGAGCCTACCTGCTGAAATCACAGAGCGGGGGACGGGAGAAGAGGCTTCAGTGCTCACGCGCCCTGATGCGAGGACAATGACCTTGAGTATACCCGGTCCTCGAGGCTTGATCACCGACCGTAATGGCAAACCGCTTGCGGAGAACAGGGTAGGATATCAACTCGCTCTTCAATTCGCACATTTTCCCGATCCAGTTGACGCCGACATCCTCGATTGGGCGAAGAAGCGTTTGAACCATGCGTCAAGGATCGCGGGTAAGAATTACAGAGTGACAGACAAGGATCTGCTCTCTCACTACAAGCACCGACGCTGGCTTCCGTTGGTTTTTGGGGCTTCGCCCGTTCCCCCAGAGGAGGAGAAGATCGTCAGGGCGCAACTTATGCCAGGCTTGATCATGCATCCGGTCTACCTGCGACATTATCCGGGAGGAGATTCAGCAGCTCATGTCATCGGATATGTGAGGAGCAAAGGTCGATTGCCTGCTGGTCCAATCACTCATGGGGACCTTCTCTTTGAAGACACCCGTGGAGACGCCGGTCTCGAAAAAACAATGGATGAGGATCTGATCGGAAAAGCGGGGGAGCGAAAGCTGATTTTTGATTCCAATGGTCGGAAAATTCGGGATGAACTAACGGCGCGACCCGGGATCGGGCGTACGGTGGTGACAACCCTGAATCTCGATTGGCAGCAGCACGCGGAAAAGGTCCTGAAAGAGAGCTGCCAGCGCGGGGCCTTCGTCGTTGTAGATATTCCCACGGGCGAGGTTCTGGTTCTCGCCTCGAGGCCCAGTTACGATATTAATGTCTGGATTCCGCGTATCAGTAACGAGGAGTTGGCAGTGCTTACGGAGGATAAATCCCGTCCTATGTTTGGTCGAGCTTTCCAAGGGTTGTATCCCCCGGCTTCAAGCTTCAAGCCAGTGGTCGCTCTTACTGCGTTAACCCAGAAAGTAGTTGAGGAATGGACGGAGGTTGATTGCCCGGAGTTTATTGAAGTAGGTGCGAATCCACCCACTCAGATGTGGAACTGGACGAAAGAACCCGAAGGACTGATGAATGTCACCCGGGCACTCGCGCGTTCGAATAACTGCTGGTTTTATCTGGTTGGCATCGATACGGGACCAAGTTCATTTCTATCGACAGCGAGGAAACTTGGATACGGGTCCCGCTCTGGTTTGCCTCTGTTCGGCGAATCTTCCGGTCGAGTCCCGACCAATGAGTATGTGCTCAAGAACTACGGGAGACCGTTCACCGATGGAGACACAGCAAATTATTCCATCGGTCAGGCGTGGGAAGCTACTCCACTTCAGGTGGCGCAGTCCATGGCTGGAATAGCAAATGGATCAGTATTACCGAAATTGCAGTTGATCCGACAGGTTCAGGACCCCTCAGGAGGAGTCCTTGCGGCGGCTGATCCACAGTCTCGTAATGCTCTTGATCTCGATCCGGATGCTGTGCAAATCGTTCATCAGGGTATGTACGACGTTGCTCATTCGGCGTGGGGCACCGGACGGAGGGGTAGTCTTACCTTTGCGGAGGTTTGTGCAAAGACGGGGACGGGCCAATGGATTCCAGCACTCAATCAGGAGGTTGCGTGGTATGCGGGCTTTTTTCCGGCCGAAAATCCAAGGCTCGCATTCGCAGCACTTTATGAAGGTGATCCGGGAGAAGACATTTCTGGAGGCAGAAAGGCGGCGCCAATGATTCCAGCTTTTTTCGAGGAATTTAAGGAAGTCATTGCGACCATGATTCGTCCACCGTCCAAGGCGCTTGTCATCATTGAGGATGGCGAGGATTCCTCTTCGGCAATACCCTTAGCGCAGCCAGTTGCGGAAGAGGAGAGTTTGACAGCGGCGAATGGAAAAATTCTCAAAGCGATTCCTGTGGAAAAGTGGGAGGAGGACGGCGAGCCAGCAGATCCTGTGGGGGAGGCTTTGCCTGCTATTCCTGTGGATGATGCACCAGTGGCTATACCGGTTGAAGAGGATGAATAGGTTAGCGACTTGGCGCTGGACGTTTCATGTTCATCGGTCCAGACACTAAAGGCCAGATTCGTAATGGATATTCAAATAGCAACTCTCTGTGACTTCGCCGCCGACTATGGCAACGGTAAGATGGTAATTAACGGAACTTTTGATGCGCTCCGCGCTACAAAGCTTCCAGTAGTGCATCCCCATTGTGCTCTCGCGATGCGGATATGTGTTCTGCCAGAGGACTCAGGTGATCACCGGATGACGATTAACATTATTGATGACGATGGAAATTCAGTGGATCCATCTAAAATGCCGATCCGTGCGGATATGCCGATCAAGGTCCCGGATGAGGTTCCTTTTCTAACTCGTAATCTTGTGCTGAACTTTCAGGGGCTGAAGTTTTCCAGTGCAGGAATTTATCATGTTGATGTTACTTTCGATGGTGAACTCGTAATCAGACTTCCGCTCCGGGTTGTGAAAGTTCAGGCTCAACCTGTTTCGGGTTCCGCTCCGGGGGAATAGGCAAGCATACTAATATCACGTGGATCCACCTCTTCTCTACGACTGTTCTCTGATTACAGGGGCCTCAGGTGGCCTTGGAGAGGAGTTCGCCTCTCAGCTTGCCCCGCATTGTCGAAGGCTTGTTCTTGTGGCACGCAGTGAAGATGAGTTGGGGCTTTTGCGAGATCGGCTGCAAAGTGAGAACTCCGATCTCCAGATAAAGGTTGTGAATGCTGATTTGACCTCGGCGGAGGCGCGCGAAGAGCTGATCGCCACAGTGAAGGAGGGCGAATGGGCGCCAAGTCTTCTGGTTAATAACGCCGGAATGGGGGATTATGGAGAGTTCGTTACAGGTGACTGGAAAAAAATGGAGCAGATGTTGAGTTTGAACATTATCGCTCTGACCCACCTCACCCACGGGCTTCTTCCCTGTATGATTCAATCGGGTCATGGAGCAGTGCTGAATGTCAGCTCTCTCGCCTCGCTGCTCCCTATCCCTGACTTTGCAGTTTACGCGGCGAGTAAATCCTATGTGACCAGTTTTTCTGAGGCTCTGCGGCTCGAGTTGAATGAGCACGAAATTCCAGTTCTGACCGTTTGCCCTGGTCCGGTGCATACCGGGTTTGGTGAGATTGCTGGACGGGACGGCTCGCTCGAGGACAGTCCTGCCCGTGAGTGGTTCTTTGTTTCCAGGGAAGAGGTCGTCTTAGAGGCTTTGCTTGCACTGCAACGTGAACAGCCTAGATCTTATCCCGGGTTGAAGGTTTCTCTGGTTGCTACTGCGCTTGCCAGTATGCCGCCCGCGATATTGAGGTACTTTATGCGTAACAGACCACGTGCTGTCCCGGAACAGGAAGATTGAGACTGCTTTGCCATGTCCCGAAATCGTAAGAGGTCTGCTAATGTGCTGCTCGATTACCGAGGGTTAATCCTCGGACTTGGTCTGTTGGTAACAGGAGTATTCGGGTTGCTTGTTCTGCTCACGCCACTGGGGGGAAAGGTTAAAAACGGTCTTGGGGAACTTCTGAGCAAAAGGCCAGCCAAGGTGGAGAAAGAAAACGGACCGCAAGCATCGGAGAAGACTCAATCAGGAGAGTCGCTGTCCCCGCTCGAAGCGGATCCCGATCCGCAGTTTCCTCGAGGGACTCTTCGTCCTCTCTCAGATACGAATATCAGGAGTCTTTCGAAAGGGATAAATCTGAAAGTCGTTTTTGATGCGGAACAGGGGGAGCTGGCGTCCGTTGAGCGTGATGATGACGATTCCTACGTCGCTGAGTATTCCCTGAAAGTGCGTATGCCTCGTCCGGCGACGTCGCTGTCAGAAGTAGCGCTGACAAGCCCCCATCTTATGGAGGTCTTTCCGGGATTAAGGGAGATGATTCCGCGAGCAAAGGTCTCGGCTTGGTATCGCCAATTGTACGCGAATAAAGCGGCCAGACTCAAAAGTGATGTAGGTCGATTGAGTGAGATCCTCAGCCGCCATAACTTTTACGATTGCGAAACAATTTTGAACCTGCGCTCGGAGGCAACCGGGCAGCGACTCTTCCTGATGCAGGCTGAGATGGATGTTGTTTCTGATGGATCTGATGGAGATAGGTTGCCTCAGATGCCTGAGGCTATTGTGAACTCAACTAACTATCAGCCGTTCACCAGCTATCGATGGAGGAAAACAGGATCCACACCCAATCCCATGATTGCGGGCTGGGAGAACAGAATCGGTAATGCGAAGAAGGAGCTTGAAGATCCTGCGGTGGGGCAGGATCGCGCTGCCTGGTTGAAGAGCAGGATGAAGATGCTGGAGACAGGTATCGCAGATATGAAATTTGCGAGTTTTCTCATTGCTGAGTATGACCCATTCATCGTTATACCGGTAAACATCGTGAAAGATCGACGCGACCCCTATGCTCCAAATATCGGAGACTTTGCGATCGTGCTTCATGGACGAGCGGCCTACCCTGCTATTGTTGGAGATGCGGGGCCAACCTACAAGGTTGGAGAGGCGTCCTTACGGATGGCGCGTGAGATCAATACTAACGCGACTCCATACAGTCGCCCGGTATCAGACCTGACTGTTACTTATCTGGTCTTTCCCCGGAGCGCAGATGACCCGAAGAGGGCCCCTGACTACGGGCATTGGCGTGCACGTTGTGCAGAGCTTGTGAATCAGGTTGGAGGATTGGGCGAAGGAGTTGAACTGCACGAGTGGATTAACCTGCTACCGGCAAAGTAAATCCAAATTTGGATCATCACTCTTCCGGTGCCAGGTGATGCTGAAATGCTCAGCACGAGATGGACTCTGAAGGAGGCACGTCGATTATCAGTTGGCCGGGTTGAGCCACAAAAGATGTGTGGAATAGCCGCGCTCTCTCAGAAAGAAGACTGTAGTTGTGAATAGCTGCAGGAATGGCACTTCATCGAAGATGGGTCATGGGGAATGGTGCCGTGGGATTCGAGCAAGGATCGTCGCTCAAATTGCATCAGGAGCCTCCTGCTGGCGCGATTGCGCTGTTGTTGCAGAATGGGCCCCATTCAGGGTTCTTCAGCCGCTAAATCGTATTGTCTTGCGAGGTTCACGACGGCTTTAGAAATTTCATCTTTCAAGCTGAGAAGATGAGGTAGTTCTCGCTTCAAAGAGGATTTTACTGGGCCTTTCCCCCGGGAAGGCATTGGTGCATGCCGACCTAAGGATTGATCGATGGCAGGAGGATTAGTCCAGTTAGCGAGGAGTCGAAGCGCTTCCATGCGATCACTGAGAGGCATTTTCGTATTGGAGGAAAAACGGAGAAGGCGAGTGGCATTCTGCTCTCCGCCCATCCTGAAGGCGCTATGAAGAATCCTCCTCAGGAGCATGCGTGATAGCGGACGCCCTCTCTGCCCTGGGGCGTATTCGTCTAATAATGCGGCTACTGCGGGGCGAGATTTTTCTATAGGGAGATCGTGGGCTGCCCTGATGGCCTCGTCCGCAATCTCGCTTACTTCGTCAAAAAAGAAATGGATGAGGCTAGGAGAGGCCATGCGCCTGAGCGCTAGGACAGATGCCATGCGGATTCCCCTGCTTGGATGTTTGGCCAAGGCTGCAAGCTCTGCCTCGGTGCCTGTTCGGCTTAGCGCCATAACTCCTGCATGGCGAAGATAAGGGTCCCTGTTCTGGTTTTCGGCGAGTAACAGGAGCGTGGGGGTTAACGCGGCTCTTACCCGAAGCCGAGCGAGTGAAATAGCAGCGAAGGAGCGCACTCGAGAGGAGGGGTCCTGCAATGAATTAATCAGTCGTCCGGCATCCTTGAGAGGGGACTCCCCGAGGGCGCGAGCTGCTTGAGCACGAATCTCCTCTGCAGGGTTCGCCAGTAACTCTAGAAGACGCTCGGTGGAAGCAACGGATCCTTGGCGTCGTGCTCGAATCCAGAGACCCCATGTGCCATGGAGTGCAAGGTTGAGGTTTTCCTTTTGCCGAGTTGCATTGATGAAGAAGGGAACTGCCTCGGGACGATCTGCGAGAGCAAGCTGGGCCCGAAGTCGAATCCGGAAATCTTCGTGCTTCATCAGTTCAAACAGCTGGACAGAGAGAAGTTTCTTGATGCTGGCTCCAGCAAATATATCCGCCGCCCCAGAATCAGAGGGAAAGGTTGGATTTTGGGTGGCTGAAAGACTGAATATTCTTCCTGGACGCTCTAAGTCGTGTTGCCCGACAATATCACAGACATAGAGCCGACCATCGGTACCGAATGCGAGGTCCGTCGCCCTCGTGCCCCAGATCAGCTTGCGCGGGCTTTCCATTCTCATTCCGGCATTTTCTCTCTCGAGATGGAAAGACCAGATCCCAGAACTTGACGGTGTGCCACTGTTATCGCACAGGAGGAAGGCATTTCTTAAATGGTCGGGAAAGCCCGTTCCGGGATGATAAGATAGTCCTGCGGGGTTGACGGTGAGAAGGCCTACGGGAGGAAGGAGAAAGGCTGGCTGGTTGTTGTGATAGGCGTCCCACTGGCGCTCTTCCATCCACTGATTTACAGGTCGCTGGGCGCAACCGATTTCTTCGTGAAAAGTGTGAAGGGTTTCATGGCCCGTACGCCAGCCACTATCCCCTCCTTCAACAACGTAGATGACTCGAGATTTATCTCCCTGTCCAGAACTGCTGTCCACCGTTACCGGATTACCCCAGCGATCAAAGGCGACGCCCTGAGGATCTCTTAATCCAGTGTAGATGACTTCAAAATGTGAGCCATCTGGATCGAAACGAAAAACACTACCCTGGTCATTATAAGTGAAGCGACGGCCTTCCTGTGTTGAGACATTCATGGCCCGGTCGCCAACCGTTCCATAAATCCGTCCGTCAGGGCCAAGCGTAAATCCCTTGAGATTATGTCCTGCCAGAGAAATCCTCGGACCAAAACCGGAGAGCAATTTTTTCTTCTCGTCTGCTATACCGTCCTTATCAGTATCGTGAAGAGACCAGATGTGAGGAATACAGGCGAAATAGACATTCTCGTCGAGAGGGAAAGCGCCACCTGCTATTCCATCAAGGAGGTCATCAAACCCGTCAGCGTAAATCGTGCTCTGGTCGGCAATACCGTCTTTATTGCGGTCCTTCAGAAGGCGGACTTTGTCAGATCTAGCGGTCAATTGCGCGATGGGGTACCGGTGATTCCATTTCTGATGAATACCCTTTCTATCGGTCACTGTTATAGCGCTGAGATCGTCATTGAGCCAATACGGGTGGTCTCTGGTACTCGGGACACAATGCCTCAAACGATGTGTTTCCGTGACAAGAAGGTTGCCGTTCATGTCGATGGAAAGGGCATTTGGGGAGTAGACTTCGTGGTCTGGATAGGTAGCGAAGATCTTTAGGCTGCTTTCCCTTGGGATCTGTAATTCGGGTATTATGGAGTTAGCAGTAAGCCCTGCGATTACAGGAAGACCATTTCTGGTGGCAGGAGGGAATGCGGGTTTTGGTTGATCGCTAAACAGAATATGGTCAACGAGGATATAGCCGTGCGGGCGGGTTGAGGCATCTACCAGCCTTAGAGTTGCCTTCTTTCCGATTAGTGCGCTGACGTCCCAGGTGGTCGGGCGCATGTTGTGATCAGACCGACCGACGGCCTCTCTCATGATTTTCTGGTCCACTAGCAGCTGGATAGAGGTGAGTCCTGCCAGATTGCCTCCTCCGATCAGAAAACTGATGTAGGATTTTTCAATTATGAATGGAGATGACGTTAAAGAACCCATCCCTTTTGGGCCCTGTGTAAACGAGCTCGCGAAGTATTCCTGTGAGAAACCGGTGACTTCGCCTGGCTGATTCTCGCCCTGCCCGGAAGAGGCTGATTCGCCAAAGGCATTACCCGTGATACGCCATGAATCGAAACGCCCTTTCTCGAAGTCTTCAAATAGGCGTTGATCCGCTGATGAAAGTGCTGTCAGCGACAGGAAAAAGAGGATGAGAAGGAGGAATGCCATCGAGTTTGGCAGGGGCTGAATATGTTCAAGAAGGTGTAGACTCAATTTGAACCGAAATCGAATGAGAAGGTGTGTTCAGGTCTGCGCGAGGATGTTCTCATTCGAGCATGGACATTAGTTGGTCTTCGGAAAGGACATCGATTCCGAGCTTATCGGCCTTGTCACGTTTTGATCCTCCGCCTTCACCGGCGAGGAGGTAGCTGGTTTTGCTGGAGACAGAGCCGCTCACCTTCCCGCCGCTTTGCTCAATCATCTCCTTGTAGCTGGAACGTGCCCGGGAAAGAGTTCCCGTTATGACAAAGGTTTTTCCTGCCAGCGGCATGCCAGGCGCTGCAGAGTTCTCCGATGGCCGCGGAAGGTAGTTTGCTGACTTTGGGCAAAGTCCAAGCCTCTCAAATTGTTGCATGAACTCCACCCCGTGCTGGGAATTGAAGAATTCGATCAGGTTCCGAGCGGCCACAGCTCCGATGTCCGGGGAGACCTCGTATTCCGCAATTTCAGATTCTGCTTTTTGGATTCTTTCCTTCAGATCGTGATGGAGCTTTTTCCGGATGTTTCTTTCTGTGTCATCAAGAGGAGGGTTGTCCTTGTTTTGGGGAGAGACTTCTCTTCGTTCTTCTTCCAGATCTGCAAGGAGGCAAATATTCTTGAGGATTTTGCTGGTGGAGATTTCCGGTAAGGTTTGGTGCAGGCGGCTCAGTTCCCTTGAGGCGGACTCCCCGATTTGAGGAATGCCCATTGCGAAAATCCACCGTGAAAGTGGCTGATCTACTTTTGAGCTATTTATGGAATCTATCAGAAGCTGCGCCTTCTTTTCTCCAAATCGTCGAGGCTTGGAGCTCTCTCCAGTTTGAAGTCGTGCTGGGTCGAGAAGAAGATCTGAGAGCTCGGACACTTGAATCGAGAAGAGGTCCAAGGGCGACTTAACCATGCCGGAATCAACCAGCTTGATGGCAACTGATTCTCCAAGGCCCTCGAGATCGAGTGCCTTGCGCTGAGCGAAGTGAGTGAGGGCTGCGACCGCCTTTTTGGGGCATAATGGGTTCTCGCACCACCATGTGACGACGGGACGCTCCTTGTTATCCGAATTTGTGCGCTGGGTGATCGGTGAGCTACAGGCCGGACATACTCCTTTGAGATGCTCTTCCATCGAGAATGGCAGCGTGCCGGGAGGACGATTCTCAATTATGACTTTCAGCACCTCGGGGATGATTTCTCCAGATTTGTGAGTTAGGATAGTGTCGCCAATGCGTATATCCCGATCATGAATAAAGGACTCATTATGCAGGGTAGCGCGGGATACGGTAGTAGCTGAAAGAGACACGGGTTCCAGTTCAGCGACTGGCGTGAGAATTCCACTTCGTCCAACCTGCACCGTTATATCAAGTAAGCGCGTGGGCTTTTTCTCCGGTGGGTATTTGAAGGCAACTGCCCACCGGGGAGCGCGGGAAGTAGCTCCAAGCGCAACGCGATCCGGAAGAGATGCGACCTTGATCACGGCGCCGTCAGTGGCATAGGGGAGTTCAAGACGCTGTTGTTCAAGCTCACGTATCGCCGATAGCACGCCATTGGAACTATCAGTGGTCCATAGTGGTTCATTGCATGGTATAGAGCAGGATGCGAGGAGGGAGCGGAATTCTTCTTCGCTTGAGAGAGCAAGTCCCTCAAGAGCTCCAATTCCATGAGCGATGAATGCAAGGGGCCGTTTTGCCACCGATCGAGAGTCAAGTTGCTTCAGAGTGCCAGCGGTTGCGTTCCTTGGATTCGCGAATGTTTGCAGGCCAGCATCTTCCCGCTCCTCATTAAGGCGGGCAAATGCATCATTGGGCATGAAAACTTCTCCACGAATTTCCAGCATCGCAGGGAAGGGTGCCTTGAGAAAAAGGGGAAGGCTCGGAATTGTTCGGAGATTTGCAGTGATTTCATCCCCGGTCATTCCATCTCCACGGGTGGCGCCGTAGGCAAGAGCCCCATCCCTGTATACCAGCGAAGTGGCAACTCCATCGATTTTGGGCTCGACGGTTACGGTGATAGTTTTTCTGTCCAGGTTCTTCTGCAGCCGCTGGTAAAAATCAATGACCTCCTCTTCGGTAAATACGTCGTCGATGGAAAGCATCGGAACCGGGTGACTTACCTGAGGAAACCCCTCCAGCGGAGCTCCTCCTACCCGTCGGGTGGGAGAGTTAGGGTCATCAAGTTCAGGGTATCGTTTCTCTAGTAATTCCAGCTCCCGAAACAGGCTGTCGTATTCAGCATCTTCTATTTCCGGGCGGGCCTCCACATAGTAGAGCCGGTTGTGTCTCTCAAGGAGAGACCGCAGCTCATTAATCTTCTTGGCTGGAGACATGGTAGTAAGAAGAAGGCTAGATGATTCTCTACAGGTGGGAAAACTCCAAAGACCCGCCGGAAGGATCATCCGGAGATATCCGGTAATTAAATCGGGGTTTTCCGCAGGGAGTGGAGAGACTTGGAGATCAAGGCCCCGGCAATCCCTCCGAGGAGGTCTGCAATCCAATCTCCCAGGTCATTACCTGAGCGACCAGGGATCCAGGATTGATGCCATTCGTCGAGTGCGCCGATCACGGCAACGGAGATGAGAACAACGAGGAGGTTGCGATACCATGAGGATAATCCACGTAGATACAGTGCGATTGACAGGAGGAAAGCACCGATCAGGAAATACACAAAGTGCAGAATCTTATCGAATCCTGGTAGATTAATGGTGTTCGCTTCAGGCAGCGGCCTGCCCGAAAGGATCCAGAGGAGTAAAGCCCACAAAGCGAAGGCTGAGAGCCATACGCCGCTCTTCCGTAAAAGTATCGAGAATCTGTTATCACGCATTAGCGGTTGTCACCGCGTTGTTCGACCTCCAACCGTTCCGCGAGCCATTGCTTCATCATGGACTGATAATTAAGAAACCTCTCCCGCGCAATTCGCTTGATGCGCGAAAGCATTCTGGGATCGAAGCGTAATGTGATAGTTGTTGATTCACGGCTATCTGGGACATGCTCGGAAGCTTTCATCAGCGAGGGCGTCAGCTCGTGGTCCTTCCAGAACTCGGATTCTTCAGCCTCACTCGAAAAGTCAGGGATCTCACCCCATGTGGAAATAGATTTCATGCTCTACTTGTATTCAGCATATTTACGATCGTAATACTTTCGCTCACCCTCAGTCAGGTCCCTTGCCGCAACAACGCGAACTTTTTTACCGTCGGACCAGAAGCAGAGAAAGAGGTAACGGTCTTCAACAGTACGTCCAAGGGCGTAATAGCGGGTTTCCCCATCGCTTCGATCCCGATCAGGAAGGAACCTGACCGCAAATGGGTCTTCGAGGGCCTCTTCGATCTCGCGGGGTTTTATGTCCTTTAGATCGAAATGAACATCCAGCAGGTCGAGTTCCATCCGTAATCTGAAAATAAGGTAGGGGGATCCGGTTTCACAATGAAATAAGCGAGGTCTGGTGCCGGATAGATGAAAGAGACGGTATGACTGCCTCCTTTCTGGAGAAATGAGGTTGAAGAATCCTCCGAGAGAGACCGGAGTTCCGGGGTTACGTCACAAAAGGTTTACTCATTGCGGGCGAGAATCTCGTGGCGAAGGAAGTGATTGAGGGTGCCGGGCCTTAATTATAGTAAAGCCAGACGATTTTTTGTGTTCTAAACCGGCGATATTGACCTCGAGGCTTTCGATTGAGGTGATTACCTTGAGGTTCAAGGCTCCGCGGTATCGAGCAGTGAGGCCTTTAACACGGAGTAGGATTTGGAGCCGATGACGAAGTAATTGGGATTACCGTCTACTTTACCGTAAAATATCCGGTTCCTTGGGGAAGAACTTGCTGCGGCAAGCTGAAAAGAGGACTCCCGGAAGCCCTTCAACTCACCCTCTTCATCAAGTTCCTGAAAAATTGCGGTCAGCCGAAAGCTGGGCGAGCGCAGGGCACGGGAGGCTGCAGGGCTGGCCGGATTCAGCCATCGTTCAACCCGTAATTCTTCCATGAACTTGAGAAATTGATTAGCCCGATGCTTGTTCAGGATAGGAGTCACATCCTCTTCATATTGCCGAGCGCTCCACTCCTCAGACAGGAACTTATACTTCAGCGTCAGGGCGGGATCCCCAAGGGGTGCTGAAATGGGGAAGTGTTCGATCTTCATGGCGCTGAGATCAACAATTGAGAACGGCATCAGCAAAGAGTCCTGCCATTGGTAGAGCTCGGTCGCGACGGAGGTATAGCTCGCCGGGCTGATTTCTGCGACTGTCGAGCTTCCCTGCCTCATGGCAAAGCATCGTCCTTCTGGCGAGCGGCCAAAGATGATGTCGACAGTATTTCCTTCCTCCAGTTCAAGGAGAATTCTCTTTGTTGGAGGTGAAAGACCGTAACGTGACAGGCTGGCAGAGGCATTCGAAGCAAAGCCGATGACCTCGTCGCGTGTAAGAGAGGTTAAGATCTTTGCGACGCTAGATTCGTTGGCGGGCGATAACTTATTCCCCTCCTTCAGGGTCCACCTAGGGCGTCCGGTCCGGTCTTTTCCGAGGAACACATGAATCGGAGAAGATTGCGTAAACTGGTGGATGGTAATGGATTTAAGCGCGGAGATTTTGAAGTCAGCGAGTGTTCTATCCCTGAGTTGATCAACCTTTAGTGGGAGCTGGGCCAGCGATATGCCACCGGCAATGGGATTGCGGGGCAGCTCAAATACCAATCCCGGACGCTCCTCGCAGGTCGCGAGCACAGTATCAGCCTCTGGAGGAGCCGGTGGTTCAATTGTGAGGATGGTCGAGGAAGAGGATTGATCTGTTCCGCCTTCTTTGGAAGTGAGTTCAACTTGGAGCAAATACGCTCCGGGGGAGCGCGGTGGGACGGTGATTGATTTTCTTTCGTGAATCCGAATTGCTCTCATTTGGGAGAGTCCAACGATAAGACCATTAACCATCTCAGGCTTGGTTCTCGTTTCGAGTGGTTTCGTCATGCGCCATGCGGAGGATGGATCAGGAGTTCTGCTGAGCATGATTTCTCTGCCCTCGGATCGGATCCTGATTCCAGAGATGCTTCTCTGATCGATGAGAATTGGATGATGGTCACGAAGTTGATTCAGTCCACGATCAAGGATGCGACGAATATTAGAGGTGATCTTTTTCGGGGAAGAACAGACATAGACGTGATTATCCAGTGACTTTTCGCGAGGTTTTACGAAGAACGTCTCGTGGAGGTGGCCATCTTCTTCTTCCAGACGGTGCCATGCTGATCGCCGGCCAACGGTGAAATCCGCAAGAATCCGATCGGAAGATCCTCTGAGGGTTATCTGATAGGGTCCGGTGTTGGAAGCAGAGGCGTGCATTCCACTCTCTTCCTCCGTTATCGCTCCGCTCTTGAAGCTATCTTCTATCCGGAGGTGGCGAGCAGCATATATGATGGTCTGAAGGATGGCGTAATCTGCACGGTCTCGCACTGGTGTGATCATTTGCCAGACTCCTTGACGTTTTACGAATCTGGTCCGATCCTCTCCTCTTTTTTCGATGGTCAGTTCCTCGACATCACTGAGCTCAAAGTCTCGGTAAAGTAAGCGGCCCGCCGGTTCGGGAGAGGTTCCAAAGATGAGCCCGAGATTCCTGCTGCTCAAGTTTATGGCAGCCAAGCTTCCCACGGTTATGGCAATGATGGCAAGAATCAGAGTGGACTTTCGGGAGAGCATGGTTCCTGTAAAAACTGAAATAGCGCGCCTGCGGCAATTTTTGAGTTCTGACTCCCCCTTATGAACGTCGACTATTCCAGACAAAGAGTGAGATCAGCAGAAAGAGTCCTGGGACGAAGAACAGGTTGAGCTTATTAACGAAAGATACTTTTTCGGAGGAAAGGAGCAGCTTGTAGTAGCGAACTGGTTTTGGGCCGATTCCGGAAAGTTCCTCTCGGCCAATCAGCCAGTTGCTGGTATTCCGCAGGAAATCTATATGCTCCTTCTGCCTGCTCCGCGGTCTGAGAAAATCCTTGTTGGCCACGATGACCATCCGGGATGTGCTCTCCGCGGTCTGCTCGTTGCGCTCGTTACCGCGGGAAACGGAGGCTGCAAGATAGTGTGGTCCTGGCACAGAGGGTGAGCCGTCGAGTGGTTGGGCAGTAACGCCCTCGTCTGCGGTAATCAAGGCGAGGGGAAGAATCTGTCTTAGTTCAAGGTCTTCAGCGTTTTCTCTCAACTCCAGCGACGAGGTGGCACCCTCAAACAGAGTAGAGGCATTACCAAGGTCGCCGGTAGCTGCGGCATTGGTGAAGGTTGCGGGAATATCAAAGGCTCTCTGGCTCCCTTTGCTCGTGGACAAACGCACCGCTCGTGGGGTCACCCCGTGCTCTCTGAGGAATGCACGAATATTGGGGGGTTGTTCCTTGCTGGTGGGATCCAAAACGACGAATATGGCGGCTTTTGGACGCTTCCAATAGTTCCGGAGGACGTCCATCTCCTGAGGGTTGAGGTCGAAGCGGGGTGCCACTAAAGCGACTCCGGCTGCGTCATCAGGAATTTGGTCGAGCCCTGAGATTCTGAAGGGCGCCATCTCGATGTTAAGGCTGGTAAAAGTGCGGCTTAAAAAAGTCCATGGGGCGTCTTCCTCTGATCCTCCGATCTGACTTTTATCGGCTACAAAATACACGCGTCGGGGATTGCCCTCAAGAGCGCGGCGGAGAGAGGCAGTTATCTGGTCCTCATCCCGATAACCAATCAGGCGTCGTCCCCTTCGCTGATCGCTACTGAAAACCAGCATATCTTGGACCGCAATGAACCGAATATGGGCTTTCCGTAATTCTTCTTCGTTTCGTTCGGGACTCTGGGAGCTGCTGCCGCGTGCGAACGAGGGCAAGGCATTAATGATGATCGTATCTTCAACAAAGGCGGTATTATATTCGTCTGCGATCGCGATCGCCGCATCGCTGTCGCGGACATAATCTATCAATCGGACTTGGATTGCGCCCTCACTAAGGCGTTCGTAGGCGTCAAGCACTGAGGAGATTCTGGCATAGTGAGCAGAATTTCTGCGAAGGGCGGCGATAATTTCAACAGGGCTCTCCCGTGCGCCGAGAGTCTTTGACTGCAACAGGCTGCGAGTCTGGTTGGAGAGGGAAAAATTCTTGTCCTGGCTGAGGTCCCAGACGGATTGATGATTGCCGGCGAAGTAATTGAGGGAGAGAAAAATGATCAGGCAAAGGCAAAGTTGCAGCAGCATCATGCCGCCCTCTGAGCTTGGACGCTTCCGACCCTTTCCTGATGGGTGATCCTGCTCCTTGAACTTGCCGGGTTTGTCAGTCATGACAGATCATTGAGGTTAGCTTTTCCAGCGCCGGTAGTTAAGGGCGTGATGAGTCATAAGAAGCACGAAGGCGGTTGCACTGAGATAGTAGATAATCGTGCGACTGCTGATCAGACCGCGTGAAAAGTCGCGGAGATGTTCGCTGGCAGAGATATGGTGAAACAGCGATGCTGCAGGAAACTGATCACCGTAGATGACTGTGATATACCCAAGGAAGTAGTGGATAAAAAGCAGTCCAACCGTAATCACTCCAGCAATTATCTGACTGGAAGTCAGGGATGAGGCAAAGGTGCCAATGGCAATGAAGAGGGATCCCATAAGGAGGATCAGAAAAAACGCTCCTCCGAGAGAACCGGTGCTGAAGGGTGGATCTAGATCAGTCAGGAGGCCAAAAATTTGGAATTGGAGGAAACTTGGAACCCAGAGAACGAGGTAGAAGCAGAGGGTAGCAAGGTATTTTCCAAACACGAGTTGTGTAGTCTGCACAGGTGCAGTCAGGAGAGTTTCAAGAGTTCCTGCCCGCTCCTCTTCGGCAAAGAGGCGCATCGTAATTAGCGGAAAGAGAGCAAGGAAGTAGAACCAGAACTGAGGCATGTGGAATACAATGTAGACCAAGCTCTCCGGGATAGGGGCGTCCTGAAGGGCTTTCATTGCGCTGGAGATTGACCAGCCCTGCATAACAGTCACTAAGGATAAAAGAATCCAGCCAAATGGACTCTGCAAGAAGCCGCGTAACTCCTTGCGGAGAATGATCAGAACGTTAGCCATCTCAGTCCTTCCGCGTAAGTTCGACAAAAACATCCTCCAGCGTCGCCGCGTGGCGATGCAAACTGCGGAGTGGCCAACCTTCTTTCCGGGCGAGGTCTGCAAGGCGCTCGCGGGTATCGGTTCCGGATTCGACAAGAATGGAGAACTCTCCCCAGCTCCCGCGATCCCGCTCGTGAGTGACCTTCTTGACTTGATCGAGCGAGCTCATTTTCTCCTGAGCTATGCGGGGCTCAGCCTTCAGCTCGATGGAGATGCGGCCGGCACTGCGCATTGTCGAAACGAGATTGGAGGGAGTGTCCGAGGCAAGGACAGTTCCTCCATCGATAATCACGATTTTGTCACAGATCATTTCCACCTCGCTCAGAATATGTGTGGAAAGAAGGATAGTGTGAGATTCTCCAAGCTCCTTTATGAGGTTTCGAATAGATCGAATCTGGTTGGGGTCGAGGCCGTTCGTGGGTTCGTCAAGGATGAGCAGGGGTGGATCGTGAATGAGAGCGTCGGCCAGTCCGACCCGCTGACGATACCCCTTGGAAAGCGTCTTTATCATCTTACGCCGAACCTCTCCCAGACCGCATCGCTCGATGACCTCATCCATACGCCGGCGAAGGGAATCTCCCCTTAGGCCTTTAATATGACCGCGAAAGCGCAAATATTCACGTATTCGCATGTCCCGGTATAATGGGACGGATTCGGGAAGGTAGCCTATGCGGCGGCGGGTTTCCACGGGGTGTTCGCTGACGTCCAACCCGTCCACGGTGGCGGTCCCGCTGGTTGCGGGCAGAAACCCGGTCAAGATGCGGATTGTGGTGGTCTTTCCGGCACCATTTGGGCCCAGGAAGCCGACCACTTCTCCGTCCGCAGCCTCGAATGAGGCGCCTGATACAGCGGAATGTCGGCCGAAGCGTTTGGTGAGATTATCAACCTTGATCATCTTGGGTGTTGAGAGTCGGTTTGCATGTGCGATTGACTCTCCGGGGCGGAGCACTTAACTAGAACGAAACGTGGCCGGCACCAAGGAAGAAAACTCTGAGAACCGTCCGCGAATTCCCTCTGGTCACGCTCGATGAACTCATCCGTCACCGCCCGCATGAGCGCTAATCTGCTTGAAGCGAATTATGAGCGCTGGCTTGAGGACCCTACTGGTATCGAGCCGGCTTGGGCTGCGTTTTTCGAAGGCTTTGAACTGGGAACTGCGCAGCTTGAGGAGCTGGGCGATGCCGACCGGAGCGGCACCGCCACGACCAAGAGTGAGAGTGAGCGGGAAGAGGATTCGGAGGCCCTGCCTGACTCAGTGCATTCAGCCTTTCGAGGAAGGTTGGTGAGTCTCGTCTACAACTACAGAACTCTCGGGCACACTCAGGCACATATTAACCCTCTCGATGACTCACCGAAACGAAATCCCCGGTTAGATCCCATCAAATTCGGTTTTGAGGAGAAGGATCTTGGTCGAAGGGTATCCACCCAGTTCTTCCGAAATGGGGCGGAAATGGAATTGGGTGAAATGATCTCCGGTCTGGATGCGACCTATTCAGGATCGATCGGGTTTGAGTTCATGCATATCCACAATACGGAGGTGCGTAACTGGATCCGCGAAAAGATCGAACAGCGAGTCACCGAGGATACTTCTTCTCGCGAAATGAAGGAGAAGGCTCTGAGCTGGATTTTTGAAGCAGAGCTCTTTGAATCGTTCATCGGGAAAAAGTTTTTGGGAGAGAAACGATTTTCTCTGGAGGGCGGAGAGGGCTTGATGGTAATTCTCAATCGAATTCTTGAGATGTCTCCTGGCGTGGGCGTCAAGGAGGTAACCATGGGTATGGCTCACCGTGGGCGATTGAATGTCCTCGGGCAGATTGTTCGTAAATCCCTCCGGACTATTCTCTACGAATTCACGCCCAATTATGTTCCCGACCTGGTAGCAGGTGACGGAGATGTCAAATACCACCTCGGCTATGACAATGTTCGAAGTTTCCCCGATGGAGAGGTGCGGGTCAGCCTGGCGGCAAACCCTAGTCACCTTGAGGCGGTCAATGCGGTGGTAGAGGGGAAGGCAAGAGCCCGACAAAGGATTCTAGGCGATGATGGAGCAAAGACAGACCGCAAGCAGGTCCTTCCTCTCCTGATTCACGGGGATGCAGCGTTTGCGGGACAGGGATCGGTTGCTGAGGTGCTCAATCTTTCTCAGCTTCCCGGGTATCGGACGGGAGGAACAGTGCATGTCATTATCAATAACCAGATAGGTTTCACGACCATGCCGTCTGATGCGCGGTCCTCTTCCTATGCCACAGATGTGGCCAAGATGATTGAAGCTCCCATTTTGCACGTTAACGGGGAGCGCCCAATGGAGTTGGTCTGGGCTGCAGAATTTGCGTTCGCCTTCCGCCAGAAGTTTGGCCGAGACGTGGTGATCGACATGTATTGCTACCGTCGGCAAGGTCACAACGAAACCGATCAAGCGGCCTTCACCCAGCCTCATATTTACCGACAGATCTCCAAGAGAAAGCCACTCGGAAAGCTCTATGCTGATGAATTGATTGAAACCGGTGTCATGAGTGCCGAGGAGGTACAGGCCGGGCACGATGAGATATGGAGTCGCTTTGAGTCCGAATATGATGAGATGAAGCGTCTTGAGGAAGAGGGTAGCCGAAGTATCTACACGGGATCCACGGCCAAGGCTCAGGAACGCTTCAATCATGACCCGGTTCCCACGGGTATCACACGGAAGCTTCTACAACACGTTGGAAGCGTTCTTACTTCCGTGCCCGAGGGCTTTAAGCTGCACCCGACCCTGGCCAAACGATTCATGCCGCGGCGTGTGGATGCATTGAAAAATGGCGGTCCATTCGACTGGGCGTTTGCGGAGTCTCTGGCGTGGGGAGCTCTCTTGAAGGAAGGCTACCCGGTAAGGCTCTCGGGACAGGACTGTCGTAGGGGAACCTTTAGTCAGCGCCATGCGGTTTTTTACGATTACGAAAGCCGTGACCGTCACATACCTCTTTACCACATCGATTCGCAACAGGCCAAATTCTGTGTCTACAACAGTCTTCTTTCAGAGGCTGCGGTACTTGGTTTTGATTACGGCTACTCTCTGGGCTGTCCCCAGATGCTGATCATGTGGGAAGCTCAATTCGGTGACTTTGCGAATGGAGCCCAGGTGATCATAGACCAGTTTATTTCTTCTGCAGAATCGAAGTGGCAGGTGCCCAGCAGCGTAGTGATGCTGTTGCCACATGGTTATGAGGGCATGGGGCCTGAGCATAGCAGTGCGCGTCTTGAGCGATTTCTACAGCTTTGCGCCGAAAAAAACATGACTGTGGCCAATCTGTCTACACCCGCGCAATATTTCCATATTTTGAGGCGGCAGAAGCATCGGAGCTTTTTGAAGCCCCTTGTCCTCATGACGCCCAAGAGCCTGCTCACAAGGCCGGAGGCAGTTTCCCAGGAAGAGGATTTTCTTGAGGGTGAGTGTTTTCAAGAGATCTTGCAGGATCCGCAAGTTGAAGAGCTCGACCTCGAGAAGATTGACCGCGTTGTGTTCTGTTCGGGGAAGGTCTACTACGACCTCATACAGCATCGGAAGGAGAACGATCTCAACCATACCGCAATTATCCGGATTGAGCAGCTTTATCCTTTCCATGGGGATATGGTTAAGAAGCTGATTGAGCCCTTCCAGCGTGCGGAGGCATTCGTCTGGTGCCAGGAGGAGCCTCTTAACATGGGAGCCTGGTCTTACATATGGTCGCGGCTTGAGCAGTGCGTAGGGACTGGTCGGGTGCGTTATGCAGGAAGAGACAGGGCTTCAAGTCCGGCGGCGGGATCGAAGGCAATGCACCTGCGGGAGCAGAAGATGCTCGTGGAAAAAGCGTTCTCCGTGTAAGAAAAGAAGCGTAGCCCAGACCTACTTGAACAATGGCCCTTGAAGTCAAAATTCCTGCTGCCGGTGAGTCCATAAATACGGCGACGGTAGGGCAGTGGCACAAGTCGGATGGGGAACAGGTAGCAAAGGGAGAGGTCCTCGCGACGATCGAAACAGATAAGGTGTCCAGCGAGCTTGAGGCACCTGTTGACGGTGTTATTCAGATTGTTGTTCAAGAGGGAGAAGAGGTGGCAATTGGCACGGTTATTGCAGAAATAACCGAAATAGCGGAGGTTGAGGCGGACCCAAGTGTTTCCGTCCAATCAGGTCCGGGCGAAGCCAACTTGCCCGGGGAGGTGGCTGCTGACGCAGTGGTGAGTGCCGAAGATCCAGAGGGTGATCAGTCGGAACCCTTTGGGTTCACCGCTTTGGATGAGGGCCCGGAAATTATTGCCATCAAGGTACCCGCGGCTGGGGAATCAATCGCATCAGCCACAATCGCGCAATGGCACAAGAGGGACGGAGAAAATGTGGAGGCTGGAGATACTCTGGTTACTCTCGAGACCGATAAGGTTTCTGCAGAAATCGACGCAGAATCACCGGGACTTCTGAATATCCTCTCCCCAGAGGGGATGGAGGTTTCCATCGGCGCTGTGATCGGCACAGTCACAGTAGGAGTTGTGCCACCTGCCGACGGGAATGTGCCTTCAGATGAATCAGCAGCTAGTGAGCCAGAAAAGCTGATCTCGAATCAGCCGGAGCAGCAGCAGAGTTCCTCAGTAGTGGAATCAGATGCCCGGGGTGCCTCCTCGGCGGCTGCGGCCCTGCTATCTTCTTCTCTTGTGCCGAGAAAGAACGCGCAGGGGGAGGGGAGCAGCCGAGGCGAAAGAACGCACAGTGAGTTAGGGGATTTGCCTGATTTGGATGGAGGTCGCACCACGAGGCGTCGTATGACTCCCCTGCGAAGAAAAATTGCGACCCAGCTTGTAAACGCTCAGCAAACGGCTGCGATCCTGACGACATTCAATGAGGTCGATATGTCCGCAGTGATGCAACTCCGCAAAACAGTTCAGGAAAGCTTCCTCGAAAAGTACGGGGTCAAGTTGGGATTCATGTCTCTCTTCGTGAAAGCGGTGGTGCACGCTCTGAGAGAAGTTCCCTCGTTGAATGGAAGAATTGAAGGGCAGGAAATTATCGAGAACCATTTTTACGATATTGGTATCGCGGTCGGCACCGAAAAAGGTCTTGTTGTTCCAGTGATCCGGGATGCAGAGGCAAAGGACTGCCCGCAAATTGAACAGGATATTCTCGATTACGCCGAGCGTGCAAGGGTGGGCAAGATACAGCTCGAGGATTTGAGGGGTGGGGGTTTCACGATTTCAAATGGGGGAATCTATGGGTCGCTTTTGAGCACTCCGATTCTCAATCCGCCACAGAGTGGAATTCTCGGGATGCATACCATACAAGAACGTCCGGTGGCCGTTGACGGCAAGGTTGAGATCCGCCCCATGATGTATCTGGCGCTGAGTTATGATCATCGCATGGTTGATGGAAAGGAGGCCGTGACGTTTCTAATCAAGGTGAAAGAGTGCCTCGAGAATCCTGCCAGTCTTCTTCTTGAATTGTAGAGGGCGCTGGCTGCAGGGCGGCTAAAATTTCCATGTGTTCGCGAATGACAATACCGACTGGAGATTGGCGCCATGTTTAAAATTGGTCTTGTTCTGAAGGGTTTCGCGATTGGGTCCGCGAATGTCATCCCCGGTGTTTCAGGGGGAACAATTGCAGTAATCACCGGGGTCTATGAGCGCCTGATCGAGGCTCTGAACAGGTTTGATGGGACAACGGCCCGTTTATTGTTGAGACTAAATTTTCGAGGAGCGTGGGAACGCGTAGATGGTCGTTTTCTCCTCGGAATTGGAATCGGCTTGGTTGTGAGCATAGTTACTATGGCCCGGCTGCTGGAGTGGGGTTTTGACTGTCACCCGGTCTTGGTCTGGGCGTTTTTCTTTGGATTGATAGTTGCTTCTATTCCGTCGCTGGGGGCTCGTGTAAAAGGGTGGACCCTCGGCCCTGTAGCCGGGTTAGTGGCTGGGCTTGGAACTGGAGGCGCGGTAGCGTTTTTGCAGCCAGCCAGCGGGAGTGACAATATCATCTATCTTGTCCTGTGTGGTGCGGTAGCCGTCTGCAGTATGATCATACCCGGCCTCAGTGGATCATTTGTTCTCCTTCTCATGGGAGGATACAGACTTGTCATGGTTGATGCAGTTAACAGTCTCACTGGAGGAGAAGTAGGAAGGGCTTTGAATATCCTGATCCCCTTTCTCATAGGTGGAGTAGCAGGATTAATATTACTATCTCGTCTCCTGAGCTGGCTCTTTCGGAGGGCCCATGACCTCACCATGGCTCTGATTACAGGGTTCGTTGGAGGATCGCTTGTTGTGATTTGGCCCTGGAAAATCACAATCACAGAGAGGTTTATTCATGAAGGCGAGGAGACGGAAAAAATAGCCGGATTTACCGGTTGGTTCCTACCTGACGTAGGAACAGAGTCTACTTGGGTCGCTTTAGGATGTATGTTGGCAGGAGCAGCTCTTGTTGCCGTGGGTGCGCGATTTGGTAACAGTGGTGGCACGGCCTAATGCTTGAAGTGGTCTGAAGCATCTTTAAGGGTATTGCCTTGCGCCGACCTCATTTTCGACAAATACTGAAATATATGAAAAAAGAGGAAGTGGATTTGGAGGGACTTAAGGAAAAGTTTGTCTCCCAGTGGGGGGTCATGGGAACTCAATGGGGGATCAATCGTACCATGGCCCAGATTCATGCGTTACTCATGACCAGTCCGGAGGCCATGAGCACAGACGAAGTCATGGAGGAGCTGAGTATCAGCCGGGGAAACGCCCATACTAATTTGAAGGAGCTGGTGAATTGGGGGTTGTTGAGGATCGTAACCCGAAAGGGAGAGCGGAAAGAGTATTTTGAGGCCGAGCTAGACGTCTGGGAGATTTTTCGTCGGATTGTCCGTGAGCGAAAAAAGAGGGAAATTGATCCGGCTCTCAATCTTCTTGAGGGATGTCAGGCTGACAGCCAAGGCATGAAGAGCGCAGGTGGCCGGGCTTTTAACGAGCAAATGAAGTCTCTGGAAGAGTTCGTGCGCTTTGTCTCAAAAATGTCTGAGCGAGTAGCCGGGATGCCCCACGGTAAGGCGATGCAGCTCGCGATGAAGCTTTTTTGCTAGAAACAGCGAATGAGTTGATGCCATTTTCTACCTGAGTCAGGTTTTCGGGGCTCCTTTCGGAAGAAAGTTCGTTTTTAGAGTGGCGCTCTGGAGTATTTTTCTCTGCCTCCAGCCCTGAAGTGGGTAACCGAAGAGAAAAACTTCACGATCCCTGAATGAATTCTTTGAGCGAGAGGGCAACTTGGACTAGAATTTGGCAGGAAAGACCCACCAATTTCTCAACAAAGGTGAAGTGACAGGAAGACGCAACATAGACGCGGGGATTCGAACCCTGCTGATTCTCGCTACCATAGTGGTAGTGGTTGCTGGCTTAAAGGCGGCGGGGAAGTTCTTTGTCCCATTCCTTCTCGCGCTGTTCATAGCAACTGTGAGTTTTCCGATCACAGCGTGGCTGAGGCGCCACAAAGTGCCCCGTTTTTTTGCTGTTATAACGACAGTCCTCGTGGACTTCGCCTTTCTTGCAGGGGTGGTCTTCATTGGGATGACCTTGATTGGCGACCTGCAGGAAAAGTGGGAAAGTAAGTATCAGGTAGAAAGTACCGAGAAGCTCAAGCAGGCGGAGGATTGGGCCGTGGCTACAATTGTGAAGTGGTCAGACATACCGGAGCTGGAGGCGCGTAAAAATGTCCGAGCCTATGTCACGGAAGACCTGACTCAGCAGCTCAGCAGCATCAAGGTTGAGGATATTGTGGGACTGGGGACTAATGTTGTTGGTCGGGTGACCTCTTTCTTGGGCTCTGCATTCATAGTAGTTCTGTGTACTGTCTTCATGTTGACCGAAGCCCGTATGTTCGGGAGGCGATTGAGTTTAATCGGAGAGGCCCGCGGACCGAACTTCGAGCGGATGTTGCACGCGGGAAAAGACATCCAGAGATTTCTTGGGATCAAGACCATGGTAAGTCTGGCCACGGGATTTCTCGCAGGGTTTCTTTGCTGGGCGGCCGGTCTTGATTTTTTTATTCTCTGGGGGATTCTTGCCTGGGCTTTAAATTACATACCGGTCATGGGGTCCATTCTTGCCGGAATTCCTCCCACGATTCTTGCTCTTGTGCTAATGGGGTGGCCGAGTGCTCTGGCGGTTGGGATCGGCTACATTGCGATCAATATCTTTCTGGGAAATTTCGTGGAGCCAATGATGATGGGGCGGCGTTTTGGTATCTCGACTCTGGTTGTGATCGTTTCTGTAATGTTCTGGGGCTGGGTTTGGGGGCCGGTGGGTATGTTCCTGGCAGTCCCAATCATGATGATGTTGAAAGTAATAATGGAGAACAGCTATGAATTTCGCTGGATAGCGGTCGCCATCGGGAAGGAAAAGCGCGAGCACTTCGAGGACGAGCAAGAGCTTAAAGAAGCCGTAGAGGCAGCAGAGGGAGGTGTGATGCCCGAAGGAATTGCTCCTGAGGGGGGGGCTTCTCGGTAAGGCAGAGGGTGATCGAGATCAGGAAAGGTTCGCCATCCCAGACTCTCCGGTATCTCTGTCAGTGGACCACAAATTTTGCAATTAGATGGAGCGCTTTCAGAAGCTGGCTATTGCGGCACTAATTTCGGTTTTGCTGCTTCTTTTCGCAGGCGCAATTGTAAGAGCCACGGGATCTGGGCTTGGCTGTCCTGACTGGCCAACCTGCTGGGGGGAACTCGTGCCGCCAACGAGCGTTGAACAGATAGATTTCGATAAAATAGATCTCGAAAAATTCAGGAAAAAAGCTGAGCGGTTTGGCCGGGACCCAGCGGAAGTTACCCGCGATTCCCTTCGCGACGAATTCAATCCTCTTCATACATGGGTCGAATACATCAACCGCCTTTGCGCGATGCCAGTAGGAATTCTGTCAATGGCTTTGATGATTGCCTCCTTCTGGCGAAGAAAAAGAAGCGGTGTTGTCTGTCTGATGAGTGTATCAGCATTCTTATTGGTTCTCATTAATGCTGAGCTGGGGCGGAGAGTCGTTTTGAGCGGTTTGAAGCCGGGGATGATCACGCTGCATGTGGGTCTCGCGATTGTTCTATTATGTGTCCTTGTTTACGTCTCGTGGAAAGGTTGCGCGGATCCGGTGCGCAGAGTTCTTACGGGGCGGAGAGGAAAAGCGATCCGCGTATTGGGCATTGTTGTCTTTGGTCTGACCGTAGCCGAGGGGGTGCTGGGAGCGCAGGTCAGGGAGTTAACGGATGAACTGGCTAAGAGCGCGGGATCTGATGAGCGCGCTCTCTGGACCCAGGAGCTCGAAAAATCCGGAGTTTATCTGGTTCATAGGAGTTTTTCGTGGCTGATCGTAGTTGGAGCTGCGGCACTTCTGTTTTTACTCAGGAAGTCTTCCGGGGGGATATGGTGGCCGGATAAGATGATTGGTTTTCTTGTTGGTTCGCTTCTCGTGATGGGCGTGTTGCTTGCTCATGTGGGAGTATTGAAAGTTGTGCAGGTTCTGCATGTGGGAGCTGCAGCACTACTTGTTTCGGTCCTGTTTTTCTGGGTGCTCGCAACGCGCTTCCAGGATGTTTAGAAATCCCTAGAATGTCGGTTGTTCCCTCAGAAAATCCCGCGAGGAGAACTTTCATTCTGGATAATCTGCGGGCTTGGCCGGGGGGGTGTCTTGAGACGATGGCGATGACCTTCGTGGTCCTGATTGCAGTACGTGTCTTTGAGGCGGATGCATGGCAGAAGGCTACTCTGGTTGCAGCCTCAAGTTGTGGTCTTCTTCTGAGCCTTTTCCCGGTTCAGCTAGTTCGGAGAACCGGAATCTCGGTCAACCTTGGCACTTCTCTGCTCTGGATGATTTCGGGAGGAAGTCTCGTAGTTGCGGTGATCGGCGGGAGCTGTTTCAAGGTTTTTCTCCCTGCCATGGTAGTCGCGCAACTCTGCATTACTCTCAGTATTCCTCTGATGTCCCAAATTTACCGGAAGCATTACCCTGATCGGTCCAGGGGGAGACTGTTTGCTTCGACTGCCGTAGTGAGAAAGGCCTCGGCTTTACTGGCAGCCCTTGTTTTCGGGAAGGTTCTGGAAAACGACCTGGATGATTTCAGGCTGGTTCTCCTCGTCTATGCGATCTGTTGCGTGCTGATGGCAGGTTGCGTTATGGTGATAAAGCCTGTTTACCTGCAAAGATCAAATCAGGTCAGGCTGTTTGGTGCTCTCGAACATCTGCGGAAAGACCGGGTCTTTCGGTCTCTGCTGACTTCATGGATGATTCTTGGTTTTGGCAACCTCCTCTGCTGGTCGATCTTTGTGGAGTATGTCTCCAATCCTGATTACGGATATGAGCTTACTGAATTTACCATTGCCTTTATAACCGGGTCACTTCCGGAGATCATGTTTCTTCTCACCGTGGTTATATGGGGCATCGTTTTTGACCGGGTGAATTTCTTCCTCGTGCGCATGATTTTGAACGTGTTCTTCATGTGCGTAGTCTTGTTCTACTTTTTTGGAGAAGGGATGTGGGCCCTTTGTGTGGGTATCTCGCTACACGGAATTGGTCGAGCAGGAGGAAATATCGCGTGGAGCTTATGGGTTACCAAGTTTGCGAAAGCAGACCAAGTTGCCGAATATATGAGTGTCCACACCTTCATGTGCGGAGTCAGAGGTGTGATCGCGCCTTTTGTAGCCTTTCCCGTGATTGTATTGTTCGGACCTCGGGTGATAGGCGGGGCAGGATTTATTTTGATCATGGTAGCAACGCTCATGATCTGGCCTCATCTCCGAGGAAAAAGACCTGTCGAAGTGGACTGATCAGGAAGAGAATATATCTTACGCAGTTAAATTGGGGAGGAGCTTTCCTTCAGATACGGGACGGGAGGTGCATCAATGGAGTTCGAGGACTTCCGCAGGGCTGACAGTCGAAAGGCTGTGAGCTTCCCCAACGGGTGCACAGGTTAGTTTTCCCCTTGTGCAGTTAATTCCAGAGAGAAGCTCCGGTCGCTTACGACATGCATTTTGAAGATCGTTAGTAGCCAGAAGTGAAATCCACCGTGTTGTGACGTTGTTTAAGGCCTGAGTCGCTGTCCGAGAGTAGGCACCGGGCATGTTGGTGACACAATAATGAAGAACGTCCTCTTCGAAGTAGGTTGGATTATCGTGACTGGTAGGGAGGCTTGTCTCCGAGCAGCCACCCTGATCGATTGCGATATCGACAAAAACACTGCCCGGTGCCATCTGCCTCAGCATTTCTCGTGTCATTAGTTTTGGAGCTGCCGCTCCCGGAATGAGGACGGCTCCAATGATAAGATCAATCCGGGGCAGTAGTGATGCAATATTGGCTTCGGTGGAATACAGGGTGTGCGCTTCCTGAAGAGTGATATCCAGAAATCGCATCCGCTCGACGTCGACCTCAACGATGGTGACATCAGCACCAATTCCGGTTGCTACCCGGGCGGCGTTCACGCCGGCTGTGCCGCCGCCGATAACCATGACCCGCCCTGGAGCGACGCCGGGGACGCCTCCAAGAAGGATGCCACGACCGCCCCGGTGGTTTGCGAGGTGGTAGGAGCCAAATATGGCGGCCATGCGGCCGGCTAATTCGCTCATTGGTTCAAGAAGGGGGAGCCGTCCTCCAACCTCGAGGGTTTCGTAGGCAATCGCGGTGCAGCCAGTCGCGGTAAGGGACTCGGTCAGAGACTTATCAGCAGCTAAATGAAGGTATGTGAAAAGCGTATGTTCAGGCCCAAGCATTTCAACTTCAGAGGGTTGAGGCTCTTTGACCTTCACGACGAGCTGGGCTTCCTCGAAGACAGCTTCAGCGGTAGGTAAGACCTCCACGCCAGCTAGTTGGTATTCTTTGTCGAGATAGCTGGAATTGGCGCCTGCGCCTTTCTCAATCACTACCCGGTGACCTTGTTTGACTAATTCTCCCGCAGAAGCCGGAATCATGCCCACACGGTGCTCTTGAGGCTTCACTTCCCTGAGTATCCCAATATTCATGAGGACAGAGTAAACCAAGTTGCCCTTTCTCTCTACCCCCGACTTGCAGCTTCTCTGAAATTGAGCATATACTGGAGGCGCTGCGAGTAAGGCCAGCTTAGCTTCAATTGGTAGAGCTCTCGATTTGTAATCGAGTGGTTGTCGGTTCGAGTCCGACAGCTGGCTCCAGTGCTGCGCTTATGAACCTCGAAGAAGGTGCAGTTGTGGCGATTGTGCTCCTTTGCTAGTGGAAGTCATGACTTTGGGTTTCGAGCGAAAGCTCAAGAGGTAGAGGTTCTACGTATGTCGTGTAAAGAGTATGAGAACCACCTTCTCCGACCTGTATTCTGCCGTGACAGAGGAGAAGTTGTTCGGTGGTGATAACGAGGCGGTAATTCAGGAAGGTAGAGCGAGGAATAAAAAGGTTTGCAGTTCCCGTCTCGTCTTCAAGAGAAATGAAGCAGTGTCCTTTTGCGGTGCTGGGTCTTTGGCGGCAGATTACAAGTCCAACACAGCTGACATGCTGGCCGTGTGGTATGAATTTGAAATCGCAGGCTTTGGCGAGCAAAGAGGGGTTGATAGACGCACTGTGCTTTCCTCGGCGGGAATTACTTTCCACGCTCTTAAATTTATGTGTCCAAGATTTGCGTAGCAGAGCCATGGGGTGTGGTCCTGGACTGTATCCCTGAGAACGGTAATCTGCGGTGAGTTTTTCCAAATCATTCATAGGGAGAAGTGGGCAGGAAATTTCAGGTGTTGCTACTTCGGAGTTGTTCAAATGGGGATCGTTGCAGCGGTTGAGAAGGTCCTCTTCCGGAAGGTGTTCTCCCTGCCAGAGGGCATCTCGGCGGTGAGCAACACCTGGCAGGTCATCTAAAGATCCTGCGGCAGCAAGAAGACGGCGCTCTTTTTTGTTGAGTTGAACACGACGGAGGAAATCAGCTAGATCAATGAACTGGTTGTGGGATCGGGTTTCCAGGAGCTCAGAGATGGTAGAGCTGGAGATGTTTTTAAGGTGTTGAAGGCCTAGTCTGAGAGTTTTGTCATCAACGACAGATGTTTCGAGAGAGGAGTGTATCACAGATACCGGTTTGATATGAATGCCGCGTCGACGCGCATCGTGTAAAAGGCTGGCGACTGGATAGAAGCCCATTGGCTGGTTGTTAAGGAGGCCGGCGAAGAACTCAGCAGGATGGTGAGTTTTCAGCCAGCAGGAAGCATAGGCGAGGAGAGCAAAGGAGATAGCGTGACTCTCGGGAAATCCATAAAGAGCGAAAGAGCTGATAGAGCGGATCACCTTCTCCTGAACTTCAGGATTTATGTAACGGTCGGACATGCGTGAACGTAATTTGTCCACGATGCTCTCCATTCGTTCATCCGAGCGCTTAAAAGCCATCGCACGGCGTAGTTCATCGGCTTCAGCTCCATCGAAGCCGGCTACGATCATAGCCATGCGCAGAACTTGTTCCTGAAAGAGAGGAACTCCGAGGGTCCGTTCCAGAACCGGTTGGAAATCAGGGTGGATATAGTCGATGGGAGCACGACCGTTTCGCCGGTTCAGGTAAGGGTGAACAAGTTCACCCACGATAGGTCCGGGGCGGATGAGAGCAATCTCGACGACGAGGTCGTAAAATTCCCGAGGTTGCATGATTGGAAGAGTTGCCATTTGGGCTCGAGATTCGACTTGAAAAGTGCCAACGGTATCTGCACGACAAAGCAGATCGAAGGTGGCAGCGTCATCATGGGGAATGTGTGCCAAATCAATGGGTTTCCCCCTCTGGCGACAGATCCTGAGGCTGTCCTCCATGGCTGCGAGCATGCCAAGACCAAGGAGGTCGACTTTGACAATCCCAAGCTCTTCGCAGTCATCCTTATCCCATTGTACGATAGTGCGGTTTGGCATGGACGCGGGTTGTAGAGGAACGATGGAGTCGAGTCCGGTGTCACAGATAATCATTCCCCCGGAGTGCTGCCCAAGATGTCGAGGGAATGATAAAATCTCGTGATAAAGGTGTATGAGAGGCCTGAAGCGGGGGTGATCCTGAGAGAGTCCCGATTGGTTCAGGGTTTTTCTCAGTTGCCCGAGATCCCTCATGGGGAGCATTTGGCCGTCTGGAATTTCCTCTGCCTCAGGAGCTGTAGTGCACTTTTTACCAGCATCCGGAGGAGGGTTGGTTCTATCGCCGGTAGTATCAGGTGAATGGGGCGAGGATATCAGAGACGAGAAACGTGCAGCGATTGAATCGGGGAGTCCGAGGACCTTTGATATTTCCCGAAATGCAGATTTTGGGCGATAGGTGATCACGTTAGCGGTCATCGCGGCTCCTCTTGGAGCGTATTTCTGAAACACGTGTTGTATGACCGCCTCACGTCGTTCTCCCGAAGGAAAGTCAATATCGATATCTGGCCACGACCGTCTGTTTTCGGACAAGAATCGCTCAAAGAGGAGGCCGCCACCAACGGGATCGCAGGCTGTAATCCCCAGACAATAACACACCGCTGAGTTGGCAGCAGAGCCACGACCCTGGCAGAGTATTCCTTGAGACTTTGCAAATTCTACGATCTCCCAGACGATCAGGAAATACCCGGAAAATCGGAGACGAATGATTAAGGATAGCTCGTGCTCGAGTTGCTGGCGGACCTTTATTCCGATTTTGCCATAGCGGTTTCGCGCTCCACGAAAAGTCAGTTTGCGCAGAAGCCTGGCCTCCTCATCGAGTGTCAGGCTTTTCCCGTTTTCATGGTAGGAGGGGAACTTGTATTCCAGGTCATCGAGGGTGAACGCGAGGCGCTCAGATAAAATTTCAGTATTGATAAGGGCTTGCTGCTGATCGCCAAACAACGCGGACATATGATCTGGAGATTTAAGATATCTTTCAGAATTTGAGGCGAGCAAGGTTCCGGCCTCATCCAGAGTCGTATGATGACGCAGGCATGTGAAGCAGTCTGCAAGTAGGCGGCATCGTCGATGAGAAAATAGAGGAGCATTGGATGCCAACAGAGGAATGTTGAGAGATTGAGCAAGGTCTATGAGCAGTCGGTTTATTCGATCGGTGCTTCTGTTGTGATGACGGGTGAGAGTGATGTAGACATTCTGCTTTCCAAAGGTTCGACCAAGCATCAGGGCGACCCTCAAAAGGGTTTTTCTGTCCAAAGAGGGCAAAGACTCAGGAGTCAGAAGTGCAATTATTCCTTCCGTATGAGATGGGAAAAAAACAGAAGGCTCTGAATTATTGGATAATGCGTCTGGGGAAAATACTTCGGAACGACAATGTATCTCTGTCAGAAGATGGCATAGATTCTGGTATCCTTTAGTACTGTCGACCAGCAGGGGTATTTCCAGATACGAACCTCCCAGATGTCTTCCCGGTAGCTCAACGGTTGCCCCTACGTGTGCTCGAATCCCATTCCTTCGAGCGGCCAGATGAGCTTGAACGGATCCGTAGACACCCATGTGATCCAGAATGGCAATGGATTTGTAGTTAAGTTCAGATGCGCGCTGAATGAGATCCTGCGGATGGCTTGCTCCTCGAAGGAAGGAAAAAGAAGATCTCGCATAGAGTTCAGTAAACAAGTTCAGAGAAGGGTTAAGCAGTGACGCATGGAGTAATCCGGGAAGGACAGGAATCATTGATAAATTCCTTCAAGGACCCAGTGGTTTGGGGAGTGGTATGCAAGACGCAGGAGCACGTTACTTGTGAGTTGAATATCCCACTCAACTTGCTGCCAGCGTTCCACAGGATCCCACCAGTGGCCGGAGATAGGAAAGGGGCCATTGGAGGTTGTGACAGGACCGCAGTATGGGCCGTTCAGGAGAGCAAGAGGCTTGGGAAACCGTCCTTCCGGGTCAGATACGACATGAATGGGAAGTGTTGGCCTGAAACGGCTTAGAGGTAAGGAGGTGCCGTTTTGAATCAGTCCGCAACGAGGTGATGAATTGTATCCGTTTTGATCTTCCTTCGCTGCGATGTTATCGCCGCACAGAGCACCTTTGATCTGGAAGGAATCCGGGCGATGAGTATCGAGAAGGAACGGTACTCCCAGACGCCCGGGTCCCAGAAGGGCATTGATTCGCCCAAGGGTATCCATGAATCTACGGGAGTTTTTGAGGGATCGCTTGAAAAGATGATATTGTTTTCCTTCGTGGCTGGCCGAGGTCAGGTGAAGAGACCAGCCAGTTGCTGGAGCTGGAGCATGAATAGTACTCAAGTGAGTCTGGATAACCCTTAATAGCAGGGATGAGTCGCAGGTTGGTTCGGGAAGTTCGATTTTGTGCGCATACAGGTCTCCATCGTCAAATGTCAGAGTGATTCTGAGAGAAGAAGCGGCTCGCTGAGAGGATTGCAGTCGTGAGCAGAGGGTTCTTAAACCTCGGTTAAGAGCGAAGAGAAGGGGCTCCATCGTTTCGATAGGATACTCAAGTTGCTGGCTGAGATTAAATCGCTCTGGAGGGCGGTGAAGCCGCAGTAGTCGGTGATGTTTTCCATGGAGAACGTCATGAGCTATCTTCGCTTCAGGGCCGAGCCTCTCTGCGAGGCCCTGCCGCGGCAGGTTGGCAAGCTGGCCCAGAGTTTCGATGCCCCAGAGTGAAAGAAGTTCCGCCTCCAGAGCAATCTCAGTGGATACGCAATTAAGAGAGTGAACGGGTTGAGAGTCGATATGTTGAATTGCGAAAGTGGGGTGTTGCGCCATACAGAAGATGGGATCTGCATTAAATCGGAGAGTATGACGCAGGGCAGGAGATTGTCCTGCGAGAATGGAAAGGTCTGGAGTTCTGGCCAGAGCGACATCGAGTGGAAGGCGGAGGGGTGTGGCCTTACGCAGGGCCTGCTCGACCCATTCTCCCGGGAATTTCATGGCGTGTGGAATCGACATCAGGTCCAGGATAAAGACGCCCATAGCGGTCTCTTCAAAGTCAGATCCTAGAGAAGCGAGGTATTCACGAAGAGCATCCTGGTGCAGGCATTCGTCCGCAGGGTTTGAGGAAATAAGATTAAGGTGAGGACAGCGTGCTAGGGCCTTGGTAGGGGAAAGTCCCTCGGTGACACGGCATCGAGCCGCCTCATGATTTACTGCAAGAATGACTGGTTTTGCAGCAGTAGAAGGGGTTGAGGTATCTGAATCGGGTGCGCAGCAAACAAGGGCAACGGGTCCAGAAATAAGGTCCGGCCTATCCCGGAGAAGGATAGCTAGAGAGAACAGTGGAACTTGAAAAGAAGCGTACAACGGGAGAGCTTTTTGGTGGATGAGCGAAGAGAGTAGAGGCGGGCAGCCTTTTTCTTTGCTTTAAGCGTGGACCTTCCCCGGAGTCTTTTCCGTTCAGGGGGAAGAAAGGATTTCCTTACGAATTATGAAGAGCCATTTTCTGATGGGAGTAGGTAGGCTTCAGTTCATGACGATCTTTTTTCAGGGCGGACAACGCAAAAGAGGAGTCCAGGCAAATTTGGAGCGCAGCGCAGGGAACGAGATGATGAGGTGTGAAGATGAGGACGGAGGCGTTAGCTCTCCGAGCTAGATTACGTAAGCGATACCAGGATGACCTAGGGATGAGATGAAGTTCCTTCGGAGGAGTTAGCAGCAGGTCAAGAACAAGGAGTGGCAGGTTTTCGTCACGGAGAAGAAGGTCACAGCAGCGCAGAGACTCCTTGCTGTCATGACAGCGAATCCAGAGAAGGCGGGAGCATGAATCTGCATCGTAGGAACCGGGATCAAATGAGTTTCTCCCATCGATGAGCGCGATCGGTTCGTCGAATAGAAGAGGTAAAGCGCAGGAGTCGTTCTTTTCGTGTGCGTGTTCAGAGTCTGCTCTCAGAATTTCTGCGAGAATAAGAGAGAGACCGGAGCATGGACTGGCAGGGGTTAACTCAGACAGGGCTCCAGATGGAAAAGGTGGAAGATGCGCGGAAGAGGAACTGGAGGAAGAAGGAGTTCTGGCTTCGTGGGCCATGGGAAATTGCTCCCTCATCTGCTTGCGCAGAACGCTCAGTGAGGATGCCCTGCACGAGGCAATGCCGTTCTTAAGGGGGGGGCTATGCATGTTCAAAAGAACACTACTATGAGAGCGGATTGACAAGTAGAAATATTAAAATCCTAAATCGGCACGAGTTTCTCGAAGTCCGGTTTTTCCATCAGCTTAGCCTTCACCTTTTTAACTGAGTGAATCGGAATGAGATGTGGACTAACTGTGGATAAGTATGGGCGCGTACCGTTGACATGTTGATAGTCGCTAAATACAAAAAATCTGATGGGTATTCGTGTAAGGCCAATAGGGGAGATGAAGTCCCAGCCTGATCCCTCTGAGCGTGTAAAGTGCTGGAAATGTGAGACTTGGTTCATGATGAGCAGGTCTGCATCTCGCTCTTCCTGTCCGAACTGTGGAAGTCAGGTGGCCCTCCATCGACTCAAGATGCCGATGATGCCGAGCGGAAAGGAAGCGGTAGATCCTGAGCTGCTGCCTTCCTCGGAAAGACAAGGGTTGGTGAGATTGCCCCGAGAGGCTGGCACAGATCCGCGGGAAAGAGGTGTAGCTTCCGGGTCAAAGTTGGATGGAGAAGAAATACGGAGAATGTTTGTAGAGGCTGATCCTCGCCGGGAGGGTGGGTTGGCCGGCAGGGAAATGCTCGAGGGGATCTCTCCCAAGGTCCTGATTGCAGTGGTAGGAGTGGCAGCGCTGATTTTGCTGGTGCTAATCTTTTTGATCGAGAGATAGGGTTCCGTGGTAGACTTCATTCTGGCTTCCGGATCTCCGAGAAGAAAAGACCTGCTTCTAAGCGAGAACTACCAGTTCAGAGTGGTGCCAGCCGTAGTTGAGGAGTGGCCCCCTGGCAAATTTCCTTTTCATCAGCTATGCGAGGAGAATGCGGTGCTGAAAGCGGGAGAGGTATCGGCAAAGTATCCGGAAGCGGTTGTTCTGGGCGCAGATACACTCGTAGGCCTGGATGGAGAGGTCATGGGAAAGCCTGATAGCTTGAGCGAAGCCGTATCCATGTTGGAGAGGTTATCAGGACGAGAACATGAAGTATGCACAGGGGTATGTCTTCGTTGTGGAGGGGAAAAGCATTCCTTTTTTGAAGTGAGCCGGGTGCGTTTCAAAGATCTGGGTAGCTTTCTTATCGAGGACTATCTCGAGAGGGTCAATGTGCTGGATAAGGCTGGTGCTTATGCAGTTCAGGAGCATGGGGAGATGTTGGTGGATTGTCTGGAAGGAGCCTATGACAATGTCGTAGGATTACCTGTAAGCGAGGTTTCGAAAGGGTTGGCACGGTTTGGGGTGCTTCCGGGAATGTCCTAGGAGGCGAGGTAGTGCTCTTTTTGCAGGGGTTACTGAAACTGAGTGAAGTTGGTAATTGGTTAAAAGGTAAGATTATGGGAAGTATTGTGTGTGAACGCGGCTTCGAGGTATCCCCTGATTTTGAATCCTAGGGCACGTAGTGAGCGGGCACAGCGAGCCCGGCGATTCGTGATGGAGAATGCTACGAGGTTTGCAATTTATGCGACAAATACGGCTGAGGAATCAGCAGCGCTTGCTCGAAGATTCTCCGAAGAAGGTGAAGAGGTGGTGGTGGCAGCAGGGGGAGATGGAACACTCAATGCGGTGGTCAGAGGATTGATCGGAACAGAGACGGTATTGGGAATCCTGCCAACGGGGACGATGAATGTTTTTGCACGTGAGCTGAATATTCCCTTTGGTCATCTCGCGGGGGCCTTGGAGGTTATTGACGGAGGTCACGTCAAGGAGGTGGATCTGTTTGAGGCAGAGGGGACGCCGTTCGTTCAGATGGCCGGAGTTGGGTTTGACGCTCAGGTTATCGAAGAGACTACCACGGAATCCAAGCGCCTCCTTGGTCCGTTAGCTTATATTCTTTCAGCTGTAAGGGTTCTTGGTTCAGAGCCTCCCCGTATGAAGGTTCACTTTGACGAAGGATTTACTGCCGAGGGTGCTTGCGTGCTTCTTGGTAACGGGGCTCTCTACGGAGGCCAGTTGCGCCTGTTCGGTAAGGCGGATAATGCGGATGATCTGCTCGACGTCCTCGTCTATAAAAAGGCTGGATATACAGCTGCTCTGGGATCGCTAGGGACCGTGGCTCGTGGTGGGTTTGAAGCTGATGGGAAAGCGGTTGAGTATTATCAGACCTCAGGCCTGACGGTTGAATCTGACCGGAAAGTTCCGGTTGAGGTGGACGGAGAGCTCTGGGGCAGGGCAGAACGAGTGGAGTTCAAGGCGATGACTGAAAAATTACGGGTTCTGGCTCCTGCGGAACGGGGAAAAAACTGGTGGGAGCAGGTGTTAGCAAATCTGAATCCAGTCGGAAATTGAAGGGCTGTAAATAAGCCTTTCCCTTCGAGGGGGAAGTTTCAGAATCATGGGGCAGTGAAATCCCGGTTAGATGATCTCTTTGATTTCGCGTGCAGCGAGGTAAGGGAAGAAGACTTTCGGGTCTTTTGCCCCAAGGACCCGGGAGACATGAGCTACGTCGCTTTGTGTACTGGGGTATTGGCGAACAAGCAAATCCCTGAGAATGTAGACCCGGAGTGGTTTGAAATTTTCGGTATCGCCCAAAGAGGAGTCCCGGAGCAGGAATCTCATGCAGAACGCTTCCTGCGGTTTAAACTTTTTTGTGGAGCGGTGGCCGCAAAGTTTCTTCTGGTGGAGCCTGGCCTCGATACGGTCGTGATCGTGAATTATGTCTGTTGTTCGCTGGTTCAGTCGGCTCGGGAAATTGAGAGTCGGGAGCTTACCGAGATTCTGCTGGAGGTTTTTTCCGCCCTCGCCAAGGAAATGGAAGATTATCGAGCTCCAAGTGGGTGGGTGGTTCAGGAATATCCGTTCTGCCTGCTTTCAGGGATGCTAATGGCGGAAGATCTTGCGGAGCGGGGAAGAGTAGCAGATCTGGCGGAAGAATTACTCCGGGCAGAGGAGCAGGTCCGGGAGGAGAGCTTTTTTCCCGGACATGAATTTCTTCTAGGTCTCACAAATTATGATTCTCTGCATCTTGAATGGCTCGCGTTGGCGAGGACGTTGGTGAATCCGGAAGGGAACGAGAAGATAAGGATCGTGAAGTCGAAGCTCGAGAAGNTTGAGAGGTGGAGGTCTGGCAAGAGGTCCTGACATGGCCTTGCGAGACGGATCACTTCCTCGAGTTGTTTGAATCGGCGGTCAGCCGCCAGCGGCGAGGCGAATGACTTCAACCCGGGATCCTTCCAGCAAGACGCTGGAAGCGTATTCTTGCTGCGTCAGCGCCTGCCCGTCGAGCTCAGTAACGACTGGTTCATTTTGCATATTAAGAAGGTTCAGGAGGTCGCTGACTGTCGATCCCTCCTGGATCTCATGAGTCTCTCCATTAAGTTGGATTGTCATTGTTCAGGAGTTGGCCGGCGCGAGGATCTCGCGATCCCAGTCCTTCCAGACAGGGTCGAATCCCTGGGTGGTAAGTTGATCCGCTACTGCAGATACGGGGCGATCGTCATCTATTTCAAATTGAGGCGTAGCTTTAGTAGTGCAGCCATTCTCAGCCTTCTCCTCAGGCTCGATTTCCACCCGACGCCCTTTGATTGTTCTGTGAAGGTCGTTGGATCCCACTCCGGTGTAGCCCCCTGGTTCGGTATGCGAACCAGCAGACACATGTGTGACTCCCAGAGAGAAAAGGTGATCACGAAGATTTGCGGGTTCTCGGGTCGATAGCACGATGTTGACCTGTGGAAATGTCAGACGGAACGCACAGATCAGCTGGACCAGGTGGCGATCGTTCAGAGTCAGGTTGGGATCCAGTTCGTGTCTGTGGTTTCCGGCATGAGGCCGCATTCTTGGAAACGAAATGGAGAACTGAGCCTTCCAGCAGGTCCTGTAGAGGTATTCAAGGTGNGTGGCGAGAGCGAGGGCTTCAGTGCGCCAGTCGGCTAACCCGAAAAGCGCGCCGATACCTATGCGACGAAAACCGCCCGCATAAGCCCTCTCCGGACAATCTAAACGCCAGTCAAACTTTCTCTTTGGTCCTGAGGTGTGAAGCTTTTCGTAGGTATCCCGGTCGTAAGTTTCCTGGTAGACGATTAATCCCTCTGCCCCGCAGGAGACAAGTTCCGCATACTGAGAGTCTTTCATGGGGCCAACTTCAATTCCCAGAGTAGGAATCGAAGGAGAGAGAATTCTGAGGCAGTCCTGAAGATAGCCTTCGGAGACAAATTTAGGATGCTCACCGGCAACGAGGAGCAGATTGCGGAATCCAAGCGAGTGAAGGTGAGCCGCTTCGGCAGCGACCTGATCCAAGTCAAGGGTGGTCCTGAGAATCGGATTGTCACGGGAAAATCCGCAGTAACTGCAGTTATTCACACATTCGTTGGAAAGGTAGAGCGGGGCGAAAAGGCGCATGGTTCTTCCGAACTGACGCTTGGAGAGTCCCGAGCTTTGCCTGGCCATGGACTCAAGTTTCCCAGCAGACATAGGCTCCAGCATAGAGACGAAGCGCCGCATAAGCGGAGAGCATCTTCGGCTCGATTCTGCAAAAAACGCTGAGAAGCTCACGGGGAAAAGTGGTCTGATTTGCGGGGTGTGATGTCAAAGGTGAAAACAGTCGGGCTACGGTCCACCTTTATGGAACAGCCAGACATTGTTGAGTCTGCTGGCTTGATGATGTCTGCGAGTAAGGTGCTCCCGAAGCTCAAATTCTCAAGAAAATGAGGTTTCTTATTTTAGACTGAATTCATTGAGCGCTTGAACATTTGGAGCTGGGCCTCAGATTCTCGGATCCATGCAGGAGGCGGAGATCATTGAATGCCGTGCCACGAAGTGGTTTTACGTGAGGGGCTGGGCCATGGTGATCATGTTCGGAGTCTTTCTGGTCTTGTTCCTGAAGGACTGGAAGGTCGGTTGGCCTGCTAAAAATGAGGTCTANTACACTTATAAGGCGTTTGAAAAAGCTGAAGATCTGTTCAATGAGCGTGAGTGGAGTGCGGAGGAGTGGGAGAGTGAGGCGAAGAAGCGGGAAGTTTTTCCTGCAGGTGATGTGGTTCTGCCGATGCACGTTGACAGAAAAGCAAGATGGCCTCTCCAGCTATCTGATTATAAAGGCTATCGTAATGCTGTATTGGAGGAGGGGAATAAGACGATTCCTCCGATGTGGGCCCTCTATACTCATGAGCGAGGTTGGAGCTCCGCGATTCCCGAGAAAAGTTATGACGCAAAGAAGATTCAAGAACAGCTCTACTATGCTATCGGGAGTGGAGTGCTTTTGGTTAGCGCTTTGTTTTTCCTGGTGAGAAATTCCCGCCGCTCAATGAAAGTGGATGGCGAATCATTCTATGCTCCTGGAGGAGAGAAGATTGCTTTTGAGTCAATCCGCAGGATCGATGTCCGCAAGTGGCGAACGAAGGGGTTGGCCTACCTGTTCTTTGAGGATAAGCCTGATTCGAAGGGGGGGGCGCTTAAAAGATCGAAGGTTGATGGCATGATATACGGTCAATTCAGAGAGGAGAATGGGGCCCCAGCCGAGGCGCTCTTCCAGCGCATCCTCCAAAATTTTAAGGGGGAGCTTGTTGAGCTTGTTGAGGATGAGGTAGAAAGCGACAGGGAAAATGTGGACAACTCTCTTCCAGAGCAACAGGCACAGGAGGCCCCTTCCCAAGAGTGACTTTTCGGGGTTGCCAACTGGCGTNAGGAGGGATATCTCAGAGTAAGCGAATAACCGCTAAAGAAAAATGTCAGAATCAAGCGAAGAGAAGGTCAAGGGTATCATCGTAGAGCAACTTGGAGTAAGCGCCGACAAAGTGACGCGTGAGGCAAAAGTGGTAGAGGACCTCGGAGCAGATTCCCTCGATGCTGTCGAACTGGTAATGGCTGTTGAAGAGGAGTTCGGAGTTGAAGTGCCTGATGACGAGGCNGAGGGGCTCACTACCGTTGGGGCAATTATTGATTACGTGGACAAGGCCAGTTCCTGAAGAAGGATCCCGAACGTAACATCCCAGTGTGCAGGGCGGGTCCATGGGCCTGCCCTTTTCTTTATTACGATTGGGTAAATCACCGATGGAGCCATTCAAGAATGTATTCACCTGATGACATTCAATACGCGCTGGAAACAACTAGCGTTATATACGAACCCGACCGTCGTATCGATACCTTCGGGGATACCCGATTCGAGTTCCTTCTCCTCAGTGAGTTAATGGATTCGGTGGGAAAGGTTCGGATTCGCTCTGGAGAGGTCGAAGCGAACAAGCCGACAATTATNAAGCCGGAGGCCTACAGCGGCATTGAATTCGAGGGATTTAGCGACGAGGCTGATCGCTTCCATGAGTGGCTCGAAGCAAGAGGAGCGAAAATCGCCATGGTGAATTACCAGTTTAAACGAGGAGAAGTCCGAGAAGAGTTGCTCCATGATTCGATGGAAGTGGTCAGGGANCGGGTTCTCGAAGACGCTCACAGGGTAGGAAATCCCATGCAGGTTGTCATTGAGGGAGTGGACGATGCGTGGGAGATCAGCCTTCTGCGGTTTATNTTTGAGATTGTGGATAAGAGTTCGGAAATCAATGCATTCGATTTTAAGCGCAAAGGTCTTCTCTAGCTTCTTGCTTGCCGCGTCAGAGTGTCGAATTACATGGGAATGCTCGGTAGGTATGAGGGAACACGCGGCCCCTTGAGGATATGATGGCAATTATCAAGGTTATTGCGGCAGTGATCGTCCTGGCGATACTCGCAGCAACCTATTTTCTCGTTGAGCGATTGAGGGAAGAGAGCACGGAACCCCAGCTCGGGGTAGTTTCGGAGATCGCGTCAGATACGACGCTTGTGAAGCCTGGGGAAATAGCGTTTGAACGGGCTAGGGAACTTCTTGCGACAGGTCAATTTGCGAAGGCTCGTGAGAAGCTCGAATTTTTGGTGGGAGTCTACCCGTCCTCTCCGAGTGCCTCGGAGGCGCGCCGAATTCTCGGGGAGCTCAATCTCGATGACCTTTTGTCGACAGAAGTGATGGAAGGTAAGGTCATGTATAAGGTGAAATCCGGAGATAATTTCACGCGGATCGCTCAGAGCCACGATACAACTCTTGACTGTATCATGCACATGAACGGGCTGCAGCGAATGGACAAGCTCTTTCCCGGTGATGAACTCGTGCTGCTCCCATTAAATTTTAATATCAAAATTGATGTTCCGAGAAAGCTTCTGAGCCTCTATCATGAGGGACGTCTTCTCAAGTCCTACGAGCTTCTGCATGCGAAAGCTCGTGAAGGGAGTGGCGAGCTCAGGTCAAAAATTGGGCAAAAGATCGGTTTGCTGGCCAGCGGCGGAAGTGTCTCACCGGTCAAGTTCGAGAGTTATCGAAATGCAAGGAAAGTGTTGATCTTAGACCATCGAGGACTTCAGGTGCGCGAGGTNACCTCTGCTGACGAAGATGAGGTCGGAAGGGGGTTTTTTCTCTCAGCGGCTGATATTGAGGAGTTAGCCCTTCTTTTAAGAGTTGGTAACGAGGTGGAAGTCCGCTTTGCTAAGAGATAGAATCAGAATCAATGAACGACAGTAGTGCTCGTCCCGAACCCCTCGACTTCGAAAAGCCGATTGCCGAGATGGAGAATGAACTGCACCAGATGCGCGAGAAAGCTCAGTCTGGAAACATGAATCTCAGCGAAGAGATCTCAGCTCTCGAGGGGAAACTGGGAGAGCTGCGGGAAGAGATCTACGAGAATCTAACTCCATGGCAGCGTGTTCAGATAGCAAGGCATACCGCACGGCCTTTCATGCTCGATTATCTCAGCGAGGCCTTCGATGATTTCTGTGAATTACATGGGGACCGGTTGGTTGGTGATGATCACGCTATGCCGGGCGGCTTTGCGATGTTAGAGGGGCGCAGATGTGTAGTTATCGGGCATCAGAAGGGAAGAGACACAAAAGAAAATCTCCAGCGAAACTTTGGAAGTGCTCACCCTGAAGGTTACAGGAAGGCTCTGCGCCTGATGAAGATGGCGGAGAAATTCGGGATTCCCGTTATTTCAATGATTGATACTCCTGGAGCTTTTCCTGGTATTGGTGCTGAGGAGCGCAATATCGCGGAGGCGATTGCCCGAAACTTAAGGGAAATGATGGACTTGAAAACACCCCTCGTTACGGTCGTGCTCGGNGAGGGTGGTTCCGGGGGGGCGCTGGGCATTGGCGTTGCCGATAGAGTCCTCATGCTGGAGAACTCCTACTACTCGGTCATTAGTCCAGAGGGCTGTGCAGCAATCCTCTGGAAACATCGAAAGCACGCACCCGAGGCTGCTGCAGCCATGCGCCTTACGGCNGAGGATCTGGCCGCGATGAATCTTGTGGATGAAGTTATACCCGAGCCAGCTGGCGGAGCTCACCACGACGTCCGTTCTGTATCCCGTAATCTTAAAGAGGTNCTGATACGCCACCTTGATATTCTGGGCGAGCTCTCGGAAAAAGAGCTGCTAGATTCTCGCTACGAGAAATTCCGTGTGGCCGGTCAGTGGAACGAATAGCCCATCTCTCTACTGAATTCCAAAAGCCCTTNTNCGCATTAATTTTCCAACNGACTAGTTGAGATCGCTCGCCTTGTAGGGCACTCCCTGTTGATCTTTGTTTTTTTTCCGGGATTCCTTGATGAAGGACTCATTTACAAGGCTTGACCGGTTGCTCCATGCGTGTCGTGTAAAGGTCAGGATATCCGCGATATCCTTATCCGAGATTGTGGGATTCATCGACAAGCCCGGCATTGCTCCCGGAGGCGCGTAGCGTTTGCCGGATACCACGATCGGACCCTGAAGTCCGTGAAGAAGGACTTTTGCAAGGCGAGTAGGATTTCCTGTGACCCAATCAGATCCGTCGAGTGGCGGCCCAAGATTATCCAGTCCTGCGCCATNAGCACCGTGACATCCAATACAGGCTGCCCGGCCCATGTAGAGCTTTTCGCCTCTTTTGAAAGATGCAAGGTGCTGGCCTTCGATTTTTGGAGGGTCTNCTTTCCTGAGGTTCTTCTGGAGAGCTTCTTGCAGCCACTTATCGAGGCTGCTGCTGTTGAAACGTCCGTTATTTACGCCGAGGAAAACGGCTTCACGATCCTTCAGCCCCGTGAAAGCGGCCTCTTTGACAATTGGGTTCTTCCCGTTTTTCTTGAGAGTGCTGACAAGAGCCTCGAGAGCCTTACTAGTTCCGGTATCCGCCAGCAGGCGCGCTTTGTAGATTGAGGATTCGGTGCCGGCCTCAAAGGAAGCCAGTGCTGGGACGAGTGCATTTTTTTCTCTCTGACTTAATGAGAGAGCTGCCATAAGAGCTGACGAGGAGAATTTCTCGTCAGCTGACTTCAGAGCAAATGAGACATGCTCGGATTGAAGAAGGCCGAGGCCCTCGAGGCACCAGAGTGCATGGATTCTTCCAAGCGGGTCGCTGCTCTCCAGAGCTTCCACGAGCAGAGCTTGGTCCTGTTTTTTACCCCGCTCAACGATCAGGCGCTGTGCAGTGTCTCGCCACCATCCGTTGGGATGGCTGAGGTAGGGAACAAGCTCGCCNGNAGAGAGCTTGCTCATCCTCGGAGTTGGCCCCCGTGGCTTGTCTTTGTGCCGGATTCGGTAAATACGCCCATGGCCGTTGGCTGGCTTGTCCAGACCGCGGCTCATAATCTGCCTGCGGAGGTAGGAAGTGACGTATGTTCGATGTTGGATAATCCCATGATACATATCGAGAATGTAGAGGGAATTATCCGGTGCCGTGTAGGCATTGACCGGCCGGAATCTCTCGTCGGTTGAGGCCAGAAACTCTTTTTCTCCGAAGGTGTGTTCGCCGACGATGGCCCCCTCTCCATCGCTGACGCTGATCGCTTTAACCAGATTACCGGTAGCCTCGGTGATGAAGGCCGTGCCATATAAGCTCTCTCCGAGTCCGTTACTGCGGAAAATCGTNAGCCCGGAAGCCCCGGTCGCGTTGATGAGTTTGTAGTTCTCCGGGGAAACAGTGCTGCGCTGATATCCCCGATTGACACCCGGAGTGACACGAATGGGCCAGACACGGTTGGAACTGACGCGACTAGAAATTCCAGCTTTCATCTTGGCGTTAGTGTTGCCGAACGCGACGTTGGGGAACGTGTAATCTCCTACCAGAAGAGTACTGTTGCTGTTGTGAAANAGTCTTCCATAATCGTCACGATCGAGGCCCCACTGACCACGGAAATGGGTTTTCTCCATTACCCACTGGCCTTGAATCTTCTTGTAGCGTCGATCTGATTTTGCGTTGTAGATCCAATTGTCCAATCCGAGGACAAGGCTGTTGGCCTTGTGTTCGACATTTCCACCCCGGGCATACTCCTGATCAACGACAACNCGTTCCCCGATTGGTTTGAGACCGATGCGTTTCTGGAAGAAAAGGCTCTCCTGATTTGCCCAGAGAATGCCGTCATCGAGGAGGTAAAGACTCCTTGGGAGAAGAAGTTCGTCGAGGAAGACGACGCGTTGATCGACCATTCCATCGCCGGAGGTGTCAGACAACACCACGATACGCCCCTGAGCGATGTCTTCACCCGTGCCGTCGATATCTGGCATGTAGCCGACAAGTTCGCAAATCCACATCCTGCCCTCCGAGTCAAACTTCATCATGCACGGCATATCGACAAATGGCTCGGCAGCGACTGGCTCAATGACAAAACCCGGTGCGAGTTCAAATGATTTGAGGGCATCCTCGACCTTNAGGAAAGGGGCAGGGGGGATGACATCTTCAGGAACGAAGCTGGTCATATTGTGGCCCTTGCGGTCTCCCTGCTGGGCGACGAGAGGGGAGACCAGAAGGGCTAGAAGAGACGCCCGGATTAACAGTCTAACAAAACACATGATCCCCATAATTGCATGATCCGGTGTAGGTTCCCAACGAAAATGTGTCCAAGATTACCTTGTGGAACTCTTTGTCTAAGAGTCTTCAACAGGGAAAAAGGAGTGGAAATTTTGGGACGTGAGAGAGCGTAAGTGAGATTTCCTTATTTCAAGAATATTTGCCAATCCTTCGGCCACCTTCACGAGGTTTGCGGGGTGGTTTAAGGAGTTAGTCTCTGACCTAGAAACAGAAAATTTTCTGTAACTCTCGGGGGGCAGCATATCGGGAGCGTCAGTCTCAACCAGGACCCGATCTGGCGGGATTCGCCGAAAAGCATCGTGGATCTTGTTCTTTTTTTTCCGGAGAAAATAACCCGAGAATGAAAAGTAGGCTCCGAGCGCGGTAAGCTCCGGAACGAGCTCGGGCGAACCACCATAGGAGTGGAGAAGGAAACCGCGATGCGGGCGTTCATGTGTTTTCAGGATATCGAGAAGAAGGCCCCANGCCTTGAGGCAGTGAATGGAAATGGGGAGATTGTATTTTGTGGCAAGCGCAAGCTGCGAGATAAAGACCTTTTCCTGTTCCNTGATATCCGGCTTGGGCATCCAGCGGTCCAGTCCGCACTCGCCGATAAATACTCTCCCGGGTTCACGGATGACGATCGTAGTCATCTTATCCAGCCAATCCTCACTTCGGGTGGAAACCTTCCATGGATGTAACCCAACGGATGGTAGTATCATTCGGGGGTTGGCGTGGGCCAGATCCATTACTCGATCCCAATCGTCTTCGCACGTCCCGTTGACCACACAATGAGCAATACCTACGTCATGCATCGTTGAGAGAATTTCCGGTAGTTCGGCAACAAACCGGTTATCGTGAAGATGGTTATGAGCGTCACATAGGATGCTCATGACGATTCTGATGGTTTTTCGATCTCGATCAAGGTGCGGGCCGCGTCCCGGTAGCTCGCGGGAGAGTGGTCAGGAAGAGCCAGCTGGCTTGTCGGAGAGGGATAGTTGGAATCGGCGGTGCCCGGTCGCCGGTAGCAGAGGTCGTAATGGTTTTCTAAAAGCGAGGTGACGAAATCAGGCCAGGCCTGGCAGGCGATCTGATCAAGCCATGATTGTAGTTGTGGGCGTCCGCGTAACTTCTCAAGTGGTTTGAGTAGTTTCGAAAGGGATTCAGGCTGCTCAAGGAAATGGCGGTAATTTTCGAGGAGGAGAAGAACCCGTTCCTNTATGGGCAGGGTGAGTTCAATCACATTGGCGTCGGCCAGCCTCTTCCAGAGAGCAGGAGGAAGATAAACGGCGCCGATCCGATTTGATTCAGCCTCGAGGTAAATCGGCCGTTCTAGNTTCATTNTGCTCAGCCGATNATGAAGGCATGTCTCAAATCTTCTCTGGGTGGGTTGCGGCCCGAGAGAGCCAAGTAGCGATCCCCGGTGGTTGGCGATCTTCTCAAGGTCGACCGTCTGCTGTCCTGCTTCCTCCAACGCGGTAAGAAGAACCGTTTTTCCCACCCCGGTTAATCCGCCGACAACATGTAACTTTAGTGAAGGGTGTGAAAGGCGGTTGGCAAGATCCTCCATCACGAAACGACGGTAGGCTTTGTAGCCCCCCTCAAGGGTTCTTGCCCGCCAGCCAATGGACCGAAGAACGGTGGCAACCGCTGANGAGCGTTGTCCCCCACGCCAGCAGTAAATAAGTGGATTCCATCCAGGGCTGATATCGCGCAGGGGTCCGGCAAGGTGGTTGGCGATCGCCTGACTGACATAGCGAGCACCCAGTCTCCGACCCTTAAANGCGCTCTTCTTGTAGAGGGTGCCGACTTCAATGCGTTGTTCATCGGTNAGCACTGGAAGGTTTCGTGCTCCCGGGAGGTGATCCTCGTCAAATTCCTGTGGTGTCCGTACATCAATGATCTCATCAAAATCAGAGAGGTCGATGGGAAGCGATACGGATTCTGCAGGGGTAAGAGACATTTTCCGTGGAACAGGCGNGGGAAGAAGCTTTGGAGAACGAAGGATCTCTTCAATTTCGAACCTGCCGACCTTCAGGCAGGCTGCGGGTGCTACTTGGGAAAATCCCCNGTGATAAGAGCAATGTGCTGGAGTCCGGTGCGAGTGAGGGATGCTCGACGACCGGTTCCGGTGAGGCGGGAAAGAGTGAAGTATTCGTGTCGTGACTGGGTGGTTTTTACGTAAGTGACCAGAGGTTTGGGGACTTCCCTGTGACTGGGTGCGATGGACAGAGGAAACCCCGAGGCGGTAAAGGAAATTTCCCAGGAAGGGCTGGGGCGATGGTGGGCACCACGTCTGATCCAAGGATAGCGGTCGGCGAGCTCTAGTTTTCCGCGNCGAGGGCAGGTGACCTTGTAATAGGCGGAAGCTCCCCTGATAAACTCTGGAATAGTAATCCCGGGTTCCCTTTCCTGTCTAAGATACAGGTTGGCGATATCGAGACCCGACAGATTCATCCCGTTATGCAGGCCGTGGCGGTTCTCGCTTCCGAATTTCATCTTGTGCCATGCATCGAACTGAAGAGAGACAAGGATATTCAACTCGAGGTGAAGGTGAGCTCTTTCCCGGTTGATACCAGCTCCGGTGTAACCCATCTGGCCAAGCACGTGCCCCGCAGGAATACGCTGCCCCTCCTCAACGAGAGTAGTCGCCAAGTGGGCATAAAGACTGAGAAAAGGTCCATCGCCCCAGTCGTGCTCCACCACTATGTATTTTCCATAATTGCTGCCCCCGGAACTNTTCTGCACATANACAACGCGTCCGAGNGCAATGGANCTGACCTGATCAAGCGGCCGGCCCGCGGAGTCCCTCTTCACCGGGCGGATATCAATGCCCTCGTGAAATCGAGTAGAAACTACTCCTTCTTTTGTTCGCCTAAGGCTTCTGACAAACCCGTAACCCCCGCCCTGCCACGGCTTGCTCGTCTCGCCCTCAAAGGTGCGATACACATACATGTAAAACTTTTCGGGGTNGCTCTCCAGCAATGCCCGGTTGCCGGTTGGTAGCTGAAGAGCCATACCCTGACCAAGGCAAGGTATGCTCAAAATACANGAAAGAACGAAAGCAAGCAGGAAGCGGAGAGGGTCCTGGGTCACTATTTCTTTTTGATTCTCTTTTTCCATGCCCTTGGATCTTCGCCGATACGAGGGAGGTGTTGATCGGTCAGTTTGACCTCAGCAAGTGAGATCCATTTCCAGATAACTACGAGGCCATCATTTACCGGCTTGTCGATAATAACGGCATCACGAACCTGCCCGTTAACGATAGCGAGGAGAAGCTTTCCCTGGTGAGCGGTGCTGAGGGTTCGTAGTCTGTTGGCGGCTGTTTTCCCGAGCTGAAATACCATTCCGTAGGAGTTGTTGTCATCTGCGGGGAAGGACCGGAAGGCGACAACGTCCTTTGTAGTGATGGTAGCAGTTTTCTGAAAAATGACCTCCTTCCCAGCTGTCAACTGTTTGAAGACCCGTCTGTCCCCGGGTTCAGCCTGAAGGTGGAAACTGAGTTGAAGGTTTGGAGCTTTTTTTCCGGCTGCTCCGACAGGGTCGGGTAGCAGCAGGGCAGCTGCAAAAATGGCGAGGAAAAACCAGCGGGGCATGGGGGTACAAAGCAGTTCCCGCGCCGGGACACAAGCAGAACCGGGATCGAACCTGTCCGCTCCTGCAAAGCCATCCTGAGGCTAAGCTTATTCTGCGCTAGAATCCATCGGGTAAAACGTCCCGCTTATTTGCCTGCCCCAGTTCCTGGGAGAAAGCGGTAATAGACCTCAAGCATAAGCGTTGCGAGAGCCGTGACGTAGACGGAGTCGTTCCGGGCTGCGGGCCCTGGCTGGGGAGGTGGAGGCCATGATCCGTCGTTATTCTGTGCTTTCAACAGCTGGTCTCGAAACATTTCGTTATATTGAACCCAGCTTTTTCCGCCGTTATTGATGGCGGCCTGACTNGAGTAGTAATGTTCGTAAAGATTGCAGGGGCCAGCTTCATAATTGAACTGGGATTTCTTATCGATGTATTTGATGCCCTTCCTCGCGTTCGAGTTGGCAGCCCCCTTGTGTTGCTGGAAGCAAAGGGTGCCAGCTCCTACGAGGGTAGAATGTCCGTCACCGAGCGCGCGAGTTCCCTGATAACCGAATCCTCCATCAGCAGCCTGGCAGGTTTCGCAATACTTNAGCGCATCACGAATACAACGAGTCATGTTTCGGAACTCAAGNCCGGTATGTTTNCCGGCCTTGAGGGCCTGCATCTGCCAGGCAGTAATCGACATGTCTCCGCCTCTGTCGCCCGCCTCGTCATACGAGTATTCCCATCCGCCAGACTTATTCTGGTTGTCAATGATCCACTGAACGCTGGACTGGACACTTTCCTTCAGGTTGGGAAGGTTGATGCTGAGCTGGCTGCAAAACGTATAAGCTTCTGCAAGGGCGTAGGCAGCAATCGCATGAGAATAGCACCAGTGCTTGTCTTGCAGGTTGGAGGCCATCCGGCCCTTGTTTTTCTGGCAATTGTCAACGAGGAACGTTATCGCTCCCGTTACGGTAACTCCAAATTCAACCGAAAGAGGAGTCTCGCAGTGGCCGAGATAGGCAAGCAGGACCAAACCGGTATAGGCGACCTTTGTTCCTCCGCCCCACGAGCCGTCTCCAGCCTGCGTATCCTTGAAATATTGTAGCGCCTTCACGACTGCCTCCTCACATTTCTCGTTCCCACCGTTCTCCTTCAGGCGTTGGAGACGATCCTCTGGTGAGCATCGTTTACGCATTGTTGCGGGAATATTTCCAAACCCGCCACCCCCTCCATCGCCACCGTTTCCCCACCCCTGACCGAAATCATCCCCGCTGCCAAAATCAAGATTTGGTTGGGCTTCTGTTTCGGGGACCGGAACGGCTGTAGGTGATGGTGTGCTGGACGCGATGACCTTGGCCATGGAGGAACTTGGCGCAGAGGGCTTTCGCTGAATCTGAGGGTTCACCTCCTTTTGGTCCATGTTCTCCTCCTCCGGTGCACCAGCTTGGTAGGCCACGATGGTGGGTGACTTGATAAGGAGGTTCGGCAGCAGGATAAAGAGCAGGATCAGGACCACGAGTGCCATGATGAGAAGCGCTATCATTACCGAGGTGATGACGGAGTTTCTCTTCTGAGACTGAAGACGTGCCTCGGCTTCCTGGCTGAGTTGGGCGTGAAGGCTCATTCTGAAGTTGGTAACGGCTGAGAGTGATAAAACCTTAGAAAATTTATGGAGGCAAGATTCGAGAAGCCCAATCCTTGCTGGAGGCAAGTTATTTTGCGATGAGAGATCATGGAATTAAGGGTTGGAATAGCAGGTGCGGGTGCCATGGGTCGCAATCATGCCAGAGTCTATAACTCGATTGACGGAGTGCGTCTTGAAGGAGTTTACGATGTTGACAGGGACCGCGCCGAGGCCTTGACAGCCGATTTCGGTGGTAAAGTAGTCAGGTCCCTTGAGGCTCTCTCGGAATGCTGCGAAGCAGTCAGCGTGACTGTTCCGACAAACCAGCATTCTACGATAGGGGGGAAACTCCTGCAGCATGGAACTCATATTCTGGTGGAGAAGCCGATCGCATCCAGTGAAGAGGAGGCCGAAAAGCTNGTTCAGCTTGCTGCAACTACTGGTAAAGTACTCCAGGTGGGGCATGTGGAGCGGTTTAACCCCGTGCTCAGGCATCTGGAGGACAGACTGGATCGCCCCAAATTTATTGAAGCCCACCGGCTTTCCCCTTTTCCCAAAAGGAGTTTGGATATCGGAGTAGTGCTTGATCTGATGATCCACGATCTCGAGATCATCCTCCACCTCGTAAAATCCCCCCTTATTCATATCGATGCGGTTGGAGTTCCTGTGCTTACAAGTCATGAGGATATCGCCAACGCACGGCTACGCTTTGAGAATGGTTGTGTTGCCAACGTAACCGCGAGCCGGATAAGCCCGGATCGAATGCGTAAGATTCGGGTCTTTCAGGAAAACTGTTACCTTTCTCTCGACTATCAGGAGCAGAACGGGAAGGTCTACTGGTCAGAGTCTGGGGGTATTCAGGCTGCAGAGGTNGAGGTCGACCGCTCAGAGCCTCTGATGGCCGAGTTGATGGCTTTTGTCGATGCAGTGCGAGGGCGCGAGGGACCAGCGGTAACTGGCCTTCAGGGTGCGGCGGCCCTGGAGACAGCCCTGCGGATCACTCGTGTAATTCACGCCGCTGACTAACCTGGTTCGGAGCGGCTGGAAGTGGATCGTAATTTACTCTAGCCGTTGTCACTTAANGGCTGATCAAAGGGGCAGGTGTCGGGAGCTGCTGGTTCCTCTCCGGAGCTTGTGTCAGCGGGGGAAAGGGGNTGANNGTTCGCGTCGGGCTCGTCAGCGGATCCTTCGGGTGCTACTGCTTCGGGGNTGACTACGGGATCCTCAACCGAGCTGAAAGACTCGTAGTATTGGTTCAACCGGTCACCGGTATCTCGTTCAATGATACGTGCATCGTAGAGAGCCCTGACTAATTCCTTGGCCTGACTGATCTGCATATCCGTGGGTTTATGGGACTCACTGAGGTTAGGAGGNGAAATAATCATGTTCGGGATGATCCTTTCCGCTCCCGGCGAAACACTTGGATTGAGAATAAATCGGATCGCAGCCTTGGAATTCGAGTCTGGCCCCTTCCTGATAATCGGGGTTTTTCCAGCTGAAAGCATCCGGAGGTTTTCGCTGTCGGAAAAGATGCCGAGGGTGCGGCAGTGCTGATAGTTTCGAAGAAGTCCTTTGCCGATGACTCCAGCCTGCGGATCCGGTGAAGCATTGCTCCCGGATTCCATTTTTCCAAAAAGCGCCCCGTCGTCAGAACCATGAAAGACCTCCCTCAGGATTTCGTTAGGTTCCTTGTTGAGCTTATCCTTCGTCTTGTGAAGAAGTGCCATCGATTTGAACAGCGAGGATGTGGCATCCGCTTCATAGGCGGACTCAAAGGAAGTGGTGGGGTGAGCAAGATCCCTTAATTCACTGACGATCTGTTTCTCCAGCTTATGCTTGTTCCATACCTTCAACCCAACGATTGCCAGTGCCACTACAATAACTCCGATCACGATGTGACGAATAAGATCACCGGGTGAAATTCCCATGGAGGTAGAATAGGGTTGGTTCAGCTCCGAGGCAAGGATCCAGAGTCACGATGGAGAGACCGGCCTATTCGGTTTCGGGGGGGCTTCCAGCGTTGAGCAGATCGTGAATCCTGCGGGTCTCGAGTGGTCCAAACTGGTAGTCAGGAAGACGCCTTTGAAGCGTCTTGAGGTGTTCTCTCAAGAGAGAAAACCCATCATCGTCACCATGTTGAGAGGCTATGAAGGCGAGGATCTGGACACCTTCGTGGAATAGTCGGCGGGCTTCGATTTGGCGTCCCGCGAGCAGGCTCAGATCCGCAGCTTCACAAAGCCAGGCTCCAGAAGAAATCAGCTGAGGAAGTCTGGCAGTTCCCGGATGATAGAGCAGGGCCACTAACCTCTGAGCCTCGGTCTCCAATAATGTTTGGAGGGGGATTCCGGTAAGGAGCTCGCAATGTTCCTCGAGGAATTGCTGCAGGTCAGAAATGATGTCCGGCTTTTTCAAGCCAGCAGCCCGCAGGCAAAATTCTACCGTACGTTCAATTTCACGNAGAAGGTAATCTTGTCTCAGCACAGGAGTTTTCGAGCTTAGGTGTAATTATCAAGAGAAGCACTCATTCCAGATCCTCGTCCTTGAGCTCAGCCAAGAAGGCGGCATTAGTCTCCAAGATGATGTCCGGCGCGTTCTCGGTCAAGAGCTCCGGCGTTTGGCTGTCCTCTAAATGATGCTTTGAAGGAGCTAAAAGCGGACGGCAAGCGGGCCATGGATTAGTTTGGATGGTGATGGAAATCCGCCTCAAGAGAGACTTGCCGGAGGCACTTCAGAGCTTGTCACTTGTAATGATTCGAGAACCCGCGATCTTGTCCGGGTATGATACGTCAACTCGAAGGAATGATAGTGGCTCTCTTTATCACAGGGTCGCTCTCTGCCATGGGAACGCCAGTGGTAGGACCTCCTAAGGGAAGTCTGGTGATTATGGGTGGAGGAGGGAGGGAGATGGCGAGCATCTTTGGAAGGTTTGTGAGTCTCGCTGGAGGGGCGAAGGCACGAATCGTGATTATTCCAACCGCAGCTTCCAGCGCGCCGGGGTATAATTATGAAAGATCCTGGGCCGCGAGCCTCGCGCGNGAGAAGATGAGGGTAGCGGCGGTAACAGTGCTTCACACTCATGACAGGTCCGTTGCGGATACGGAAGAGTTCATAAAGCCGATTAAGGCAGCTACCGGAATCTGGTTTGGGGGAGGAAGGCAATGGCGCCTTACNAAGGCCTACGGGGGAACCCGTGCTGAGAGGGAATTCCATCAGGTGCTGAGTCGCGGAGGAGTTATTGGCGGGNCGTCCGCCGGAGCAACAATCCAAGGATCTTTTCTGGCCAGAGGTGATACCAGCGGAAATACAATTATGATTGGCGACGTGCAGCGTGGCTTTGGTTTTTTACGCGATACCGCGATTGATCAGCACCTTATCGCGAGAGGTCGCGAACGGGATCTTATCAAGGTTCTGGAAGACCCGGAAAAGAAGATGCACAACGAGTTCGATCGGGCAGCAATGCTGGGGATTGGAATCGACGAAGATGTGGCAATTGTTGTGCAAGGTGATTATTTTGAGGTGATCGGGAAGGAGAAAGGGGAAGTCCTCGTATACGACCCGCGAAAATGGGTGACAACGACCTCTGACGANGAAAAGTGGGAAACCATTCGAACTGGAGAATCCTTTGACCTCAAAGGTCGTAAGATCGTCGAGAAAGGAGAACGCCCTTAAGTTTTCACCGTAACTTTCCGCTACATGCATCTCCCTCTTAGCTGCTTATCGACTTCCGNGGAAGATGCTGCAGGGTGGGATGAATTGGACGGCCAGGCCGAGATTCAATCTCGACGAAAATTTCCGGGAAGAGGCATATGATAGAATGGTTGAAGGAGCATGAGACAGTTCTCACCCTGCTTGGGTTGTTTTCGGCGGGCTCTGTCTTAATGGCTCTTTTTTTAACTCCTTGGGCTCTCTCGTTGATCAGTACGGATTATTTCCTGCCTGATCATAGCAAGGGATCGCCCCCAGGAATGTCGTTTGGCAGGTGGTTGATTCTGGGGCTGAGAAATTTCCTAGGGGTCACTCTCGTTATTGTGGGAGTGGTGCTTCTTGCTTTGCCGGGTCAGGGGGTGCTCACTATCTTTGCAGGGGTGCTTTTGATGAGTTTTCCGGGGAAAAGATCTCTGGAGCTTTGGTTGGTTCGCCTTCCATTTGTCCTGAAATCCGTAAACTGGATTCGGGCAAGACGAGGAAGAGGTCCATTGCAACTTCCGTGTCTTCCAGCTTCACATACAAACATTGAGTAAATTTAACAGTATACAGGTAAGTTTATCCCGTTTTGAACAGGATGGGCTAAGGCATGTGACGGTGAAGAGTAATGCGCTGGGGCAGCGTGCTGATCTTTCGCTTTTTCTTCCGGACGTGTTGGAGCGTAGACTGCCTCTCGTGATTCTGCTGCATGGGATATACAGTTCCCACTGGGGCTGGTCTTACTGCGCTGGGGCTCATTTGACTGCCGCACGCCTGATAGCGGAAGGTGAAATTCCGCCTCTGGTGCTTGCAATGCCAAGCGATGGTTTGTGGGGAGATGGTTCCGGTTATTTTTCCCACCATGGGAAGGGCTTCGATAGTTGGATAGTCGACGAGGTTCCTGTTGCGGCTAAGGAAGCGGGTGCGCCTGTCTCTGAAACATCACCGTGCTTTATTGCGGGNTTGAGCATGGGAGGGTTCGGGGCGCTTAGTCTAGGGGCCCGGTTTGGAAACAAGTTTCAGGCAATCTCCGCCCACTCCTCTGTGACAGATCTTCGGGCGCTGGATCAGGTCGTGGAAGAGTCTTTGCTTTCCGGTTCTCGTCCAGAGATTGATTTAGAGGTTCTGCAGACAATTCTTACGAATCGGAAGATGTTGCCCCCAACCCGCTTCGATTGTGGCCTTGATGACCGTCTCTTAAGTGCCAACCGGGAGTTGCACCGTTCCTTGCAAGAGAAGGGTGTCGAGCATGTTTACGAGGAGTTTTCTGGTGGTCACGAATGGTCGTATTGGGAGTGCCACTTGGAAGATACCCTGCGTTTCTTTGCTGAGCATCTTTGATTGTCCGGTTCTGCCGGCCTGTGGAGGAGATCGTTTTGGGAGCGGGCTTGTGCAGCTACGGCTTGCCATGCCGGTTAGATCTCCTTAGAAGCCCCTCCCCATGACTAACGATTCATTGCTCAAAATTCTCCGTCGCAATGGCCGTTCCTCCAGCGCCGATCTGGCCGGACGGACTTCACTATCCGAGGAGGTTGTAGAGGCGCAGATCTCCGCATGGGAAGCTGACGGAACCGTACTGGGATATCAGGCTGTGGTTGATCAGGCTCGAACCGGGCATGCTGCAGTGGTTGGTATCATTGAGGTAAAGCTCACCCCGGAGAGGGAGGGTGGNTTTGACAGACTCGCCACTCGTATTGCCAAGTTCGATCAAGTGTTGAGTTGTTACCTGATGAGCGGTGCCTATGATCTGTTGCTGGTACTGGAAGGGCAAGATCTCATGGAAGTTGCAAGGTTCGTCTCAGAGAAGCTCAGTACAATGGAGGGAGTGCTCTCGACCGCTACTCATTTCAGGCTGAAGACGTATAAGGAGAACGGCTTTGCCTTTGCGGGTGATGAAGATCCAGAGCGGTTGCCTGTGGCTCCCTAGCAGGAATGGATTATCTTTCGAAAATATCGCGGCAGGTAGCCGCTGTGCCACGATCCGGGATACGCGATTTCTTTGAGCTCGTGCAGGGGCGTGAAGACGTAATTTCTCTCGGGGTGGGTGAACCCGATTACTCTGCGCCCTGGCACATCCGGGAGGCTGCAATCTATTCTCTGGAGCGGGGAAATACCTCGTACACCTCNAATCTTGGCCTGATGTCCCTGAGGCGGAAAATCGCAGGCTATGTAGAAGACTTTTTTCACGTCCAGTATGATCCCTCTTCCGAGATCTTGGTGACGGTAGGTGTCTCGGAGGCTCTCGACCTCGCCCTGAGAGCTTTGCTGAATCCTNGTGACGAGGTGATCTATCACGAGCCGTGTTATGTGAGTTACATGCCTGGAGTATTACTCGCTCATGGCGTGCCTGTCGCGGTGCCAACGAGCAGGGAAGATGACTTCGCATTAAAGGCAGATGTCCTTGCGGAAGCACTCACGCCGAAGTCACGGGTTCTGATGTTGAACTTTCCTACAAATCCCACTGGAGGAGTGGTGAGTCNGGAGGACCTCGAAGGAATTGCAAGGCTCTGTATTGAACGCGATCTGATTGTTATCAGCGACGAGATCTACAGTGAGCTGCGATATGATGATAATCCTCACCAATCGATCGCGGCTTTTCCCGGGATGCGGGAGCGAACCATTCTTCTGCATGGATTCTCCAAGGCGTTTGCAATGACTGGTTTCAGGCTTGGGTATGCCTNCGCCCCAGAACCGATAACTGAGGCCATGATGAAGATTCATCAATACTCGATGCTTTGCGCNCCAATCACGAGTCAAGTCGCTGCTCTTGAAGCGCTGGAGAATGGAGCTTCTGCCGTCGAAAAAATGCGGGCAAGTTATCACGAGAGGAGGGATTTTGTGGTGAGGAGGCTGAATGAAATTGGAATGAAGTGCTTCTCTCCGGGGGGAGCCTTTTATGCATTTCCTGATATCCGGGAGCTAGGGCTCAGTAGTCAGGATTTCGCCATGGNGCTGCTCGANGCCGAGAATGTGGCAGCTGTTCCAGGCGATGCATTCGGTGCCAGTGGAGAGGGGTTTCTTCGCTGCTGCTACGCCACGGCGTTTGATCAGCTGAGAGANGCGTTGGATCGCATGGAACGCTTTGTCGCCACATTAGCGAGTCCATGAGACTGGAAAGGTTCAGGCGGGATCGCACCCTGGCTCATGTCGTGCCATTGGTGGCCTTTATGCTAGTCGGCGGTGGACTAACGGCCATCACGGGGTCGCTTGATGGTCTGTTTCGGGATCATGTATATCTGCCATGGTGGCGGCGCTTCCCTGAGCACTGGATTTATCCCGTGCAGACCTTTCTNGCCGGGGGGCTTCTGGTTCTTTGGTGGCGTCACTACGAGTTGCGCTGGGAGCCTCGCAAATTCCTTTTCGGCGCTTTGCTCGGCGTAGTGGGGATCGGCGTCTGGATTCTGCCTACGCAACTTTATGACTGGTGGGGGATAAAAGAGGCAGAGCCCGGCGGCTGGAAGCAGGCTTTGGGAATTCTCCCCCGGCGAGAAGGATTCGACCCAGGCATATTTGAAAGTCCGGCAGGATGGTGGGCTNCGACTATNTTCCGGATGTTGCGGGCTGTGATTGTGGTTTCCCTGGTAGAGGAGTTGCTATGGAGAGGGTTTCTGATGCGCTTCCTGCTTAACCCCGATGGAGATTACTGGGCACAGCCCTTCGGAGAGGCCTCGTGGAAAAGCTATCTCGTGGTGACTACCCTTGTCGTATTGATTCATGGGCCGGCGGACTGGGCGGCAGCCTTTGTGTGGGGGAGCTTGATGTATGGTTGTGCGGTATGGACACGAAGTCTTGGCGCTTGTGTGGTGATGCACGCAGTGGCGAATTTTCTTCTGGGGTGGTATGCACTGTCGTTCGGAAAGTATGGCCTCTGGTAGGGGCTCGCCCCCACGCTGCTCCAAGTCTGTGTCAAATCGCGGTTTCCAAGTCCCCTCAGCGGTGCCATACTGGAGTGCCCTTCATTGAGGCAATTCAAGAGGGTCACAAGAGATGAAGATCGGACTGGCGCAGATCAACAGCACAGTGGGTGATTTCCCGGCGAACGCAAAACGTATCGTCAGCGCCTACCGTGAGGCTCTCGATCAGGGTGCAGAGCTAGTTATCGTGCCCGAGATGGCCCTCGTGGGTTATCCTCCACGGGATTTGGTCTTTAAATCAGGGTTTGTGGATAAGTGCCTGCAGGCGTTGGATTATCTGAAGGGAGAGATTGGAGAGGTCCCGCTGGTGGTGGGCTACGTGGATCACAATGAGAACCAAGGCCCAGGTAANCCCTTTCGCAACGGGGCGGCTTTTCTAGTCAATGGCAAGATCAGGGAGAGGGTCTTCAAGACTCTCCTGCCGACCTATGATATTTTTGACGAGCGGCGCTATTTTGAGCCATCCGAGGAATGCCAGCCCGTGGAGTGGAATGGACGCAGGATCGGGATCACGATTTGTGAGGACGTCTGGACCGAAGACTTTCTTCATCGCCCACTTTACAAGAGGGATCCNGTCAAGGAGCTCATGGAAATGGATGTGGAATTGATCCTGAATCTGAGTGCGTCTCCATATCATCTTGGGAAGGGGGAAGTGCGGCGGGAGCTTCTTGGGGCGCTGGCCAAAAACTCAGGGATTCCTTTCGTGTATTGCAACTCCGTGGGAGGAAATGACCAGTTGATATTCGATGGGGGCTCTCTCGTCATGAGTTCCGAAGGGGTGCCGTTGATGGAGATGCTACCTTTTGATGAGGGGGTAGCGGTTGCCGAGCTGTTTGAAGGTTCGTCTCCGCAGTCAGGGGATCAAGCAATCCGAAAGGGGCTGCACCCGGATGAGGAGATATTCAGGGCGCTTGTGCTGGGGGTGAGAGATTACATTCACAAGTGTGGATTTGAGACAGCCTGCATCGGGTTGAGCGGCGGGATTGACTCTGCGCTTACCGCAGCAGTGGCGGTTGAGGCAATTGGCGCCGATAACGTTCTGGGGATTACGATGCCGAGTCCTTATTCATCGCGGGGCAGCGTCGATGACTCACTTTCTCTCGCCGCGAACCTCGGTATTCGCTGTGAGACAGTTCCCATTGCAGAACCGTTTGAGGCGGTCAGGGTAGCTCTGGCACCCATTTTCCAAGGTCTCCCGGAGGATGTGACCGAAGAAAACATGCAAGCCAGAATGCGAGGCCTTTACCTTATGTCGCTCTCCAACAAGTTTAACCATCTCTTGCTGACCACGGGGAATAAGAGTGAGCTTGCGGTGGGATACTGTACGATTTACGGGGACATGTGCGGAGGTCTTGCGGTAATCAGTGACCTTCCAAAGACGCGTGTATTCAGTGTCGCCCGCTGGCTCAACCGGGATCAGGAGGTGATACCGTGGAATACGATTGAAAAGCCTCCCAGTGCCGAACTGCGGCCAGACCAAAAGGATGAGGATACTCTTCCGGCCTACGAGGTTCTTGATGAGATTCTCGAGTTATACGTGGAAAAGCAGCTTTCATCGGAGGAGATCGTTGAGAATCATGGTTTTGAGGAAAAAACCGTCCTTTGGGTTCAGCGTCAGGTTGACCTCAATGAGTGGAAAAGACATCAGGCTGCTCCGGGTCTGAGGGTAACTTCTAAGGCTTTTGGGATTGGAAGGAGGATCCCAATCGTCCAAAGATTCGGAAGGTGAGCAGCGATTCAGGTCAGGAGCAGCTGAGCTATGAGGACGCCATGAGGGTTCTCGGCTACGAGTCCGGTGCAATCGTATCGCCGCATCTTCCGCTATTCAGAAAGGTCGCCGGCAAACTGGAGGCTCTGGTGAATTCCACCAAGGATGACCATCTGCGCAAAAATTTCAGCGATGAACTGAACCGATTGAACGAGGCTCTTCGAGTCGTCGAGGCCGAGCGTGATCGCGAGCCATCCCTGAGGGGTCAGGGAATGTGGCTCAGGCTCGGCCTTGCACTTCTAGTGGCAGGGATTCTCGTTTCTGCCGCTTACTACGGCAACTGGACGATTGAGGAGGGGGGGNATTTGCGCGACCGGGAGGGTATAGCGAGACTGGAAGCGATGGCTCGTCTTGCCGAGGAAAGCAGGGATTGGAGTGGCGCAGAGGAAGTNTATGCAGAATTGAATAAGCTCATTCCCGATTCGGCAAGGGTCCGGGAGGGCCTCGCTCGTGTCGCCGATGGACGGGCGGAGGCCCGCAGACAGAAACTCGGATTTCTGGTGGGATCGATTCGCGCCTCAGTGGAAAGCCGGAATTGGGAGGAAGCGGAACGCCTGTTGGGAAATCTCCGTGAGATGGAAGTCGATCATCCCGAGATCGGAAGTTTTATAAAGGTTATCCAAACCGGGAGAGTAAGCGATCGAATTGCGGGGTTGCTGGAGCAGGCGGAGGAGGCACTCAAGGAGGAGCAGTGGGTGGCTCTGGGAGATCATACCACCAAGCTGGAGGCGATTGCTCCCGATCACAAACAGCTTGCCCGCTTCAAGATCGCGACAGAGGAGGGCATGAAAGTCCTCGAAGAGCGGCGGGTCCGGGCACGAGAGTTGTATGAGAAGGCTCTTGCCCTCGACGACGGAGAATTTTCTGATCCTGCNCTCGAGACCTTACGGGAAGCAATTAGACTGGATAACCGGCAGGACTATCAGGACCTTTACAATAAGATGTCGGCTTACACCCGACTCCTAAAGGTGCCGGGGGATTACTCGACAATTACGGAGGCGCTTGCAGCGGCTCGGACCAATGACAAGATTCGGCTTGGCGAAGGGGTCTTTAACGAGTCGCTGTCACTGATTGTCAAGGTGGACCTTGAGGGGGCGGGAAGAGATAAGACAATCATACAATGTGATGCGCAGAGAGCCAGTGCCCTGCTTTCTGCAAAGGAAGCGAGCGGGAGCAGGGTAGCGTCTCTGACGCTCCGACAAACCGGGATCTCTCTCGCGGCAGAGCGCTACCCGGTAGCCCTTGCGGATGGAGGCGAAGTTGTTCTGGAAGACTGTCTGATAGAGGGGGGAGCGGGTCATGGAGTTGCGGTTATTAATGGAGGATCCGCCCGTCTGCGTAGTGTTGAAGTTCTGAAATGTGGTTGGGATGGACTCGCAGTAAATGGCGAGGGAAGTGTCGCGCATGCAGAGAACTGCCGGTTCGATTCAAATTTTCATCATGGTATTGACGCCTGGGGTGGAGGGCGAGTGAGAGTAAAGTCATCCCGGGCCACCAAGAACGGGCTCGCAGGTGCGGTCCTNATGTCCCGTGGGGTTCGCTCTGAACTGATCCAGTGCACGATTGACAGGAACCGGGAGGTAGGGATCAGTATTTCGAATGGGACAGTCGCGGTGCTCAGGTCAAACCGGGTTGAGGAAAATCTTCTGGGTGGAATCATGGTTGAAGGAGAAGGCACTGCTGCGGGAATGGAGGGGAATTTGGCAGAGAGAAACAGAAAGTTCGGAATCATGGTGGACCGGTGGTCTGTCGTTGAGCCCTTCCGGGACAATGAGACGAAAGATAATGTCGGAGAGCAGTTAATGCTCAAGGCCGTCATGCCAGAGGAAGTGGTTCCTCCGCCACCAGTGCTGGATGTGTCAGGAGGCAAGCCCCTNGAGCCAGGTCCTGAGATACCAAAATGAGAAGGAGCAGAGGATGGAGATCGGGTGGGCGCAATTGGAATCCGGGGCTGCTATTCAAGTTCCACAGCTTCTGCTCGTTGATTAAATCCATCGGTGCATGGGGGTGCGTGACGATGCTGGCTCCCGGGATCTTTTCCTGTGCTCCGCGGAATAAAGAGTTCCCGGTCCGGCCTTCTCGTCCGATAGCAAGGGCACTTCCTGTGGTGCTGTCAGATAGTGAATTAAATCGCTCCTATCTGGATACGGTTTCCGATCTGCAACGCTTNAATGCAGAGATGAAGGCAGCAAACAATGTCCGGAATTTTGAGATGGTCAGGGAGAAGGCTGTCGAAGGTCTTTTGAAGGCTCGGTCGGCTCGTCAGATTGCTGAAAAGATACAAGATGGGGATTTGCGAGGGCAGCGGCTCGCGGCCATTGATATGACGATTGGGGATCTTGAAAGGCTGGTAATAATTACTAGTCAGCAGTGATGAGACCTCGCGCCGAACTTACACTTTGAGACCCGAAACGAGGTCGGTGAAATAGGCTGCTCCGGCTTCCAGGTCTGCAATGCTAATGAATTCATCTTTCGTATGGGCCTGTTTGATTGAACCCGGACCAAGGCATATTGCGGGCAAGCCCCCTGCATTGAGATGAGCAGCATCGGAGAACCATGGAGCTCCGATCAGAGCCGAAGAAGGGTGAACAGACCGAATTCGGCTGAGCCACGGGTCGTCCTCCGGTAGTTCCATGGGCGGGTTATCCGAACAGAGCAAAATCTTCGCCGGGAGTTCTTGCGCAGCAATAAAGTCCTCGAGCATTTTAGTGGCTGATCCGGTTTGTGTCAGTGACGGGGGGTAGCGGATATCGATCTGAGCCGTTGCTCGGTCAGGGATAATGTTTGCTCGAGTTCCTCCCTGAATAATTCCCACATTGAGGGTTGCAGGGCCCAGGACAGTATGGGTGAACTCCGCAAGAATTGGCTTCAAGGTGTCGTTGAGGACGGAGATCGTGTCCACAATCTTGAGAATCGCGTTTTCTCCCGCCTCGGGCTGAGATGAATGCCCGGAAATTCCCGTGGTTTCCAGGATGGCCCAGAGAGAACCCTTGGTCACATGGACGATATCCAGCCCGGTGGGCTCGCCGGCGATGGCAAAATCATAATTCCCGGCATGATTGCTGGCAAAGTGTTTAGATCCGAACTGGTCGGATTCCTCGCTCATGAATGCCACAAAGTCCACCGCAACAGGGAGGTCGGCAAGACTGTCTCGATTATTCAAAAGTCCCCAGATCATGGAGGCCATAGGACCTTTAGTGTCAGAGGCGCCGCGGCCCCAGATCTTCCCGTCGTGGATCACACCCCCAAACGGATCAATTGTCATCCCGCCAACGCCGACGGTGTCGAGGTGTGGTCCNAGAAGAATCCGGGGTCTGGAGTCGGTGGAAGCTACTGGNCTTCGCGCAATCAAGTTCGGTCGGNCGGGCTCGACCTGCTCCGCAGTTACGTCGAATCCCCGGTCGCTTAGAAAGTTGCCGAGCCATTCTGCAATCGCTCCCTCCCCGCACTGGTCCGTTCCGGGATTTCCGTCAGGGTTGACGGAGGGAATGCGGACGAGACTTTGCAGCAGTTCCGAAACAGAATTCACTTCGGTGTTGAACCATAAGGATCGCCATCTGTCCGGTGTTTTCGTGCGCTGAATCAAGGTCTCAGGAAGATTTTTGCGATGTCGGGGGCGGAAGAGGTCAAGAATTGAGGAGGAAACACTTTCGTCNTTGGAGAGTGTAGGCGAAGCTGGAGCCATAAATGAGCACAGGCTATTCAGATCAGCTGGCCGCAAGGTCCGATGAAACCGGTTCTAACCTTTGCGTCGGACTCGACCCTAGAATTGAACATCATGGGCATGACCTTCTCGAGGTGGAGCGGTTCCTTGATCAAGTGGTCGAGCAGACACTCTCAAAGACCGCCTGTTATAAGCCCAACATCGCCTACTTCGAAGCGATGGGTCCAGAGGGGCTGATGATGTTAAAGCGGGTGTTGGATCGAATTCCGGAGAGAGTACCAGTAATTCTTGATGCCAAGCGAAGCGATATTGGTGAAACTCAGCGTCGCTATGCGGAAGCCTGCTTTGAGGGCTTTGGTGCAGACGCAGTTACGATCAACCCTTTCATGGGGTATGACTCTCTGGAGCCGTTTCTCGATTACGAGGGGAAGGGAATATATCTGCTGGCGCTTACCTCGAACCCAGGTAGTGCTGATTTGCAGCGCCGGGAGAGTGAAGGAGTGAAGATTTATGAACTCGTGGGCCAATTCGCTGGTCGTGCCAGCAGAGAGGGTCGGCAAACCGACGTGGGTCTCGTGGTTGGCTTAACGAATGCGGGCGGAGACGTGCTTGCAGGTTTGCCAGATGTTCCTCTGTTGATTCCAGGTCTGGGAGCACAGGGTGGAGACCTCTCGGCTCTGACGGGCTCCGGGAGAAAAGCTCCCAATGTCGTCAATGTGTCCCGGGGTGTCCTGTATGGCAAAGAGGGTTCACCAGCTGAATTGGCGAATCGCTTTGCGAGACAAATCGCAGAGACTCTGGGGCGGAAGATTCAGAAGAGCTCTTGATCGGCGCATGGCGGGCATGCGCTGCATACCGGACAGCCTGGACGAGGCGCGATGGAAATCTTCCGGAAGTCCATGGATCTCGCGTTAAAGATCAGCAGCTTGCTGGTCAGCAACTCACCGAAGCCCGCAAGGAGCTTGAGCCCTTCAAGAGCGGCGAGATTTGCCATAGTTGCCGAGACGGCACCGAGCACCGGGAATTCCCGTTTCCACCCCGGAGGAATCTCAGGATAGAGGCAGGCAAGGCAAGGTGTTTGTCCCGGGATGATAGTTGTGAGCTGGCCCTCCATCTCAAACATCGCGGCATCGACCAGAGGTTTCTTTTGTCTTACGCATTCCCGGTTGAGGAGGAGCCGCTCTTCGAAGAGAGGNGCACAGTCAAAAACGAGATCAGCTCCCGAGACAAGTCTTCTGACATTTTCTTCAGTGACGTTTTCGNNACAGGCCTCGATGTCTATCCGGGGATTCAGTTCCATCAATCTTCTGCGACAGGAATCGATACGGGGTTTTCCCACCTGCTCATGAGTCTGAAGAATTTGTCGATTAAGGTCGCTGTCCTTGGTGTTTCCGCCATGAGCGAGGATCAGTTTTCCAAGACCTGCTGCAGCCAGTGACTGAGCGAGGGGGCCGCCGAGGCCCCCGACCCGGGTAACGAGAGCGGTGGAATCCTTGAGCTTCTGCTGACCCGACTCCCCGAAATCGTTGACCCAGATCTGCCACTCATAGATGGCGCGGTCTCTATCGGTGAGTTTCATAGCGCGGTTCTTATCCTCCCGCCATGGGAGGAAGGAGGCTTAGTTCGTCACCGTCTTTCAGTAGATCGCGGGTTGAGGGATCGATTGTTTCGTTGTTTCGGATAGCCATCACGCTGCGGCGGAGCTGCGGTTTTTTGTCCTCCGAACGTTCACAGAGGATGACGTCAAGGCCGTCTGGAGACTTGGTGAGAAGATGTGGGATAAGTTCATCCACGGAAGCGCCTTCCTCTACGTGGAGGGTTACTTGGTCGATCGAGGATAGCTGGCGCGCCTGTCCGAGGAATTGAACCGTTATTTTCACCTTAGAGGTGGAGGGTAGCTGCCTCTNGGGGTCATGAAAAGTCTACAACACTGGCATTTGCAGGAATGAGGGGTTGAGAAGGCTGCTCGAGCAGCTCAGGCTGTCCCTAGCNTTAAATCAGGTTTGTTATGCATCTCTATTATCGGATTACTATTCTTTATGTGCTTTCGCTTGCTCTTCCTGCAGGGGCAGATCTTGCCGTAGACGCTGTCCGCAGCTCTGGCGTTCGAGGAGGTCTGGTAGTGCATGTTGGGGCAACAAGTCCCGACGAGATGGCCGCCTTGCGGTTGAATGATCGGTATATGGTTCAAGGTCTCTCCGCTACCGCTCAAGCCGTGGAAAAAGTGCGCAACACACTCCACGAGAGAGGTCTCTACGGTCCGGTGTCCATGGAGCAATTTAATGGTCGGTCATTACCCTACATCGAGAATTTCGTGAACCTGCTGGTGGTAGAGGAGAATGTGGAAGTTGCTCAAACGGAGTTGTTACGAGTGCTGGTTCCAGAGGGTGTTGCTTTGATTCGTCGGGATGGAGCTTGGGAAAAGATCGTCAAAGCGCGTCCTGAGGAGATTGATGATTGGACGCACTATTTCCATAATCCTTCCGGTAATGCGGTAGCTCAGGATACCGTGGTCGGTCCTCCCCGGCGCCTNCAATGGGTTGGGAGCCCACGGTGGTCACGGCATCATGACCGGATGGCTTCGATGAGCGCCCTTGTCTCGGGAGGAGGAAGAATGTTTTATATCATGGACGAGGGATCGAGGGTTTCGATTCAGCTTCCGTCCAGCTGGCAGTTGATCGCGCGAGACGCCTTCAATGGCGCGGTGCTCTGGAAGAGACCAATTACCAAGTGGCATAGCCAGCTTTGGCCGCTGAAGAGTGGCCCCAGTCAGTTGGCCCGCCGTCTTGTCGTTGATGGAGACCGTCTCTTTGTGACTCGGAGCATCACAGGTCCGGTAGAGAACATTGACGCTGCGACCGGAGAAACGCAGCGGGTTTTCAGAGGGTCGGAAAGAGCTGAGGAGATTGTTCATCATGAAGGTCTTCTTTTTGCACTGGTGAGAGAAGGTAAGTCCGAGCTCGAAGACTANGTCCCCAAGCATAACACAGGCGATCAGGCCAGGGTCAGAGGAGAGTTCGTCTGGAATGCGAAACCCCGGAGCATTCGCGTCTATGATGCTGAAAGCGGGAAGTTTCTCTGGGAGAAAACAGACAAGATTTCCCCTCTCAGTCTCTCAGTGGCAGGGGAGGTTCTCGTGTATCACGATGGGGAAAATGTGGCCTGCCTCGATCGAAGGACCGGTGAGGAGCGCTGGAGAAGCGAGAAGGCGGGACGGAGAACCCTGATACCGTTCAACTTCGCTCCTCGTCTGGTCATCTATCAGGACGTGGTCCTTTATGCCGGCGGGGACAACAAGATGCAGAGCTACGATCTTAAGACTGGGAAGAGGCTGTGGGAGGCCACCCATGATCCTTCAGGATATCAGTCCCCGCAGGATCTCCTGGTTGTGGCTGGTCTCGTATGGTCTGCGCCTTTAACCAGCGGCGGTCATAGTGGGGTCTACACCGGGCGGGATCCCCGAACCGGGGAGGTGAAGAAGCGGTTCCCTCCAAATGTGAAAACCTACTGGTTTCATCATCGGTGTTATATCGCCAAGGCTACCGAGCGCTTTTTAATTCCTTCCCGAACAGGAATCGAGTTTGTGGATTTCGACAAGGAGGACTGGGATATCAATCACTGGGTCAGAGGTGGTTGCCTTTACGGGATCATGCCTGCGAACGGCCTGACGTATGCTCCGCCTCACAACTGTGCATGTTATCCTGAAGCGAAGCTTTATGGTTTTAATGCCCTCGCGCCTGCCTCGAAGACTTTCAAACTTCCCGCGGAAATACCGGAGGAGGGGCGATTGACAGAGGGGCCGGCATTCGCAGAGCCAGTGGATGAAGTGGTGGCTGGACCGGGTGATTGGCCGACATTTCGAGGTAACGTTCAACGGAGTGGGTCGTCTGCGAGAGGTCTCGTCGGTAACCTCGATGAAAGCTGGAACGCTGAGCTCGGTGGGCGGCTGAGCGCTCTGACTATCGTTCAGGACAAGGTGTATGTCGCGCAAGTTGACCAGCACACCTTACATGCGCTGTCCTCCTCGACTGGGGAGAAGCAGTGGAAGTTTACGGCGGGAGCCCGGATTGATTCACCTCCGGCTTACTGGAAGGGGCGGCTGGTCTTTGGCTCTGCAGACGGCTGTGTCTATTGCCTTCGAGCAAAGGATGGAGTTCTGATCTGGAAGTTTCGCGCAGCACCAGTGGATCGGCGTCTCATGGCCTTNGAGCAAATCGAGAGTGTCTGGCCCGTACATGGGACAGTGCTGATTGAGGATGGGATCGCCTCTTTTATTGCCGGACGCTCAACATTTCTCGATCATGGACTGCGTTATCTCCAGCTTGACGTGAANACGGGAAGAAAGTTGATGGAGCGTCTCATGGATCATCGAGACCCGGAAACTGGTGATGATATCCANAATCGACTTCAAACTCTCCAGATGCAGGTTGGGCTTCCNGATATTCTNAGCAGTGACGGCAAGCATACTTATCTTCGNTCCCAGAAAATCGACAAGAAAACCGGNGACCGNCTCGAGGTAGGTCCNATTTCTGGAAATGCGGCNGCNCANGGTGGAGCNCAGAAGGGCGAGGGANCCCATCTTTTNGCTCCGATGGGATTTCTCGATGACACGTATTTTCACCGGGCTTACTGGGTCTTTGGAAGGAATTTTGCGGGTGGGCACAATGGATATTATCAGGCTGGTAAGTATGCCCCTGCCGGGCGCATGCTGGTTTTCAATGAGGACAAGGTTTATGGCTTTGGTCGTGACCCCAAATATCTTCGTTGGACGACTACCATTGAGCATCAACTCTTTGGTGCTCCGAGGGAAATTCCTGACGCGCCCCAGCCGAATGCGGGTGGACGTAGAANCCGGTCCAGCGCACTGGTGGGATTTGAGCCCAGAAAAAGCCTCGATCCGACTGGCAAACCGGTCACTGTGGAATGCTGGGTGTTCCCTGATGGTCCCGGCGGAGTGGTTCTTGCCCACGGCGGCCCCTTGAATGGCTACGCCGTGACTTTAAAAAAGCGAGTGCCAAGTTTTCAGGTCCGGTCCGAGGAAAAGTTGACGATCATTTCGGGGAAGGATCCTCTGAAAAAAGGTTGGAGCCATCTTGCCGCGGTTCTTGGAGCAGATAAATCGATGCGCCTTTTTGTGAATGGAGAACTTGTTTCTCAAGGCGAGGCCTCCGGTTTGATTGCGAAAGCCCCGGTTCAGGGACTGGATCTGGCCATGGATTCTGGATCCTCGGTGGGGGAATATAGAACGGACTATGTCTACACCGGCCTCGTGGATGAATTGCGAGTGTCTTTCCGGGAGCTGGGCGAGGCTGAGATCAAGAGGAATCATGAGGATCCACTGAAGGCCCGCGTGAGCAATGCGAAAGCTGTACTTGCGCTTTCTTTTGACTCTCCAAGCGCCAAGGATGAATCCCCGGCTAAAAATGATGGCACTTTGTCAGGAGTAGAGGTTGGAAAAGGCCGTCAAGGAAAGGCCATATGGTTTCGTAAGGGTAAGAAAGGGCCGGGCGGTAACCAGAGGAGTAGTGGTTCCTATGTGCAGAGAGACTGGGATCGGCAGGTGCCAATCTTTGCTCAGGGCATGGTTCTGGCCGGAGATACCCTGCTGGTTGCAGGCCCTCCAGACATCATGGATGAGGAGTATACTTTTGAGCGAATCATGGAGGAGGACAGGGAGGTTGATCGTCTTCTCAAAAGTCAGGATGAAGCCCTTCAGGGGGCCGTAGGGGGGAAGTTGCTCTCTGTGTCCGTATCCAATGGGGGCCAGAATGAAGAACTTAAACTGGACGCCCTTCCGGTCTGGGATGGGATGGCGGTCGCCGATGGAAGTCTCTTCGTCGCGACCAAGGATGGAAGAGTACATNGGTTTGGACGTAGGTAGAGATGAGGAGACACGTTAAGAAAGTTTTCAAGCTGTGGCTTGTGATCTTTGGACTTTGTGGAGGGCTCGCTCTCGCTTGTACGGTCCCTGTATTTCGCTACGCTCTCGATCATTGGTCTCCAGATGCTTATCGGCTGGAGGTTCCTGTAAGCTGGTTAAGTAGCGATGAGGGGAAGCGTTTCAGAAAATTTATCGAAGAGAGCGGTGCTCAGGTGGAGGTGCATCGACTTGAGAAGGCAGGGGCGCTCTCCCGGTTGCTAATGCCTGAGGACGGACCGGAGGTCTGGAGAGGAAAGCTGGATGAGACGGCGTCAACGCTTCTGTCTTCTCCGGCACGCAAGGAGCTCTTGCGACGAATTCTTGCGGGGGAGTCAATGGTTTGGGTGATGGTGCGAAGTGGAAATGAAAGCGCTGACACAATTTTGGAAGAGCGTCTCAGAGGCCGCCTGGAGTATCTTCAGAGCGTCGCGGCCATTCCGAAACAAGATCCGACNGATCCAATCAACAAGCTTGGTCCCGGGCCGGCACTAAGGGTAGGGTTTTCATGTCTGATGGTCTCCCGCGATGATCCGGCGGAACAGGCGTTTCTTCGAATGCTCGCCGGGCCGAGGACAGAGCTCTTGGAAAAAGAAGCNCCGTTTGGAGCGGTTGTCTTCGGTAGGGGTAGAGTTCTTGGGGCCTGGCCGGTCGCTGATCTTGAGGATGAGGGAATCGATGAGGTTTCTCTTTTCTTGCTCGGAGCTTGTTCTTGCAGAGTGAAATTCCAGAATCCCGGTTGGGATCTGGCTCTCGCCGTGAATTGGGATGAGGCCTTGCAGGCAGCTCAGATGGAGGCCGATCGGGAAAGTCAGGACACGTCTGATGAAAAAGCAAGAGTGGCTCTTCAGGAGGATCTGGAAGTCGCTCCCGCGCCGGAGTTTGTAAGAATAGAGGCCGATTCGAATTCCGTAGAAAAAGAGGGGCATTCCACTCTCCCGGTTTCGGGCAAGGCAGGAAACATCATAGGGATTCTGGTGGCAGGGCTTGGCGTCTTTGTCAGTTTCCTGGTCTTTACTCCCCGGAAGAAGGCGAAAGGGAGTTGATTCGAGCCACTTATCCGTCGAAGACTATCCCCGCCTCGCCAGATGAAGACGCTAATCGGAATTATTGTTACCCTCGTCCTTCTTGTCACGGCCCTGGTGTGGACCTATCGCAAGGACCGTAAGAGCACGGCTACTGCACGAGTGGTCACCGTCTATTGCGCTGCGGGAATGAAAAAGCCGGTAGAGGCCATTGCGGCAAATTACCGGGAAGAATATGGAGTAGAGGTTAATTTCCAGTTTGGTGGCACGGTCGCGCTTCTGAGTCAGATTGAAAATGCTCCCAAGGGAGATCTTTTTATTGCTGCCGACGAGCACGCAATAGGTCTTGCTCGCAAGAAAGGTCTCATCGAAGAAACTCTTCCGCTGGCCTATCAGTATCCCGTCATCGCGGTTCGGGCAGGTAATCCTAAGAACGTCCGTGGTTTTGAGGACCTTTTCCGGGACGATCTGCGTGTTGCGGTGGGCAACAAGGAAACTGCAAGTATCGGGAAGGCGACAAGGCTGGTTTTGGGCGCCCGCTGGGAAGAACTTCTCGAAAAAGTAGCGGTAACCAAAACGACCGTGATGGAGCTGGCTGCTGATTTNTCTTTTGGCGCAGTCGATGCAGCGGTGATTTGGAATTCAACGGTTCCGCAATTCAACAAGTTGGAGGCAGTGGAGGTGGAGCATTTTACGGCACACAAGGACAAGGTCACCGTATCGGTGCTCAAGGCCTCCGGGGCGTCATCCTCAGCACTCAAATTTGCTCGCTATCTTAACGCTCCAGAAAAGGGGAGCGCGGTGTTTTCCGAGATGAAGTTTGAGGCTACAGAGGGAGACGAGTGGGCCGAGAAACCAGTTCTGGTTCTCTATAGTGGCGGGGTGAATCGACCGGCGGTTAGCGAAACTTTGAAGGAGTTCGCCGAACGTGAAGGTGTCGCCGTCGATACAGTGTTCAACGGGTGTGGGGTTCTATGTGCAAACATGCAAGNGATGAAGGACACCTCTAATCCGCGTTTTCCTGATGCATATTACGCCTGTGACCTTTGCTTTGTACCCCCCGTTGAAGAGGCTTTCCCTGAGGCCGTCATGTTAACCCAGACCGTGATCGGTATCGCTGTTCCCAAGGGCAATCCCAAGAACATCCGGACGTTGGCAGATCTTGGAGGGCCCGAACTTAAGGTGGGTATCAATAACGCTCAGCAGTCAACTTTGGGTTTTATGACGGCGGGCATGCTGAAACAGTCTGCTCTGGAGGAGGCGGTTCGGCGTAATGTGCGAGCGGAAGTGCCGACTGCAGATCTTCTTATCAATCAGATCCGGACCGGGAGCCTTGATGCGGTCGTGGTTTACGAAGTGAATTACAAGCTCGCTGAGGANTATCTNGACTTCATCAGGATTGANCATGAGGGAGCGAGNGCGGTGCAACCGTTCGCNGTTCGNGTGGATTCNCCNCGCCGNCTGCTGGGCGNGCGACTCCTGGCNTNCATGCAGAAGAATCGCGCGCGCTTTGAAGAGAGCGGATTCACTTGGATTGAGGANCAGAGGCCGGTGAAAAGCTCTGAGCTGGAAATCCCGCCATGGCTTCTTAAGCCCCAGAAACCCTAGGCATGATTCAACTGGCGAGAATCCTGAAGGCACCATTGTGTTTTATGTTGCGCCTATGGCGAGATCCCAATGCCCGTTTCTGGTTCATGGTCTCGCTGGCGACCGCAGGTTATGTTCTGTTCATTGTTGCGATGCTGGTTGCCACTGCGGTGCATAGCACGCCTGGTGATCTTCTCAGTGCTCTCCAGTCCCGGGAGATTCAGCACTCCATCTATCTCAGTCTCCTGACATGTTCCCTTACGGCTCTGCTGTCCCTGCTTGCGGCAGTGCCCATTGGCTACCTTCTTGCCCGCCGAAAATTCTTTGGTAAAGCGCTTGTAGAGTCGGTTCTCGACATTCCCATAGTCCTGCCGCCAATGGTGATCGGGTTGTGCCTGCTCATCCTCTTTCAGACTCGCTTGGGCGGATTCGTGGATTCCGTGATTCCCTTCACTTATACCGTTTTTGGAGTTGTTCTGGCCCAGTTTGTGATTGGTGTAGCTTTTGCCATCCGGACCATGCGGGGGACCTTTGATCAGCTGTCACAGCGCCCGGAAGATGTAGCGATGACTCTTGGATGTTCGAGGGGAGGAGCTTTGTGGAGGGTGACTCTTCCCGCAGCGGGTAAGGGAATGGTAGCTGCTGCGAGTGTGGCATGGGCTCGAAGCCTTGGAGAGTTTGGTCCTGTTCTTGTCTTCGCCGGTGCAACACGGATGAAAACGGAAGTCCTGCCAACCACAGTCTGGCTTGAGCTGAGCGTGGGGAATCTTGAGGGCGCGATTGGAGTGAGCCTTCTTATGGTCTTTTTCGCGATGGTCGTTCTTGTTGCGATGAGAATGGCGGGAGAACGGTGGTAACGCTGATGTAAACAATGATTGAACTTCAGAATGTCTCCTGGAAAGTCGGGCAGTTCGCTCTGGCGGGCGTGAACTGCCTGATTCCTGATGGGCAATACGCCGTTCTCATGGGTGCGACTGGGTGCGGTAAGACGACTGTATTGGAAATCATCTGTGGCTTGCGGCATCCGGACGAGGGGACAGTGCTGGTGGCTGATGTTGATGTGACGAGGTTGCTCCCTGGTGACCGCCAGATAGGATACGTTCCGCAGGATGGAGCGCTTTTTCCCACCATGACGGTGGCGGAGCAGATCGGTTTTGGCTTGCAGGTGCGCCGGGAGGGGAAGGCGCGTATTGAGGAAGTCGTGTCAGCTCTGGCCGAGGATCTCGGGGTTGCTCATCTTTTGAAACGGACGATTCACGGTCTCTCCGGGGGGGAGAGGCAGCGAGTTGCTCTTGGGCGAGCGCTTGCGATTGAGCCACGGGTGCTGTTGCTGGACGAACCGATCTCAGCCCTCGACGAAGACATGCGCGACGACATGATGGCTCTCCTCAAGAAGGTTCAGGTGACGCATTCCATTACTGTCCTTCATGTCACTCACAGTAGCCGGGAGGCTGAGCAACTTGCCGACTGCGTCTTGCGGATGGAGGACGGTTCGATTATGAATCAGGAGCTACAGGGGTGAGGCGGGCTTACCGAAAGTATCCTATACCGCTTTTGAAAAGTGGCTGATTTTTTTCTCCCGGGAGATTCCTGCTGACGTTGGTTCCGCAGCGCTCTGAGTGGGCCATCTTCCCTAGGACCCTTCCGCAGGGGCTTGTGATTCCCTCAATCGCAAAGAGGGAGCCGTTGGGATTGTGAGAGATACCCATGCCGGGATTTCCTCTCGAATCACAATATTGAGTGGCGATCTGGCCGCGGGCGGCAAGCTCGAGGATGTGCTCGGAGGAGGCGTAAAACTTGCCTTCACCATGGGAGACTGGGATATGGTGGAGGTCGTCGACCTCGCAGTGGGAGAGCCATGGCGAGAGATTGGAGGCCACCCGGGTCGTGACGTAGCAGGAGACATGACGTCCGATATCGTTGAAGGTAAGGGTAGGGGCTTCCGGTTCCGGGTCCCGAATTTCGCCGTAAGGTACTAATCCGGTTTTAATCAGGGCCTGGAACCCATTGCAAATTCCAAGAATCAGCCCGTCCCGGCCTGTGAGAAGCTCCATCACCGCGTCGCGGACGACCGGACTACGTAATACCGTGGCGATGAATTTGCCGGATCCGTCCGGTTCATCGCCCGCGCTGAATCCTCCCGGAATGAATAGGATTTGGGCTCGGCAGATCGCATCTGCGAGGGCCTGAAGGGATTCATCCACGGCCTGAGGGGTGAGATTTCGAAAGACGAGGACTTCCGCCTCTCCGCCTGCATCCCGGATAGCACGGGCAGAGTCATATTCTGAGTTGGTCCCGGGGAAGGCGGGAATGATGGCGAGAGGACGTGCTGATCCCTTTTTTGGAGGGCCGATCCGAGGTCCTTCGCGGTAGCAAAAGGATTCCATTCTCTGGTGGCGCGACTCCGCCTTAGTTCGGTAGATCTGCTCAAGAGGAGAGGACCAGATCTCTTTCAAGTCTCCCACAGGCAGTGACTTGGGCCCTATTGTTATGCTGAAAGAGGAGTGCGTTTTGCCGATCACTAGGGCGCCCTCTAGCTGCAGCGGCTCGCAGCTTTCGACGAGGAAGGAGGCGTAGCGCTCGCAGAAGAGGTCTGAGGGTTTGATTGGCTCGCCGGAGTGGAAGCCAATCTCATTGCCTACGGCCATGCGAACGAGGCCTGTGGCGATTCCACCCTCGCCGAGGCTGTGCATGGACAGGATCTCTCCAGTAGAGGAGAGCTCATGAAGTTGCTTGGCGATGCGCCTGAGGGACTCAAAATCCGGTCGGTGGTGGGAATCGCGGGGCACGCTGACAAGCGAAACAATACTTTCGGCCCTCTTGAATTCCGGGGAGATGGTGGAGCTGCATTTGGCTGGGGCAACCGCAAAGGAGACCAGGGTGGGAGGGACATCAAGGTCGTTGAAGGAGCCCGACATGCTGTCCTTGCCTCCGATGGCGGCCAGTCTGAGGGCATTCTGAACGTGATAGGCCCCGAGAAGGGCGCTGAAGGGCTTGCCCCAGCGGCGGGGGTCGTCATGGAGCTTTTCAAAATACTCCTGAAGGGTCAGCCGAATGTCGGAAAGTCGTCCTCCCGTGGATACAATTCTGCAGACCGATTCAGTGACGGCATAAATGGCCCCATGGTAAGGGCTCCAGCTCGCAATACGGGGGTTAAAGCCCCAGCTCATCAGGGTGCATGTATCGGTTTCCCCTTCAAGCAGAGGGATCTTGCACGCCATGGCATCAGGCGGGGTGGACTGAGTGGCTCCACCAAAGGGCCATAGGACCGTGCCGGCCCCCACGGAGCCATCGAACATTTCTCCAAGTCCCTTCTGGCTTGCCGAGTTCAGGTCAGAGAGCACAGCTGCGAATTGTTCCTCGAGAGTTCCGTTCTCAGGGATCGATTCAATACCCTGTCCGAGGGGGCTCTCGGTGGAGGGTGCGGTTACCCGAACGCGCCCGCTGCCCTGCACGCCGTTGGTGTCGAGAAACTCACGGCTGAGGTCTACCACGGGCTGTCCCCTCCAGCTGATACGGAGTCGGCCGTGATCTGCTACGTCTGCCACATGGGTGCATTCAAGATTTTCCTTGTCGGCCTCTGCGATGAAGAAGTCGATGTCGGAAGCGTCCACGAGGACCGCCATCCTTTCCTGAGATTCAGAAATGGCCAACTCGGTGCCATCAAGGCCCTCGTATTTTTTGGGGACCTTATCGAGATTGATTTCGAGGCTGTCCGCGATCTCGCCAATAGCGACTGAGACTCCCCCCGCTCCGAAGTCGTTACAGACCTTGATGCGTTTCGCGAATTCCGGGTTGCGGAACAGGCGCTGAATCTTTCGCTCAGTGGGAGCGTCACCCTTCTGGACTTCGGCGCTGTTTTCAAGGGCGGTATCGGTATGCTCCTTGGAAGACCCGGTAGCCCCGCCGACGCCATCTCGCCCGGTGCGCCCTCCAATCAGAAGAATAGCGTCCCCGGTGGCAGGTTCTCCCCGGAAGACGTTCTCTCTGGGCGCAGCGGCGATCACCGCTCCTACTTCCATGCGCTTGGCGACATAGCCGGGGTGGTAGATCTCCGAAACCTGACCGGTGGGAAGGCCAATCTGGTTCCCGTAGGAACTGTATCCGTGGGCCGCAACCTGACAGATTTTTCGTTGAGGTAGTTTGCCCGGAAGGGTGTCTTCAAAGGGGGCTCGCGGATCGCCTGCCCCGGTCACCCTCATGGCCTGATAGACGTAGGATCGCCCGGAGAGGGGATCCCTGATGGCGCCACCGAGACAAGTGGCTGCGCCGCCGAAAGGTTCAATCTCCGTGGGATGATTGTGGGTCTCATTCTTGAACATCACCAGCCATTCCTCCTCTCGCCCGTCAACATCGACTGGCACCACGATACTAGCTGCATTGATTTCGCGGGAGACTTCAATGTTGTCGAGTTCGCCAGACATGCGGAGCTGCTTCATCCCCAGAAGGGCGATGTCCATCAGGGTGATGGGGCGTTCCTCTGCCCCGTAGACGAAGTCTCGGCCCGACCGGTAGAGCTCATAGCTTTCCTCGATCGGTTCAGTGCCGGGGTCGAAAGAGACTTCTTCAATTTTGGTGAGAAACGTGGTGTGCCGGCAGTGGTCGGACCAGTAAGTGTCCAGCATCCTGATCTCGGTGATAGTTGGATCCCGGTCTTCCTCATCCCGAAAGTAGGTTTGGCAGAAGGCGAGGTCAGCCACCGACATTGCGAGACCAAGATTTGATCGGAACTCCTCAAGGCTCGCTTCGTGGTGTTGTCGAAATCCGGAAAGAATCTCGACATCCGGTGGAGGGCTGGGAGCGAGGGCGAGGGTCTTCGGCTGTTCCAGTGGGGCCTCCCGGGAATCCACCGTGTTGATGGTGAATTCCTTGATTCTCTCAAGATCGTCTTTTTGCAGAGTTCCTTTCAGAATGATGACCTGAGCGGAGGCAATGAGTGGTCGCTGTTGTTGAGTCAGGATTTGGACGCACTGGGCTGCGGAGTCCGCACGCTGATCAAATTGTCCGGGTAGGTATTCGACTGCGAACCACTGTTCATCGTTCTCGATCAAGAGTTCGGCGCTGACCGTGTCGACTTGAGGCTCGGAGAGGATAAGCCGGGTGGCTTCCTCAAACTGATCTTCCTTTAATCCCTCGAGGTCATAGCGCTGGACGATACGGAGGGATTCAAGCCCTTTTAGTTGCAGGCTGGTCCGAAGATCGCGATAGAGAGGGCCGGCAGCGGAGTTGAACTCTGATTTCTTTTCGACGAAGAGGCGGTCCATGAAGATGTGCTGCCCGGCTTGCCCGGAAGCGGTCGAGATTAGGACCGGCTCCGGTCAAGGCAAGGCCAATGCAGTTCTCGGTGGGCCGAATTAGCCCAGAGGGCAAAGGACTAAAAAAAATTGGGGTATTTTTTGTTGTGCAGACAATGTTTTTAGCTGGAAGAGAGGAATTTCCCGAGATGACGGCCGGTGAGTGACAAGATCGTGATCGCCCGGCTCAATAACCTGATCTAGAACATTCGCAAAGCGATGTGTCTTTTCCGCCTGATCAGAGTTCATTTTGTTCTCGCAGCGGCTCTGAGTCTGGTCTCCGCCGCAGAGCCGGATAACGAGATTGATGGTCTTGTGGGCCGATTGGATGATGAGAGCTTTGCGGTCCGTGACAGGGCAGACCGGGTCCTGCGAGAGATTGGGAAAGCTGCCTTGCCGGCTCTTAAAAGGGCCTGCGAGAGCGATTCTCCTGAGAAGAGGGTAAGGGCTCGAATCCTCGTGCAGAAGATTCAGCGAGAGATCGTCCGCCGGGAGTTTGAGAGGATGGGCAAGCTGGCTGATGCAGATCTTGAGGTGGAGCGTGCAATGTGGGCGGTGTCCCTCTTTCTTGATCCTGAGCTGGAACAGGCTCAGCTCGCAAGTTCCCTCGATGAGATTGCGTTGGCGGTTCGAAAAAGAATAGGAGAGGACAGGAAGCCTCAGGCCCTCCCTCCGGCGGACGCGATGAAGGCGCTGATCTTTGTCCTTAAGGAAGAATTCCTGCTCTCGGGGGATACTGCGACTTATCATCATCCCGATAACAGCTCGGCGTATCGGGTTCTCCGTAGAAAGAAGGGGTTGCCGATCCTGCTTTCGGAGATCGCAGTAGCGGTGGCCCGGCGCCTCGAATTACCGGTTGTCGGATTGGGGATCCCGGGGCGCTATATGATCAAATACGACGGGGGTCGTGCTCCCGGCGAGGGACCCGGTAGCGACATTATTATCAACCCGTTTGAGCAATGGCGTGAAATGACGGTCAGAGATCTGATATTCTCCGTGCCCGGATTCGATGCGGATGAGCATCTGCAGGAGCTGCCCGTGCGTCTCAAGATCCTTCGAATCATGCGCAATATGGAAAGTCATGCCCTCGTGACGGGCCGCCGGGACCTGCAGGAGGAGATCCGTGCCTGCTACACCTTGCTGGCTGGGCCTGGGGCGGCCCGGTTCCGCTAGAGAAAAGATGGTCTGTTGAGGTTACCGGGTGCCTTTGCCTTGCCATGGCATTTCGTGGAGGGGACACTTTCAGGATGCAGCCCCTCAAAGCCCTTCTGCTATGTTTCCCGTTCGTGATGGGCGTGGGAGACCTGGTCATCGGTGACGACAGGGCGGATGAGAGCTGGTGGTCCCTTCAGCCGATCCCCCGTCCGGAGGTTCCGACGGTGAAAAACACCGGGTGGGTGCGCAACCCGATCGATGCCTTCATCCTCGCTAAACTGGAGGAGAAGGGACTGCAGCCAACTCCGGAGGCTAGTGAAGGGATTATTGGAAGACGACTGCACTTCGGGCTGACCGGTCTGCCACCTGAGCCAGGGGTGACTACAGACGTTGACGCCCTTCTCGCGTCTCCGCATTACGGAGAGCGATGGGCTCGGCACTGGTTGGATGTGGCGCGTTATGGAGAGAGTAACGGATTTGAATATGACCAGCTCCGCCCCAACGCTTGGACGTATCGGGACTGGGTAATTGATGCCTTCAATGAGGATATGCCTTATGATCAGTTTGTGAAGTGGCAGATTGCCGGCGACGTGCTCGAGCCAGATCACCCTGGTGCGATTGCCGCGACCGGATTTCTCGTCTGTGGGGCCTTTGACGGGCTTAAGCCCTCAGGGGATAAGCAGCGCCGAATCATGCGGGAGGATGAAATGGAAGACATCGTGGGAACGGTATCTCAGAGCTTCCTTGGGTTGACCGTGCATTGCGCCCGTTGTCACGATCACAAGTTTGATCCCATAGCGCAGAAGGAATATTTCCAGATGGCCTCCGCCCTCGCGGGAGTGCATCGAGGAGATCGTAATGTTCCGGCCGGTCTGGGGGTGGCGGAGAAGCGCAAGAAGATCGAGGAGTTATCGAGAAAGCTCGCGGAGGCAGACGGAGTAGTTCGTAAACGCCTGCTTGCCCGGATGGAGAGCGACGGCTCTAGGGAGGACCGCGACGGGTTGCCGCAGCCGGTCTCTCGGTGGTCCTTTGACAAGGATCTGCGTGACGAAATTGGCAGTCTCCACGGAGAGGCCAGAGGGACCGCCCGGGTGGAAGGTGGCGCCCTCGTTTTGGATGGAAAGACAGGATTTGTTCTGACCGCGCCCCTGACCAAGACGATCAAGTCCCGGACTCTCGAGGCATGGGTTCAACTCAGTAGCCTCGATCAGAAGGGTGGAGGAGTTCTTGGATTGCAGGGGCTTTCTGGAGAGCCATTTGATGCCATCGTCTATGGAGAGAAAGAATCGAGGCGTTGGATGTCGGGCAGTTCCGGGCATCGGAGGACCTCGAGCTTCGGCGGCGCGGAAGAAAAAAGTGCCAAGTCGCAGTTCGTTCATCTTGCGATTGTCTACCATGAGGATGGAACCATCATTGGTTACCGGAACGGGCGGCCCTACGGAAAGAGTTACAAGACCGGCTTCATGGCCTACGGGGCCGGGGAGCATCAGGTGATCCTTGGGATGCGTCATGGAACCAGTTCCGACAGCAAGCGCATGCTCGCCGGTCGGATTGATCGTGCCCAGCTCTACGACCGAGCCCTGAACGCCGAGCAGGTTGCATTGTCCGCGGATGTGAAAATCGTGACTGAGGACGCCTTGATTGCAGCCCTGAGCGATGA
>PARF01000059.1 GCA_002709915.1 Roseibacillus sp. | reverse complement strand
TCAACAAGAGATTCTGCGTAGAGGTGACCTTTGGACCACGCCCGAAGGGCGGAGACAGCAGCACGGCGGACATTCTTTTCTGTCATCTCAAGTCGTGGAGAGGTTACTCACCGGGAAAGGAAATAGGATGCGATGTTTTTCCATTCCTCCTCGAGACTGAGAGTTGAATCCGGTTCATTTCTCATGGCTCGGCGATACCAGTAGCGCGCATTGTAAAGATCACCCTCCTCGCGGTGAAGATGCGCGTGTATCCAAGCTCCATCAGGATCAGGTAAAGAAGAACAGAGATCATGAGATTCGGTCCATCGTCCAGATTTTGCCAGCCACAGAGAGTGGACCTCGGGTGAAATGCCTGAGGGTGGAGTTTCGTCGGTGGAAGCTGATCGTGCTAATTCCTCAGGAGTCATCTCTCCTTGAGCAAAGACCAGAATTGCGCTGGTGGAAAGCCCCGGCTACTGATAACCGTTCCGCCATGATACGCCTCGCAAGCTTCATCGTCATTGCTCTCGGAGCCGTCGGCCTTGCTCGTGCTGATGAGCTACCAGCCACCTTGGACAAGCCGTATCTTGGATGTTGGCTGGCTTTCTCGGACTCCCGGGATTTTGAATTCGTAATTGGGGGAGATGGAGATGCGGAGCTCTTTTTCATAAAGAATCGGAAGCGGCTCTCAGTGGGCGGTTGCACCCTGAAAATATACTACGTTCTCGAAGAAAAGATTAAGGGTAATGGAGGCAAGATGAGGTGGATATCTCGTAAAATGATTCAAGATGGCTTTGAAAATTTTGGGAAGGAAACCGCAGAGCCACCACTTCGCAAGCCCATTGGCTTCACCGCCTCCTTCACGGGAGGGGTAAAGGTCAGGATCACGAAGGTCTTCACCAAGGACGGGATGGAGATCTCTACGCAAGTAATCGACAAGGGAGCAAGCAAGGGAGAGTTGCGGGCGGGTGTCAAAATTCTTGTGGGGGATCTATTCAGGCAGATCGATGACGCCGATCTTGAAAAACGGGAGACGGAATCAAAGCTTGAGGATACGGAAATCTCCGTTCGTGCTGTTGGTGCGCGAAGAACAGCCCGAGTTAAGTTCGAGGACTACGACGTTGTGCTTACCGAGAAATTCCCAAAGGGTGTAAGAGCGTTCGCGTTGGAGTCAGATCGCTATGGTGACCACGAATTCCAGATCACCACCGCTAACCCGGAATTTGGAGTTATTGAATTTTTGCAGCGAAAGAAAATCATTCATGGTTTCTACGTGAACTGGTACCCAGATCCAGATAAGGCAGGAGAGCAGGATGCTCGCCTTCTGTTCAAGGTGAAGTAGGGTTCGTTGCTCGGGCCGGCAAGTGAGTCGAGGCAGAGACCTCCTCACGAGGTGGATAAGGCCTCACGCGCAAGACACGGAATGGATTTATGGCGTAGAGTCAGTACACCATGATGCTTCTTTTTTCCAAAAGAACCAATAATTCGAAGCCCTTGGGTCACGACAGGATGCCCGGCGCGTTCTTTTTAAAAAAAGAGACGACACGCATGAGTTTTTATTGAGAGAAAAACCTCTCTCACCCTTTAAAAATGCACTTTTGGCAAGATCTCGATATTTATTTTAGATTGACTTAAATGTGTCTTAGGGTGTACCAAAGTGCACTGACTGATTTGCAGTGCTCGCGGTGGGACTACCAGCTAATAGCTTCGAAGGAGTATTCGACTTCAAACTCGATGCGAAGGGTCGTGTCTCGGTGCCTGCCGAATGGCGTCCAGGAAAAGGGGAAGCGTTGCCACTACGCCTTCTGAAGTGGCGGACTCTCGAAGTGCCCGTTCTAAAAGCGCTCACCGGGCAGGCGTTTACATCGATGATCCAATCCATCGACGACTCGGATCTTTCAGCGGGAATCAAGAGTCAGCGCAAAGGACTGCTCTACTCCCGTAACACTCAGGTGACCATTAACGATCAGGGTAAAGTTCTCATCCCTAGAAAGCTTGTCGAGGAGCATGGCTTGGAGCCAGGAGGATCGGTTCACCTTTTCGGGCGGGGAACCAACTTCGACATAGTGAGTCCGCGCGATCACGAAACTATGCTGAAAGCAGAGGAGACTCTTCTGGATGATCTCTACGCGTCTGTTGACTTTTCCTGAATACTTTACATCGAACACCCAATAGACTGACAAACTGCTGATGCCCCTGCCTTCTCCAACCCCGGTTCCGTCAATGACATGGTGCCTGCCGGGCTGCCCAACAAATCTGTTGGCGGTGCCGGGGTTGGAGACACCCCCTCTTGCAATGGGAGGAGATGATCGCATGGGCGGAGACCGGGTGTTCTCTTTCGAGCACGTTCCGGTAATGCCGGAAGAGGTGATTCATTATCTCGAGCCGAGACCTGGGAAGACTATATTGGATTCAACCCTTGGTGGAGCTGGTCATGCTGCAAAGATTCTGCAGGCGGGAGCCGCGCTGATTGGGCTGGATCAAGATCCAAACGCGCTGAGCCATGCAGAGGAAAGGCTCAAGGAATATGGAAATGCCGTGGTCTTGAAGCAGATTAATTTTGCCCAGATGCTTAATGTGGGGAGTGAGATCTGTCCCGAGGGCGTTGACGGAATTCTAATGGATCTCGGGGTCTCATCCCATCAATTGGATTGCGCGGACAGGGGGTTTTCCCTTCGCCACCAGGGGCCTCTGGATATGCGCATGAATCCAGCGGAGGGAGTGGATGCCGCTGAGGTGATTAACGAGTGGGATGAAGCTGATCTTGCCCGGATTTTCTGGGAACTGGGAGAAGAGCGAAAATCCAGAGCAGTTGCGGGAGCCATTGTGCGCCGTCGGGGGGTCAAGCCGTTCAGGGATACACTCGATCTCGCTGATTGCGTGTCCCAAATTGTAGGCCGGAGAGGCCGTATTCATCCAGCGACTCGAGTATTTCAAGCGCTACGAATGACAGTAAATCGGGAAATGGAGAGCCTTGAAGCGGCGCTTGAGTCCGCTCCTGCTCTTTTGAAGCCTGGAGGGCGCATCGCGGTGATTACCTTCCACAGTCTTGAAGACCGGATGGTTAAGAGATTTTTCAAATCGCGGAGTCAGCCCGAGATCGATCGGCCCGAATGGCCTGCGGCGAGGAGTAACCCCGATTTCTGTATGAGTCGAGTCACGCGGAGGCCGGCAATTCCTCGGTCCGAAGAAGTAAGAACAAATCCACGCGCCCGTAGTGCGAAGTTGCGAGTTGCTGAAAAGAGAAAGGTCGTTGTTTCGTGAACAGAAGGCGTGCTACCGGAGAAAATCTTGGAATGGGAGCTGTGGTGCTGTTGATCCTGACAGCTCTGGTCATCGCGGGCGCCGGGGTGTTCCACGCCTTCACCAAGAATCAGCAGATCAATGTCGCACGGGTATTACAGCGAATTGAGAATCGAGTATCCCAGCACCGTCTGGATATTACTAATCTCGAGGTCAGACTGGAAGAGCAGCTCAACCCTATTCTGCTTAATGACCGCCTGATCCAAATGTCCTCAGACCTTCGGAGTATTCCTCTGGAGGCTGTGGAAAGTATACCCTTGGAGTCTGCTTATGGAGCGACGAGAGCTCCCATGCCGCAACAGTCGCCTACGCGGCGCCTCGGTGCCACCCCGTCGTTGGTGGAACTTGATAGCCTGTGAAATCACCCGTTCATTACCGTGGTCTTCTGATTTGCCTGATAATCGTGTCTGGCTTCAGTGGGCTGTCTGCGCGGCTTATTTATTTGCAGTGGATTGATCGTGATACTTCTGCACCCAAGGCGGCTCGGAATAGAATAGCGAAGACCGTTATCCCGGGAAAGTTTGGGTATATCGTTGACCGCAATGGAAGAATCATGGCGAGGAATCTTCCGGTTACGAAGATTACCGCTGACAAGATACATCTGCGTGATCCTGGCGTGGCGGCTCGCGGTGTGGCTTTTGCCGAGCTCGTTGATCGGAAGGAGTGGGTCGAGGCTACCGCTGAGGAGCGTCGACGTCTACTCAAGAGGAGAGCCCATCGAGTGCGTGAGGAGTTGCCAGAGGGTATGCTCCTGGATCGCTATGTAGATCACTTCATTCCGATTACAGCCCGCGCCATCGGAGTTACTCCACAAGAGTTAGAAAAGAAGCTCGGGGCGAAGTTGGAGTATGTCACTATCGCGAAGAATCTCCGCGAGGATGAAGCGGATGAAGTTGAGGAAACACTGAGAGATAATTACATCCATGGGTTCCGGTTCGAGAAGGCAGTCAAAAGGTGGTATAGCGATGGTAATATGGCCACCCATACCATCGGCTATGTGAACCATGAAGGGGTAGGACAATCAGGACTCGAGCGAGAGCTTGGGGCTCATCTTAAAGGGCAAGATGGGTATCAGATTACCAGAAAAGATCAGTCAGGTCTTGTGCTTCTGCCTGGGGGAGGTGTTCTGAAGCCCCCGCGTTCAGGATTTGATGCGAAGCTTGCGCTGGATGTGAATATTCAGGGTTTTGTTGAGGAGGAACTGAACCGGGGCCTTGATGAATTTGACTCCAAGTGTGGAGCGGTTGTGATGATAGAGCCGGCAACAGGGGATGTCCTAGCGATTGCAAGTCGGCCTCATTTCAATCTGAACCTGCGGAATAATATGAGTGAAGCGGCCATGCACTATGCAGTGCAGGGCGTTTATGAGCCAGGATCCACTCTCAAGTTGATTTCGGCCGCGGCGGCCCTCGACCTTGGGATCATGAGCCCGCAGACACCGATGTTCTGTCACAATGGGTATATGCGGATACCGGGTGGCTATGTGAAGGACTACAAGGCTTTTCAGAACATCACGCTGGAAGAGGTTCTCGCAAAATCGAGTAACATCGGTGCTTACAAGGTTGGAATGCGAGTAGGGACATCTCGTTACATGGACTATCTGCGCCGTTTCGGATTTACCAAGCCAACTGGGATTCTCCTGCCAGGGGAGGAGCGTGGGTGGACGTCAGACCCGGAGAATGGAATTAATTTCTCGAGGATCACCTATGGTTATGGAGTGGTTGTTACCCCCCTGCAGGTTGCTTGCGCGTATGCGACGATTGCCAATGAAGGGGTGAGAATGAGGCCACGCCTTGTCAAGGCCCTGCTCGCCAATGATGGAACGGTAGTCAGAACATTCCCTCCGGAGAAAGTGGAGAGGGTTGTTTCCGCATCAACAGCTCGAAAGATGCGTAAGGCTTTGGAAACAGTAGTGAATCCTCTGGGAAAGGGTAATACTGGTAAGCTAGCTTCCGTATCGGGGCATCTTGTATGCGGTAAGACGGGAACAGCTCGTATTTACAAGAACGGAGCATATCTCCCTGACCGGTATGCCGTGTCTTTTGCCGGATTTATGCCGAGGGATGACCCGGCATTTGCGTGTGTTGTTGTTATTCATGATCCTCGTTCGGATAAGGTCAAAATCGGAGGAGGTTCGGTAGCTGCTCCCGTGTTTCAGCGTATCGCAGCCCGCACCGCAGCGTATCTGAATATCGCCCCTACCGAAGCAGTAGAGGAAACCCTCGCCTCAACTAGAAACTAATTGGCTATGATCCTGCGAGAATTGATATCTGTCCTACCCCGGGCGTCTGTCGTTGGTTCGTTGGACCTTGAGATATCCGGACTCCAGGATGATAGCAGAAAAGTGCAGCCGGGAGATCTCTTTATAGCGGTAAAAGGAATCACCTCGGATGGCCATGATTTTGTCGATGCAGCTATCGAGCGCGGTGCCGCTGGAGTGGTGGTTGAACGTGCAGTCCGGGATGGTTTGCCGGAGGGAGTTAGTTCAGTGCTCGTCCCGGATTCGCGCCGCGCCCTCAGTGTCTTGTCAAGTGACTGGAATGGCAACCCCTCTGCGGACCTGCGAGTTGTCGGGGTTACAGGAACGAATGGTAAAACGACTACCGCTTTTCTGGTGCATTGGATCATGAAGCATACGATGCTTCGGGCAGGCCTCATAGGGACTGTGGTTTCTGATGATGGGCTGACGCAGGAGCAAGCTGACTTTACAACCCCGGGAGCGTTGAGCCTTCATAGCCTTCTTGCGCGGATTCGTAACAATGGATGCCCGGGAGTTGCTCTTGAAGTTTCTTCACAAGGTCTTGACCAGAGACGGGCGGATGCAATTGCATTCGATGTTGCGGTCTTTACAAATTTGACTCAGGACCACCTCGATTATCACGGGTCGATGGAAAAATATTTTGGTTCAAAACGGCGTCTTTTTGAGGGTGCAGCGCAAACCGCAACAGGGAAGAAGCCAGTGGCGGTCATCAATGGCGACGATCCTTACGGGGAGGCTCTTATAAAAGAATTCAGAGAGAGGATGACCGTGCTATCCTATGGATTTGCACTTGAGGCCGATTTCCGCGCGGGGAATGTCAAGCAGACTGCTCAGGAGACGCAGTTTCAGTTGTTTGCAAAAGGCAAATCTTACCTTGTGAGACTTCCTCTCATCGGGCGTTTCAATGTTTATAATGCGCTCGGAGCACTTGCTTCCGCGGCAGCCTTGAAAATTCCCCTTCGGGAGGGAATCGCGGCTCTGGCCGACGCACCACAGGTTCCGGGGAGAATGGAATGTGTCGGATCAATGGATGGCGCTACAGTTTTTGTGGATTACGCTCACACACCAGATGCGCTTGAGAACGTCTGCCGAACCTTACGCGGCCTTGACCCGAGGAGATTAATCACGGTGTTCGGATGTGGGGGGGATCGCGACAGGAAAAAACGGCCCTTGATGGGTGCGGTGGCATCGCGTCATAGCGACTACTGTGTTGTGACATCCGATAATCCTCGATCGGAAGAACCAGAGAGAATTATAGGCAATATCGAAGAGGGAATGTCCGGTGCTATCTACGAGCGGATCGTGGATCGAGGTGAAGCGATTCGTGCCGCCGTGCAGGAAGCGCGAGGCGGAGATATCGTATTGATCGCAGGAAAGGGGCATGAGGATTATCAGGACTTTGATGGTGGTCGGGTGTTCTTTGATGACCGGAAAGAGGCGCGTGCCGCAATGGATGCGCGTCGTAAGGCGAGAGGAGAGGAACGTGTATGAATAGCTATTCTGTCAGAACGCTGGTTGAGGCGATGGGAGGCGACCTGATCGCGGGACGAGACGATCTCATGGTTGAGTCAGGAGTCTCAACTGATACTCGCACCCTTGCGAGCGGAGCTCTTTATTTTGCGCTCCGCGGTGATAATTTTGACGGGCATCAATTTCTCGAGGAAGCGGTAAGCAAAGGAGCTGCAGGATTAATTGTGAGTAGCAGTGGTCCGAATCTTCCTGAAGCTGGAGAGGTTCCGTTGATAAAGGTCAAGGATACTCTTATCGCCCTGCAGAAACTGGCTAAGTGGTATCGTAAACAGTTGGACGTTATCGTCATTGGAATTACCGGGTCTAACGGTAAGACTAGTACAAAAGATTTTTGTGCCTCGGTTCTTGGTCAGCGCTTCGCCGTTCATGCTACGAGAGGAAATTTGAATAACCATATCGGCTTGCCGTTGACTCTGCTCGAGGCTGATGATGACGATGAAGTTCTTGTTCTCGAGATGGGGATGAACCATCCAGGGGAGATTGCTCCATTGTGTGAAATCGCGCAGCCTCAGATTGGAATAATCACGAATATCGGGCATGCGCATATCGAGTTCATGGGGAGCAGGGAAGCTATCGCGGAGGAGAAGGGAGCCTTGGGGAGGGCCCTGCCGGAAGTGGGAACCCTGTTAATTACCGTGGGATGCGATTTCGCCGAATATTTCGTCTCCCGGACTCCAGCCAGGGTGGTAGCGGTAGGGAATGGTCGGGGAGTGATCCGGGCCGAATCGTTAAGCAGCAGTGAAGGGGAGTCATCCTTCGATCTTGTGATCGATGAGGAGAGTAGCTCCGCAGTACGACTGAAAGTCGCGGGAAGACATATGGTAAACAACGCTTTGCTGGCGTCCGGGGCTGGCTGGGCCCTCGGCCTGTCAGCAGCCGAGATTTCTCAGGGTTTATGTGATGCACGCCTGACGGAAGGAAGACTTCGGCACTTCGAGAGAGATGGAATATCGATCTTTGATGATACGTATAATGCAAACCCTGACTCTGTAAGAGCAGCTATCGGGGTAGTAGCCGATCTTCCGGTGATAAACGGCAGCCGCCGAACGGTGGTTCTGGGAATGATGGGAGAATTGGGTCGTTTTTCTGAAGATATGCATCTCCAGATCGGGGAGCATGCGGCGAGGAATCACTTGCAAGTCATAAGTGTGGGAGCCGAGGCGGNCCGGATCGCAGANGGAGCGAAGCGGGCAGGNGGATCCGTGGTNGAGCATTTNGATANGTATGAGGATGCTGCNCNGTGGTTGAAAGAAACNCTGCAGGTCTGGNGATANGGTGCTNTTCAANGGGAGTCGNAAGGCNGCTGTCGAACGCGTGATGAACNCNGTCTTTCCCCAAACGANGAACTAATGCTCTACTGGATTTACGAACAATGGGAGCAAGCCCGCATCTCCGGTGCGGACTGGGCAGATGCCTTCAGCTTTCTGAACATCCTTCAGTATATCACAGTAAGGGCGGGATTAGCCACCGTGCTGTCTTTCCTTCTGATCTTTTTCTTCGGTCCGTCGGTGATCCGAAAGCTAATTTCACTCAAGGTGGGACAACCCATTCGAAGTGCAGAGGAGGTTCACAAATTGGCNGAGTTGCACGGAGACAAGGCGGGAACGCCCACGATGGGAGGAATTCTAATCATCGGGGCGGTAGTGATTTCCGTAATTCTCTGCGGACGAGCCTTCAACCCGTTTGTGGCAGTTACCTGTTGCGTCATGCTTGCCCTTGGGTTGCTGGGTTTCATTGATGATTACAACAAGGTAGTTCGAAAAAATTCAGAGGGCATAAGTCCGCGCCAGAAGCTATTCTGGCAGCTTCTGATCGGGCTTCTGGCGGCTTGCTTTCTCCTGTTCAAGTCTGAGGTGTCCGGCATTGGGCTGACCGACAGTCAGGCTCTTGAGCAAAGACAGGGATTCTTGCTTGAGGTTGCTGATGGAAATAGTCCCGAAGCAGGCGTTGACGCTGGAGGAGCTGAATTGGCGCCTTACCGGTTCAGCGAAGTTGGCTTTCCGCTCGTTAGAAATCCATTGATCAACCTGTCATGGTTCGCGATTCCATTTTTCATGCTCATCATAACCGGCTGTTCTAACGCGGTGAATCTTACAGATGGTCTTGATGGTCTCGCGACTGGGTGCGCGGTGATGGTTTCTNTAGCTTATGCGGTGGTGGCTTACCTCGCGGGTCGTATCGTCGGTCTGGAATATTTGCATATTCCATTTCATCCGCTTCTTGGAGAGCTCAGTATTGTTTTAATGGCACTGGCGGGNTCCGGGATGGGCTTTCTCTGGTGGAATTGTCATCCGGCCAAGGTGTTCATGGGTGATACTGGCTCACTGGCGATTGGTGGTGCTCTGGGGACAGCAGCGATCTGCACCAAACAGGAGTTGTTACTCGTGGTNATTGGAGGGGTATTCGTTGCTGAGGCTCTCTCGGTGATCCTTCAAGTGGGGAGTTTCAAGCTCCGGGGTAAACGGATCTTCGCAATGGCCCCGATTCATCATCACTTTGAATTGCGGGGATGGCATGAGAGTCAGGTGATCATTCGCTTCTGGATCGTATCGATCTTGCTGGCGATGGCTGGACTGGGGCTTCTTAAAGTTCTCTGAAGAATGAATCTCACAGGAAAAAGAGTTGCAGTTTTGGGAGCAGGTCGAAGTGGGCGAGCTGCCGCTGATCTCGCCCTGCGGCACGGGGGAGAGGTCGCAGTATATGATGCTGGCAGGGAGGAGGTTTTCGATGGATTGCGGGATGAAATTCGGTGCTGCCCACGCGCTACCGAGGAGACAGGAAAAGCCTGCGCCGCTGATGTTGTAGTTATCAGTCCGGGAATTGAAACAACCGGCGGATTCGCCAGTTCCTTTGCCCGGGGTGCCGGAGAGTTCATCGGGGAAACTGAATTTGCTTCTCGTTATTTTGATGGACTGGTCATCGGAATTACGGGAACTAATGGAAAAACTACTACGACCGAGCTGGTTCAGAGAATGGTGGAAGCGGGGGGGAAGAGCTGTGAGGCTTGCGGTAATTACGGACGCCCGCTATCAGACGTTGTTATAGATGACCATCCTCCGGCTGCTGTCTCTCTTGAATTGTCATCTTTTCAACTGGAGACCATCAGCACATTCAGGCCTGACGTTGCGGTCTGGTTGAATTTTTCTCCAGACCACATGGATCGTTATCGAAGTGTGGATGAATACCGTGGTGCCAAACTGCGGATCTTCAAGAATCAACGAGAAGATGATGCTGCGGTCGTTCGCTTTGGAGAAGAAGTTGGCAAGATCAGCGCATCCCGGATCAGTTTTTCAGCGACGCAATCGGATGCTGATTATGCTCTCCGTGGGTCTGAAATTCTCTGTCAGGGAGCTAAAGTCCTTGATCTCGAGGAAACGCCATTACGCGGTCTCCACAATGCTGAAAATGTCATGGCGGCCCTCGCTGCGGTAGAGGCGGCCAAGGTCATGCCTAAAGAGGCGGTAGCAGTGTTCGGGGAATATTCGCCTCCGCTTCATCGTTGTGAACTGGTAAGAACTCTTGATGGGGTTGAATACATCAACGATTCAAAGGCGACTAATCTTCATGCTCTCGAGGCTGCACTCCGGTCTCAGTCTCGACCCACGGTTCTGATTGCCGGAGGAAAGGAGAAAGGACTGGATTACACACCCCTTCTTCCCGTTCTGAAGGGCAGGGTCAGCCAAATTGTGGTATTTGGTGAGATTCGGAGGAGCTTGGTAGATGTCTTTTCCCCGGTAGCACGAACTGTGAGCGCGGAGTCACTACAAGATGCGGTTCAGATTGCACGAGAGGCCTCTGCCACTGGTGGAACGGTCCTCTTCTCTCCAGGGACTTCCTCCTTTGACATGTTTTCAGGCTACGAACAGCGAGGTGATGCTTACCGTAAAATAGTCCATGCCCTGAAGTAAGGGCGCATTTCATCTGACAACAAACACCCATATGAAAAAGAAATCGTTACAGAAAAAAAGAATCGCCGCTGGAGAGGGAGCACTCTTCGTTTTGCACTCGAAGGTTTCCCGCCGAAAAAGACAAAGGGTCGCGGCCAGCGCAGACCTGGCTTCGGAGGTTCCCAATCTCGGTGTCGCAAGAGCACTCTTCGTCATTCTTATTCTTCATGTTGCGGCCATTGCGGCGATTTTTATCCATAACCGGGTCACGGCTGATGACGTGGTAACAGTTCCCGGGGTGCCTGAGGAGGAAGCAGGATCTATCAGTGCGCCGGTTGCCAGTCCACGGCCGGCAGCAAAGAGTGGTGAGACATTCTACTTTGTTTCGACAGGGGATACTTATGATCGGATTGCCCGAATTAAGGGCGTGGATGTGCAAGAATTGAGAGATTTGAATGGGAGTAAGGGGCTCGACCCTGGAGCCATTCTTCGAATTCCGGTTAGCGGGAGTGGCGATACTGAACCCCTTCCAGCTGTTGATTCTGATTCCGGCGTATCTTCGTCCGCGAGAACCGTGACCTCCTCTAGCGGGAATGGCGCATTGGGAGAATCGGATGCCAAGGAGGAAAGTGGGACAACTACCCTGCCGATTCGACAGGATGTGGCCGTAGTTTCCGATCCGGAATTTTCCGTGCCCCGTGCGATCCCTGTGCCTGAGGATAATGCTCCTTTTAGAACCTATGCTGTGAAAAGTGGGGATACGGCGTGGAAGATCGCCAAGCTCTTCAAAGTCCCGGTTCAGACCCTTCTCGAGGCCAACAAAATCGAAGATGCAAGGAAGCTCCAGGTAAATATGAAGCTGAGGATTCCAATTCGTTAGCAATAGAATTCCCAAAGTTTATTTGATGGGTCGTCGCGCTGCCATAATCCTCTGCAGTTCCGTAGTCACCCTTGTGGCTCTCGGACTGGTGATGCTGGCGAGTACAAGCGCATGGGTTCATGGAGTCGATGATGACCCTTACCTCCTCGTTAAGCGACAGAGTGCTTTTGCGGGAGTTGGTCTGGTGATGGCTCTGCTGGCTGGATGCCTTGATTACAAAATTCTGCGGAAGATATGGATGCCATTGCTTGTCGTGGGATGCGCATTGCTGGCCCTTTGCTATATTCCGGGTGTACAAGTCGTAGTAAAGGGCGAAGCTCGTTGGATCTGGGCGCCGGTGATCGGGCGCTTTCAACCTTCTGAAGTTGCCAAAATTCTTGTAATAGTAGCCCTAGCCGCATGGTTCGCCCAGTATCGGGCAGAGGCCAAATCGTTGGTTAAAGGATTTCTCGTGCCGGGGCTCGTGCTTGGGATTCCGGTAGCTCTCATTTTCTTCGAAAAAGATATGGGAACAGCAGTAGCACTGGGTGGGGCCGGGTTTCTCGTCATGTTTGCCGCAGGGACGCGTCTATCGTTGCTTTGCCTTGTTACCGCAGTTGGCATTGTCGGATTATACACCGCAGTGGAAGGCGATCCCTACCGAAGGATGAAGTTTGAAGCCCTTTTGAACCTTGATGATCCAGACGTCCAGCGAAAGGCTGGGTATCAGCAGTATCGGTCGAAGTTGGCCTTAGCCTCTGGAGGTCTTCTGGGGGCCGGACTCGGTAATGGCGCCGAAAAACATGGCTATCTCCCGGAGGCTCATACCGATTTCATCTTTCCTGTAGCCGGGGAAGAGCTGGGACTCCTCTGTAGTCTAGGGATCGTATTTTGTTTTGTCCTTATTAGCACATGTGGGATATCGATTGCCTTACATGCGCCTGACCTGTTCGGAAGGCTCCTTGGAATCGGCCTTACGGTAGTGGTGACCATTCCTGCATTAATGAATATAGGAGTTGCTACCAGCGTCCTGCCTAACACTGGTCTCCCGTTGCCTTTTGTCAGCTACGGCGGAACGAATCTGGTTTTTACCCTGATAGCGATAGGACTTCTTGTCAGTCTGCATCGGCGCTCTGATCACATAAGTCAAAAGGAGTTGCCGGTGATCAGAGAAAGGCAGCTGGCCCTGAAAATATAACTCACAAAAGGCTGGCTTTTTCGCCCACGTTTTATGGGGTCCAAGGCGTAAACATTGTGTCTCGCAAACTTTCTATCGTTATCGCCTGCGGGGGGACTGGGGGGCATCTTTTTCCCGGGATAGCCGTTGCGGAGGAATCGCGAAGAAGGGGGCACAAGGTGCTGCTCCTGATCTCGCGCAAGAGCGTTGATGCTGACGCGTCAGCAAAATATGGAGCTCTCGATTTTGTTAGTGTTGCAGCTATTGCCAAACCTCCCACGCTATCATTCCGGATAGTTCCATTCCTTGTGAAGCTTTGGAGAACCGTCAGGGAGTCACGGAGGATCTTCAAGGACCGTCAGGTTGATGTCGTGCTGGGCATGGGTGGATTCACCTCCCTTCCTCCAATTTATGGTGCGAAAAAAATGAAGCTGGCTACCGCACTACATGACTCGAATGCGCTGCCAGGCAAGGCGAATCGGCTTGGGGCAAGATGGTGTAACAGGGTTCTGCTGGGGCTTGCGGCTGCTCGAGAGTATTTTGAATCGAGCGAGGTCGATGTGACGGGAACCCCGATTCGTAGTGAGTTCCATAATTTACCAGAGGAGAAAGAAGCGAGAGTCAGGTTTGGGCTCAATCCGGATCAGCCGGTGGTGCTTTGTTTCGGCGGGAGTCAGGGTGCAAGGTTTTTGAATACACTCGTTGTGCAACTTGCTGAGATTCTCGGTGAAGGAGTGCAATGGTTGCATGTAGCCGGTCGTCACGATGAAGAGAGGGTAAAGGGGCTGGTTGGAGATCGGGAGGGCCATGTGGTGCTCGGGTTTTGTGATGATATGCCCGCTGCATATGCGGCGAGTAGTCTGGTTGTAAGTCGTTCAGGAGGGGCTAGCCTGAGTGAATTGGCCGCGCTCGCTATTCCGTCTATATTAGTGCCGTATCCCCATGCCGCGGATGATCACCAGACTTTCAATGCTCGGTGTTTTGAGGAGGCAGGAGCATCGGTGTTGGTCCCGGAGTCTTCCGTGAATGCTGCAGATCTATCTGAGGTGGTCGATCAGATTCTGGGTAATCCTTCGAGGCTAGAGGGTATGAGGAAGGGAGCTGAATCTATGTCTATTACCAATGCCGCTGAGAGGATATGCGATGTCCTCGAAGATATTCAAAGGACTACTTAATCCGGGTATTCAGGCTTTTCGCTGGAGCAATTCATGCTCACCATCATGCTCTCTGGACATGAATGAAGGGATCAGCCAGCGTCTCCTTGATCAAGCTCGTCCCCTGCGCATACACCTGCTAGGCGTAGCGGGGTCGGGGATGAGTGGCCTTGCGGCTCTCCTTCTTGAGATGGGTCACGAAGTAAGTGGTTCTGATCGGGTGACGAGTGGGGAAATCGAGCGCCTCCAAGGCTTAGGGCTCATGTTTTCCTCTCCTCATTCCAGAGAAGCGGTGTCGGGAGTCGATGCGGTTGTCTATTCCTCGGCAATCAGGTCTGATAATGTTGCTCTAGTCGAGGCTCGAAGGACTGAGGTGCTTTGTCTTCGCCGTGCAGAATGCCTGGCTGCTATTCTGCATACGCGAAAGGGAGTGCTCGTTACGGGGACCCACGGTAAGACCACAACCTCAGCAATATGCGCGCACGTTCTTAATAATGCCGGGTCGACGGTATCGCACTACGTCGGTGCGGAGATTCCTGTTCTTGGAGCGAATGCACATTGGGACGGAGGTAGTGAATATATTGTGGCTGAGGGAGACGAAAGTGACGGCACTCTCGATTTGTATAAGCCGGCATATGCTGTCGTACTCAATATCGAAGAGGAGCACCTTGATTACTACGACGGACTCCAGCAGATCGTGAGCGTTTTCCGAACGTTGCTTGAGCAAACCTCAGGAAAAGTGATCTATTGTACGGAGGATTCCACAGCCAAAGAGCTTTGCAGCCACTACGAGGGCGGGCTTTCCTACGGATGGAGTGATGCAGATTATACGGCTGCTGATGTCATGGAGGGACGAGGAGTAATAGCATTTACTGTTTTCCGCCGCGACGAAGAGCTGGGGAGAGTTGAGCTTGGTATTCCGGGCCGACATAATGTCCTGAACGCTCTTGCTGCTATCGCGCTCGCAGATGACCTTCAGTTAGATTTCAGCTGCGTGGCCCGTGCCCTCTCTTCCTTTGCGGGTGCCAAGCGGCGGTTCGAGTCGGTCTATCTCTCTCCTCGCTTTCATGTGATTGATGACTATGGGCACCATCCGACCGAGATACAGGCTACGCTCCAAACAGCTCGTTCCCTTGAGCCCAATCGTATTGTTGCTCTGTTCCAGCCGCATCGTTATTCGCGGACAGAGCGCTTTGCAGCAGAGTTTGGTCAAGCTCTCCAAGGTGCGGACCTTGTCTTTGTGACAGGGATCTATGCCGCCAGCGAGGATCCGATTGAGGGAGTTAGCGGTATGACTATTCTTGAAGCCGTGGAACAGCGTGGGTCGACCAAGTGTATTTACCACGAAGATCTATCAACGATTCATCACATGGTGGGGAATGTATTAAAGTCTGGAGACCTTCTTCTTACGCTTGGTGCGGGAAATATCCATGAGGTGGGAAAAAGGATTTCTGCAGATCTTCAACTGGTTGATCTCCTGAAAGCTGAGTTTGCCGATACGGATCTCGAGATAAAACTTTATGAGTCGATGCGTCGCCATACAACGATGCTTGTTGGTGGACCGGCGCAGTTCTGGATTGAGCCAAGGACGTTTAGTGCTTTTGCCGGTGCAGTTAAGTTTTTCAAGGAGAGGGGGGTTCCGGTCCGGGTCGTAGGGCGGGGGTCCAATCTCCTGGTTAGGGATGGGGGAATCCGCGGAGCGGTGATTCATCCTTCGAAGGGAGAGTTCGGGAAGTTGGAAGTAAGCGGAAATCTTCTTTCCGCCGGTGCTGGTGTGCGATTCAAAAAGGTTGCTAGTTTTGCAGAAGACGTGGGATTAGGAGACTTCGCATGGATGGAAGGCATTCCTGGAAATGTCGGAGGAGGCCTGCGCATGAATGCGGGAGCGATGGGCTGGGAGACTTTCGATCAGGTCGTTAGCATTACCTTTCTGGACGAAGACGGAGAAATTAGAACCCGAACCCGTGAGGAGATCGAGGCCCATTACCGCAATGTCCCAGAGCTGCACCGGAGCTATGCGCTGCGCGCGGTTTTCCGGGGCGAGGCAGCGGAAGGGGATCAGATCAGAGAGAAAATGGTGGAATCAAAAAACCATCGTCGGCAGAGTCAGCCATTGGCTGCAAGTGCTGGTTGTATTTTCAAAAACCCGGAGAATATCGGAGCTGGGAAAGTTATCGATGAAATGGGGCTCAAGGGAAAAAGTGTTGGCATGGCAGAGGTCTCTCATGAGCATGGAAATTTCATAGTCAATCGAGGAAAGGCCAGTGCCGACGATGTTCTTCAACTTATTGAGGACATTCGACGAGAGGCAAAAGACCGCCGAGGTATCAATCTTGAAACAGAAATCCAGATCGTGGGGGAAGATCAGGTAGTTTTCTAGATTGTTGGCGCATCCGATGACAGGTTCCGCCCTTGGGAACCGGGTCGGGGAGTAAAGTAAGGGGGAGGAGAAGCGAAAAGCTCTAAGCGCTCGACCATGCAGGCCAATACCCATAGCCTTGTTGCGTCCATGGATAATTCAATATTGATTGCGGTGTTGATGGGAGGTCCGGGGTCGGAGAGAGAGGTCTCCCTGAACTCAGGGCGAGCGGTTTTAAGTGCGTTACGCGGAGAGGGTTTGAACGCAGTAGGAGTTGACGTAATCGATACTCAGCCAGAATTACCAGAGGGGACAGGTTTGGTATTCAATGTGATTCATGGAACCTTCGGTGAGGACGGAGTGCTGCAGGATTATCTGGAGTCCATCGGCATCCCTTATACCGGGGCTGGTCCTGAAAGTAGTCGCGTGGCCTTTGACAAGATCGCAAGTAAAAGCCTCTTCAGACAATCAGGGATTCCGACGCCCGAATTTGAAGTCATCGACGTGCATGGTGGATCAGAATTTCCTCGGATGTCCTATCCCTATGTGATCAAGCCGCCGCGAGAAGGTTCCAGCGTGGGAGTTCATATTGTAACAAATCAGGAGGAGAGAAAAGTCGCCTTAGCGGACGCAGCCCAATTCGGTTCTGAGGTTCTGATTGAGCGATTCGTCGAGGGAAAAGAGCTGACAGTTGGCATCGTTGGGAATGAGACATTCCCGGTGGTGCACATTGTGCCCAAGGCTGGGTTCTACGATATGAGTAATAAATATCCGTGGATGGGGAGCGAAGGAAGCACGGAGTATTTTTGCCCAGCTGATTTGGACGCAAAAACCACGAAAATTGTGCAGGAGGTTGCAATGCGTGCTCATCAGGTGCTTGGGATTGAGGTTTACTCGAGGGTAGATATCCTGCTAGATTCCCTAAGTAATCCTTATATCTTGGAAGCCAATACGATCCCGGGGATGACAGCGAGCAGTTTGCTGCCAAAGGGAGCCGCTGAGGCTACACCATCATATGAGTTTGGTGCTCTCTGTCGCAGGATCGTGGAGCTCTCGTTATCTCTTCGCGCTTAAAATGTCTCGTTATAAGACCTCCCGAATAAACCGACACGGAGTGGAGCGGCGCTTATACATGAAGGTTCGCTCGCCACGAATTTTTGGTTTTTCCTGCCTGCGCCATCTCCGTTCAGCAGGAAAGCTGTTTTTGATTGGGGCGCTGCTCGGTGGTGCGGTCTGGGGTATTCGGTTCGGAATGCGTGAGTTTTTTGTCGAGAATGAGGAATTCGCATTGCGACACCTCGTCGTGGAGACCAATGGCGAGTTAGATGCAGAGCATTTCATCGAGGTTTCTGGAATCACCCCGGGATCAAGCGTTTTTGCGCTTAATTTGCATGACGTGGAGGAGTGTCTTCTCCGTCGTCCCAGCGTGGAAAACGTCTACCTCAGTCGACGCTTGCCGGGTAGTCTCAGGGTGCATATTGAAGAACGCGAGCCCGTTGCATGGCTGGAATGTCGTCCCTTGGGAATTATAGCGAAGCATCCGGTTACGGGTATTCTGCTCGATAAAGACGGGGTATGTTTTCCCTGTGAATCATGGTGGAAGGACAGAGCTCAGGATCTTCCGGTTGTTCTTGTCAGCCAAGTTCAGGATGGTGACATCACACTAGGGAAGGAGATTCGTCATCATCAGGCTCGGAAGGCGCTCTCGTTGCTTGAACTGTCGGAGGATAAGCTGAAGAATACACCGTGGTCTTTGCCTGTGGTGGCAGTACGCAACGATTACTCATTAGAGGCGGCAACTAACACCGGAGTGATGGCAACTTTTGGCATGGAGGATCATGAAAGACAGTTGCAGAATCTCGTTGTCCTCATGGATGCAACGACGAGGAAAGGGGAGTCGATCTTTACCGTGAATCTTATTCCGAAGCGTAATATACCGGTGATTCCTGAATTAGTAGGAGGGCCGAAGATGCCCCGCAGTCGTCTTCACAGAGATATTGAAGCCCTTCTCCGGCCCTGAACGGCCTGATTTTTCCAAGTTTATCAAACCAGCAAGTATCAAGAATAAAAATGGGTAAGCCCAGAATTCATGTTGGTCTAGAGATTGGAACTACCAAGACAGTGATGGTGGTTGCCGAGGTGAAACCTGATGGTTCGGTTAAAATTCTAGGACTGGGAGAGACCAGTTCTGCCGGTGTTCGAAAGGGTGAGATCGTTGACTATCCCCAGGTCCGTGCTTGTGTGAAGGCTGCTTTGCTTAAGGCGGAAGATCTCAGCGATGTGGATATCAGCAGTGTCTTTCTTTCTGTCACTGGTCCGCATGTTGAAGGTGAGAACAGCAGGGGTACCTATCGACTGCCCGAGGGAGAGTCGGAGATACGGCCGCGGCATGTTGAAGAGGTTAAGGAGATCGCCAGTGACATAGCGATTCCCAGTGAACATGTGTATCTGCATAGCTTAATCAGACACTATGCGGTGGACGGTCAGCCCCATGCAACGATGCCGACGGGGCTCATGGGTAGGAAGTTGGAGGCTGAGTTTCATATTATTCATGGAGTCAGAACCCGCGTGCAGAACAGTATCAAATGTGCTCGTGAAATTCCTCTGGATGTTGATGACGTTGTTTTCGCTCCAATTGCCTCTGCACAGGTAGTTCTTGAGAGGAAGTGGAAGGAGGCTGGGGCGCTTGTGCTCGATATTGGAGGAGGTACGACCGATTACGTTCTTTACGTGGACGGTGCAATTCTCGCCTCTGGATGTATTCCAGTTGGTGGTGACCATGTGACTAACGATATTCACCTGGTGACACACCTTCCGCTCTCCAAGGCTGAACAGGTAAAGAAAACCGAGGGATGCGCCTCGGGAGACCCCGAAAAATCAGAGGGTGTTGTTATCGTTCCTGACGAAGGAGGATTTCCAGACGTAGAGCTGAAAAGACAGATTCTCAACGATGTGATCCGGATGCGTTTTCAGGAAACCTTTGAACTCGTTAAGGAGCGTCTTCCCGAGGATGGGCTCGTGAGGGTGGGGAAAGGGGTGTTCCTGACTGGAGGATCCAGTCAGATGACAGGGCTGGGTGAGCTGGCGCAGGACGTTTTCGGTCTTCCAGTCTACAAGCCCGAGAGCCCCGATGTCAGTGGGGTGCATGCTTATATCAAGGATCCTCAATATTCGACTGCCCTCGGATTGATACGTTATGCCCAGATTTTGGAGGAGGAACGTCCGAATTCCTCGGTCTTCTCNAAGGNGAGCGGATTTTTGCGTTCGCTCTGGCCATTTGGCNGTTGATTTCCCTTACTNGGGCAGAAGCAGANCAGCCATGATNCCCTACGAGAGAACNCGCCAGCAAACNATCCCGAATTCAGCCGTTAAAATTATCGGGGTTGGAGGTGCCGGCGCNAANATGNTGGATCGGATTGCNCTTGATGGNATGGAGGGNGCNGAGCTTCTTGCCTGTAANACGGATGTTCGCACTCTTACCAGNTCAGTGGCACCGGAAAAGATTCAGCTNGGNCGNAATCTNACGAGGGGCCTTGGNTCGGGNGGTGACCCNGCNCTNGGAAATCAGGCGGCACANGAGGCGGAACTGGAAATTCGNGACGCNNTGCGGGATCGTAAAATTATTTTNNTCTGNGTNGGTCTTGGNGGGGGAACAGGNTCTGGAGCGGCNCCTCTNATNGCNCAGCTAGCNCGAGATGAAGGNGCATTCACCGTTGTNTTTGCNACAACNCCTTTCAATTTTGAGGGNGCCCGACGGCGNGAACAGGCAGAGNACGCCCTNGCTGAACTTTCGACTCTGGCGAANGCCCTGATCACCTTCGATAATACAAGGATGGGAGAGCTGGTTCTGGCCAAGCAGGGTGTGCATGAGGCCTTCTCAGCAGCAGATCGCATGGTTTCTGAGAGTATTCGGGCAGTAACGCGAATTGTGATGCGTCCGGGTCTTGTTAATATCGGTCTTGATGACCTGATGGCTGCTCTAAGTTCGCCTAAATCACGTTGCCTCTTCGGATCAGGTATTGCCCGTGGTGAGAATCGTGCGCAGCAGGCGCTGAAGAACGCCTTGGTAAGTCCGCTTCTAGATCGAGGAAGTCTGCTTAACGATACTGACACTGTACTTGTTCATGTTTGTGGGGGTGAGGATATGACGCTCTATGAACTGGAGTTACTTATGCGAGGGCTTAGCAAGCATGTTCCTGAGACGGCACAGATATTATTTGGAACCAATGTGGACCCTGCCATGGATGAGTCCTTGAGTGTAACATTGGTGAGCTCTCTACCAGAAGACCGCCTCCACACAGACTTTTCCAAGAGTGTGTCCACGGAGAGAGCAGAGACATTCAACGATAAAGACACTGGAAATTCTGTCTCATCCGAAGAAATGCTACCTGAGGTCGAAGNGGCCCGGGTGGAGACCATGGAGGAAGAATCTTCAGTCGAGCCTGACCGGACCTCCTCACGTGAGCGGGAGGTTGAGCAAGAGGTTGAGCAAGAGGTTGAGCAGGAATTTGACGAAGGATCGGTCGAAGTNTCAGAGGATGTAGCTGAGTTCGAGGTGATGGACGATGAGAGTCGGTCGGAAGTAGGCTCGAATGTCAGGATAAGAGTGAAGGAGCTTCCCGAGTCCGAAGAGGGAGATCAAGAAAACCTGAGGATCATTCCAGATGAGGCGCCTGCTCCTGTCTNCGATAAGGCCAAAGCCTCCTCATTCGTGGAGGCAGTTCCCAATCTTGAGGAGATGGGGGAATCGCTTGATTTAGAGGATGATGATGCATTTTTNGCGGAGACTGGTCCGACAGGGGGGCCGGCCCCGATCAAGGTAGAATCTCTGGAGGAGATTCAGGCCTCTGCCAAGGCGAAGAGGCCACAAGGCGAATTAGCTCTTGATGGTGGACCTAAAGGAAAATTCGAGGGTGAAGACCCTAACCTTATCGAGGGCGAAGATCTCGATATTCCGCCTTTTCTTAGAAAGAAAAAATAAGCGCAGGAGGGCCGCATGCAGGAGAAGTGGCGGCTTCTCAGGCGAGGAGAGAATCTCCATCGACCATTTTCCATGGCAGGCCACGCTGGGCGAGCCGGGTTAAGAGTGGGGCTGTTGGGAGATCCTCGGGGACCCAGACGCCGGGCTTGTTCCAGTCAGTATGCCTGGCAAGGAGAAGCTCAGCAGCAACAACGGGAGGCACCCCTGCAGTGTAGCTGACGGCATGAGCTCCGGTCTCTTCAAACGCTTCTCCATGATCACAAAGATTGTAAATGTAACGGGTCAACTCTCTCCCGTTCAGGATGCCGCGGGCGAGGCAGCCTATGTTTGTTTTTCCAATGTAGTCCGGGCCAAGGGTGGAAGGGTCTGGCAGAGTTTTGCTGAGAAANTCGAGTGGCGCTATCTGAACACCTTCGTGCTCTACCGGATTCATGGAAAGTAGTCCGGTTTCCGAGAGAACCGTAACATGTTGGAGATAGTCTTCGGAAAGCCTCATCCAGAATTGAGCCCGTTCAAGACCGCTGATCCGCGTAACGAGTGTCTCCAGCTCTTCGTGATAGAGACGGGTGAGCTGGTGTAATCCAAGGCCCGGAAGCATGAATACTTTTTTGGTATGGAAAGCGGGCTCTTCATTCCATTGATTATTCTCCCACCAGAGAGAAGGTTGAGTGATTTCCTGCAAATTTGTGACGGGATTAAAATTCGTGGCGAATGGGTGTTGATGAGAGCCCCCATTACAGTCGATGATNTCGATCGTCTGGATCTGATCGAAGATGCCTGCGAGATGAGCAGCGAATACATTGGTTACCCCCGGATCGAACCCGATGGAGAGTAGCGCGGTCAGTCCTGCCGCCCTGAAGCGTTCGTGGTAGGCGAGTTGCCAACGGTAGGAAAATAACTCATAGGCACCGGGAACAGGTTCTGGAGCAGAAGTATCAATGTAATGTGCCCCTGCCTCCAGACATGCCTCCATGATCGGCAGATTTTGCTCGGGAAGTGCTGCGTTGATGACGATGGAAGCAGTTTCGCCCCGGATGAGCCCAGCGATTGAAGCGCTGTTACTGGCATCGAGTTGAGCAGTAGTCACGGGGAGATCTGCTTTTATCCTTTCAGCAATTTTGTCACATTTTTCCTGAGTACGACTGGCTATGCAGAGGGAGGAAAAGGTGTCCGGCTGCTGTGCGGCCTTCACCGCGACCACGTTGGCAACGCCACCCGCGCCAATGAGAAGAATACGGGCCATCGGGTAAGAGTCAGAGAGCTTNAGGAGGAGGCAAGCAAGAAGTGTCCTCGATTTGATCACTCAAGCGCTTGCATTTGAGCAAATATTACGGAGTCTCCCGGCCTGCCAAAGGTGGCCTCGACAGGGCTTTCATCTACTCGAATTGAATTCATGACTGAGCACATTCGTAATATCGCGATTATCGCCCACGTAGATCACGGGAAAACGACGCTTGTCGATGAGCTGCTCAAGGCGGGAGGAGTTGTCGAGGCCCATCAGAAGCTGGAGGAGCGAGCTATGGATTCCATGGATCTGGAGCGGGAGAAGGGAATCACGATCAAATCAAAGAATACTGCGGTTAAGTGGGGGGATAAGACCATCAATATCGTAGATACGCCAGGTCACGCCGATTTTGGAGGCGAGGTTGAGCGAGTTATGCGAATGGTGGACGGGGTCCTTCTGGTCGTCGATGCGTTTGAGGGTCCTCAGGCACAAACCCGGTTCGTGTTGCGAAAGGCGCTGGCGGAGGGAATTCTGCCCATCCTTGTGATCAACAAGATTGATCGTGATGCGGCTGATCCCCTGGGAGTGCAGGATCGTGTTCTTGAGCTGCTGATCGAGCTCGGAGCCACCGAAGACCAGTTCGAAGCTCCGGTCCTTTATGGGAGCGCAAAAGAGGGTTACTTCGTCACAGATCTCAGCAGCGACAATCGGGATAGTGTTGAGCCACTGATTGAAGTAATTCTGCAAAGGGTCCCTCCACCGAAGGTGGACTCTGGGGCTCCTTTCCGGATGCTGGTCAGTAATATTGACTGGGATGATTACGTGGGGCGTATCTCGCTGGGACGGGTGGAGTCTGGGAAGGTCGTTAAAGGGGATGCCCTTTGGCTGTTACGTGAGGATGGGAGCCGCGTGCGGAGTAAGGTTACNAAGGTTTTTGAGTATGCTAAACTTGGCACTCAGGATGCTGCAGTCGGTGAGGCGGGTAATATCATTGGTCTTGCAGGCTTTGAGGATGTCGATATTGGAGAGACTCTAGCAGCGGATGAATCAGCAGAGCCCTTGCCCTTTGTGGCCATTGATCCGCCTACGGTTCAAATGCAGTTCGCGGTCAACGATGGCCCTTTTGCAGGGCGTGATGGAAAGAATGTGACCTCCCGGGCTCTATGGGATCGTCTGCAGAGGGAGATAAAGACGAATGTGTCCATTGAGGTTAGTGAGTCAGATCAGGCCGGGGTCTTTAATGTCGCAGCTCGTGGGGCGATGCAGATTGCGGTTTTGGTCGAAACCATGCGGAGAGAGGATTACGAGGTCCTGGTCTCCCGCCCCACNGTAATCACGCACTATGAGAGTGGCGCTGAGGTAGAGCCCTTTGAGACTCTCTATCTTGAGCTTCCAGGTGATATGACCGGAGGAGTCATTCAGAGTCTGGCCAATCGGAAGGGCGTGGTCGAAGTGATGGAGCCTCGGGGCAGGATGAGCTACCTTGAAGTGATTATTCCGACTCGTGGATTGATAGGGTTTGAGTTTGAACTCATGAATCTGACAAGTGGTCACGGGGTCATGTCCCATCTTTTTAAGGAATATCGGCCTGTNGTGGGCAAAATTCGAGCCCGGGAACAGGGGTGCCTGGTGTCCATGTCAACGGGTACTGCCATGGCGTATTCTCTGGAAGGGCTCGAGGAGAGGGGAAGGCTTTTCGTGGGACCGTCCGATGAGGTATACGAGGGCCAGATCGTTGGTGAAAACTCACGGTCCGGGGATCTTCCGGTGAATCCCACTAAGGCTAAGAATCTTACCAATCATCGTTCTGCTACTAAGAGTATTGATGAAGGATTGAGACCTCCTATCAAAATGAGTCTGGAAAGGGCCATNGAATATATCGAGCCAGACGAATTTGTGGAGGCCACTCCTAATCTTATCCGACTCCGTAAACGGATCCTTTGTCCTCACGAAAGGAAGCGTAGTGAAAAGATGGGCTAGCGTNTGCCTCCTAACTTATCCTTCGTATCCCAACCACGGCCCAAGCCATTTTTCACACTCGGCTCTGCTGATGCCCTTTCGCCGGGCGTAATCATCTATCTGATCCTCCTGCAAGGAGTTGATTGCGAAGTAGCGGCTTTCTGGNTGAGAAAAGTAGAGCCCACAGACCGATGCTCCTGGATGCATAGCGTTTGATTCCGTAAGAGTNACCCCGGTGGATTGACTGGCCTCAAGCAGATCAAAAAGAATGGGCTTTTCAGTATGATCGGGTTGTGCGGGGTATCCAGGAGCCGGTCGTATTCCTCTGTAGTTCTCGTGGATTAGCTCTTCACTGGAAAACTGCTGAGGACTCTCAATGGACCACGCGACCCGGGCCCGATGGTGAAGGAGTTCTGCAAACGCTTCTGCACAACGGTCGGCAAGGGCTTTTGCCATGATTGCCTGATAGGGATCATTCTGCTCGTCCAAATCCTTCGCCCAAGCGTCAGCGCCGTGAATTCCCACTACGAAGCCCCCGAGGTAATCACTCGTGGTAACGTCTTTACTGAGAAAATCTGCAAGTGCGTAGTGAGGTTTGTCGCTGTCTTTAGCTATTTGTTGGCGCAGGCTATGAAACCGTGTTCTCTCCTGAGAGCGATTTTCATCGGCCCAGATGATCAAGTCATCACCGTCTGAGTTCGCTGGGAAAAATCCGAAAACCCCCCGTGCCTCGAGCAGGTTTTGAGATATGATCGTTTCCAGCATTTCATTAGCTTCGAGGTAGAGCTTTTGTGCTTCAGCGGCTTGTTCCTCGTTCCGAGTTTTCAGAATTTTCTCTTCGTTTTTCCAGACGCCACGTAGTCCCCAGGCGTGAAAGAAAGGAGACCAGTCAATATAGTTGGTCAATTCCCGGATGGACTGGTGCTCGATTACCCTCGTGCCTGTAAATTCGGGAACGGGTGGAGAATAGTTGTCCCAATCACCTTTGAAACGGTTTGCCCGTGCCTCTGACAGGGATATGGATGGCTTGCGTTGGCCTCCGCTGAAGGAAAGGCGATATTNCTCCTGCTTTGCCTCGTTCTCCTTTTTAAAGTCGTCGCTATTGTCAGGACTTAGCAGAGCCGTAGTAACCGGCACCGATCGAGATGCATCAAGAACATGGACGACCGGCCCCGAATAGGCAGGGGCAATCTTGATAGCGGTGTGGGCGGCCGAGGTGGTGGCGCCTCCGATCAGTAGTGGCGTATCCATTTTGGTTCGCTCCATCTCAGAGGCTACGTGAATCATTTCATCAAGGGAGGGAGTAATCAGCCCTGATAGCCCAATGATGTCCGCCTTGTGGTCTCGAGCGGCAGTTAGAATTTTTTCGCAGGATACCATCACTCCCAGATCTTTCACCTCGAAGCCATTACAGGAAAGGACTACGCCAACGATGTTCTTGCCGATATCATGGACGTCGCCTTTTACCGTAGCCATCACGACTCTGCCGGCGGAGTGCTGGTCGGGGTTGGCAGCCTTATCCTCTTCCATGAAGGGCGTAAGCCAAGCCACAGCTTTTTTCATGACCCGGGCCGACTTTACTACCTGCGGGAGAAACATTTTACCCTCACCGAAAAGGTCCCCCACGATAGACATGCCATCCATTAGCGGGCCCTCAATGACCTTCAGCGGACGTCCATATTGATTTCGCGCCTCCTCCGTGTCCGAGTCGATGAATTCGGTTATGCCCCTAAGCAGTGCATACTCGAGGCGCTTTTCTACCGGGTTGTCTCTCCAGCGCAGATCGGCCTCCTGCTTTTTTCCCTCTTTTCCGATAAAATCCTCAGCAATGGTGAGGAGCCGATCAGTTGCTTCAGGGTGCCGGTTGAGAATAACATCTTCGACACCTTCAAGAAGATTGGGAGAAATCTCGTCGTATACTTCGAGCATTCCTGCATTAACAATCCCCATGTCCATTCCTGCCTGCGTGGCATGAAAAAGGAATGCCGAGTGCATGGCTTCCCTGACAATGTTGTTTCCGCGGAAGGAGAAGGAGATATTGGATACACCTCCGGA
>PARF01000058.1 GCA_002709915.1 Roseibacillus sp. | reverse complement strand
CGCGGGATAAGCATCTTTGAGAAAATGCGATCCTCGGAAAATGCATATTAGGAGAATCAGAAATCAGAGATCTTGAGGCTGAAAACCACAAGAATTCAGGCTAACATTGCCATATTTTGCTAAAACCTTCCGTCTTTTGGCTATTTGAGCCTTAATTTGAGAACCAGTAGCCTAACCTAGAGAAAAACAGGGTAATAAATGGGTAAAAACTTTTAATAACCGAAAAATAACTTTCGTTTCTAGGCTTAGATCCAATAAACATAGACTATAATAGGATTATTGGGCAAAGGTTCGCAGTAACTCTGTACACTCATCAGCCAATATCTTTTGAGAAATCGGGCAGGGTATTCCCCGCTTACGCCTCTGGTGGAATATAATCTTCTGGACGAGAAGGAACTTCCCACAAATCGGGATCTCCATCTTGACCAGCGTATGGATCAAAAGTGCGATCTACAGCACACGAAGCCAATAGTAGCGGCAGTAACAATAGAAATGTTTTCATTAACCATCTAGTTTTAGGAACGCTCCCAAAGTTTCATAGTGGCGTTTCCCAAAAAGCCTGAAGAAAACGATCGCGGGAATCAAAAATTCTCAGATAACCAAATCCGAACAAAAATAAACTGCCTATGGTGAAATCTCGGAAAAAGTCTAGGTGCGGTGGGAGTCGAACCCACACTGGAGCGATTTTAAGTCGCTTGTCTCTGCCGTTGGACTACGCACCCTTTGACGGCCCAGAGAGAAACCCTTGAGGCTCTAGAAATCAAGCAAAGGACTCTACCTCGACAGGGAAAGCGCGAAGGTTTGTGGCAGGAGATTAAAGCTACTACTGGAGATTCATATGCGTCGGGAGTAGATGGCTGGCCCTTGGGCCACTCAAGCAGAGGAAGACAAATCTCTATAAATCTTCTCCAAAAGATTCTTAACAGAAGTGGGATACCACTTGCCTCCACGGGCTGTCTTGACCTTTCGCTTGTCCAAGAACTTAGAGATCAACTTAGAGATTACTTGCAAAGTAACCTCGCTATGCTTCTTCAAGCTGTCTGCTGCGGCAGTCGATACCACAAAGAGCTTATAAGCTCCTCAGATAGGTCATGCTCTCAACAATACTCTTGAGAGGCGCGGGGCTATGATCCTGCTCGACGTGACAGTGTGAAACTCCCCCTTTGTGAGCAGCAACAATGATGGGCTCCATATCGATCATCCCATTGCCCAGCTCCTTGAACGCCTCCTTGGGCAGCCCGCCAAAACTGGGGACCTTAGTCCCCTTTTTCAGATCCTTGAGATGAAGCTGGGAGACCCGTCCTTTGAGCTTATTAATCAGTTGAACTGGCTCGATATTGCCTACTTTGACCCAGAAAACATCTAGCTCGAACTGCATCTCAGAGCTGAATTCCTTGACGAAGACGTCGAATCCGGAAACGCCATCTTTCTTCGGCTCAAACTCAAAGGCATGGTTGTGATAGGCCAGCTGGACACCCTCCTTCTTCGCCAGTGATGCCGCCTTGTTACAGTTCTCGGCAGTTCGCTTGTAATCGTCGAGAGTTCCACGATCTTTGCCGTGTAGATAAGGGATCACGAGATGGCTGAGACCTACCTTGGTGGCCTTTTCAAGAGTCTTGCGGAAGTCGGTGAACTCCCCGTCAGATGGATTAACCACTGACTCCCAATCAAAGTGCGACGAGTGCAACTGGAGCCCCACCGCTTTGGCCGCTTTGATCATGGGATCACAATTAGGAAAACCATACATCTCTCCTTGGACGTAACCGGCCTCCTTGACCGCCTTGATGGTGCCGAGGGGATCCTTCTTGATCTGATTGCGAAGGGTGTAGAGTTGGATCCCTATCTGCCGGCGAAACTTGTCGTTCTTCTCAAGAGCGAGAAGACTCCGGGTGGGTCCGGCGAAAAGAGCAGTAGCAGTGGCGGTGCGCAGAAAGGAGCGTCGTCTCATGAGTGGATAGGAGCATGAATGGGGGGCCTACGACAAGAAAGTCGTGAGCTTCAATCGGCTGCGGCACTACCAGATATGACCGAGACACCCCGCCCTCACCTCCGAAAGCCCTTAGAACATCCGAGCTTAAACCCCTTTAAATAACGAATTTTCAGGGAGTTCGAATCCAAGATTTCTCCGAAAGATCGTGGTAAGTCCGCAGCGTCTACAATCGCCCGTCAAAGCGACACATTCATGGTCAATTGTCCTGCGGGATGGACTCCGGCTCATCCGGCTTTTCTTCCTCGATGATTTCAAGCGGCTCTACCTCAGGAGCGGGGGCTACTTCCGGCGCGACGAGAGGCCTCACTTCCGGCTCTGGCGCTTCACCGCTGTTCTGTGCCTTACTCTCGATGCCTTCTATGGCCCGCTCAATCAGCAGAATCACGTCCGATCCTTTCTCCGAAGTTTCAAGTGCACTTCGAAGATCGGGCAGACTTAGCTCCGTCCCCACTCGCCGGAGAATGAGCAAAGCGGACCTCTGAGCAGCTAAATCAGCATTAGAATGAATCGACGGAGCAATGACTGCCTCCATGTCGCTACCCATGGCAATAACCTCGCCTTCCCAAGTCAGCGGAGCGTTTTCCCAGAGCTCTTTCAAAAGGGGTATCAAACCCGCGGAACGTCGCTCGACGAGAAATTTAATCGTGCTCTTCGGAACGCTTTGCTGACTGGAAATCAGATCTGATACAAGGCGGACCACCGCACGCTCTGCACCGTCTCCAGGAGAGGACCACACCATGATAGCCTTACAGATCGTCGAACGGAAATCCGTATCAGCTTCCTCATCAAGCAACTCCACAAGCCGACCGGAAATTTCATTACGAAACCGTGTTGGCTCCACCATTGAAAGCCGCTGAGCAGCATCCTTCATCCTGTCGACATCGATATGCTCCAGCTCCTTCCGGTTCAGCACAATAAAGGACTCACTAGTTGTATCGTTTAATCGAGCTTCGAGCTCCGAGCTAGCTTCCAGCAGATTTTCCCCCTTCACCTCAATCCTGAGGACCCGGAGGTCCTCATAAACGTCTTCCACATTCGCAAAACGCTCCACGAGACTAACTAACTCGGGCATTTTGATGTCAACTCCTTCAATCACCATTAGCCCTCCTTGTTCCCGGGGGTAAAATGCCGGCCGAGCTGCAGAACCGGTCTTACGCTGAAGATATCTTTGAATCTGATACCGAAAATGCTGCCCCATCTTGGGAGCCCAGAGGGCCCAAACCGATTCCTGTCCGAACGTGTCAATCGCTCTCTGAATCGGATCGTAGGCCATCTGGGAACGGGCTTTTTCCTCAGACATCCTGATCGGCTCTGCATCCAAAAACGTCCTTTCCACAGGAGCTTGGTTTGGAGAAGCGGGCCCCCGGGTCAGGGGATCCCCGGGCGGCATGAAAATACTCAGCACTAATACGGCCACGGCAACTCCAGCCCCACCGAAAACCGCTTGCTTCTGACGACGGAGACTCCCCGTAAATATGAGCAAAAGCCCAACCACGATTACAAATCCACTCAATAGGATTCGCTTTGCAGGTTCCATCTCTCCGAACAACCCCTGCCCCATCCAACCAAAGACTAAAACAACGAGATACACCAAAAGAATGGCCATCCCTGCTACTCCGGCAATAGTCCGACCAGGAGCCGGCGGAATCACATCCGCAGCGCTTGCCGCTTCGCTATACATAGCGGTGGCAAAATCAACCCGGGGCGCAGACTCAGACTGACTAGGAGCTACCCCGTAGTGCTTGAGCCCCGGTTTCTTGATATCCCCCGGAAAGTAGCGATCGCGCTCTTTGACAATAGAGTTTCTATCGACGATAAATTGCTTTTCGCATGATCCGCATTCAACGGTTCTCCCTTTCAGCTCCTCATTGACTGTGAATTGCCGCTGACAGGCGGGGCATTGGATGCGGAGAGTCATCAGAGAGGTATCTATCGGGCAACACGATGAGGATTGCCCCTAAGAGAGCTCTTTTCAACACATTCCGGGCGAACTTTCGCTTGGGGACTCTCTCCGAAGCAGCACATTGAAGACGGGACCTTGACCCCCCGAGCTGGTAGGCTAGGAAAGGTCAATGCCGCCCGACATCACCGCACTACTGAGTCTGCAGGAACGGGACCTCCGCCTCCAAGAACTCCGCAAGGAACTGAAACGCATTCCAGTGGAGCAGGAACTGGCTGGGAAACGGCTGGCAGAGAACCAGGCTGCCGTAGACGATGCGAAATCCTCGCTGCAGGAGAATGAAGTTGCCATCAAGGGTGTCGAACTTGACATCGGAACTCGCAAAGAATCCATCTCACGGCTTAAAACGCAGCAGTTTGAGACTAAAAAAAACGAGGAATATCAGGCGCTCGGAGTTAAAGTCATCCACTACTCCGAGGAGATCGATGGACTCGAAACCCGCGAGCTGGAACTCATGGAAAAGAGCGATGAGCTGAAAAGTTCATTGACTGAGGCCCAAGCGGCGTATGCCAGAACAAAAGGAGGGGTCGATGAGGAAATAGAGACACTCCAAAAACGAGCGGATCACTTCTCCCGGGAGGCAGAATCTCTCGAAGTGGAGCGGAAACAGCTCCTTGTGGGCATTGAAGAAGACACCATTTCTATCTACGAACGCCTCCTCGAAAAGTTGGGAGCGCCCGTCGTGGTGCCGATCACGCGCGAAAGGCAATGTCTCGGCTGTCACGTCAAGGCAACTCCTGCAACAATGGTACGAGTGCAAGCAGGTAAGGAACTCGTGAATTGCGAGAATTGCGGCAGAATCCTCTATCCTCAGTAAAACTAGGATTAGAGATACAAAAAACGATTGCATCTGGCAGGGGCATCGTGTAGCCCTCCCGCCCCCAGAGAGCTCTGTATAACAGGTTCTCCCCAATTAATCCTCCCTCCACAATACAATCCATGGACGTCATCAGGAAAATCGAGCAGGAGCAACTCAAGGAGGAGGTCTCTGATTTTAACGTTGGAGACACCGTCAAGGTCCACACTCTGGTTCGCGAAGGAGGCAAGGAGAGGGTCCAGATTTTTGCAGGTGTAGTCATCGCCAGGCGTGGAAGTTCGGTCAACTCTGCCTTTACCGTAAGAAAGATTTCCTACGGAGAAGGAGTGGAGAGAGTATTTCAGCTGCACTCTCCCCGAATCTCGAAAGTGGAAGTGACTACCCGCGGTAAGGTCCGCCGGGCTAAGCTTCACTACCTGCGTGACCGGGTCGGCAAGCGGGCTCTTCAAGTAAAGAGTGCAGAGAGGCGATAGCACTTCTCGATCACCGCACCAACGGTCTACGGGGCCCTGTTGCAGCCTTTGCCCCCACAAGGCTTGAATTTCAGGCTCGGACCGGAGATTCTCCGGAACCATGCGGATTCCTGTTCCCGTTGTCATTGGATCAGTCATCGTGTCAGCAGCCCTGTGCTGGTGGCTCCGCACAAGGAACATGGATTTTCTGTCCCCTACTGGGACAATCAAACCACTGCCCGAGTTCATGACTGACCCGGTAAAGCCTCAGGTAGCATCTGGACCAGCACCAGAGGCCGAAATCCCAATCTCTGAACCGCCACCCCCTCCCCCAAAAAGTGACCTCGACCTAGGAGATATCGAAAGCGCTCCCGGACTCGCGGAATATTCTGAGTATGCCTCCAGGGGGGCCGGTTACATGGTAAGTCTTGCTACCGAATTAGAGACCCAGGGCCACTGGGATCGTTCGCTCCTGGCTTGGGAACGGGTGCTCGACTCCTGTCGTCCCTCTCCCCAGGAACGTAAGACGGCCGAGGACGCAATTATGCGGATACGCCCAACCTTGACACACTGGAACATCGACCCGGCCGGCGACATCCCAGTCCTTCTTCAGATGGCAACTCGTAAAACCGCTTCGCAAAACCAAAAGGCAGCCATGCAAGAAGCTGCCGATTTTCTCCGTAAAGACTCGGACTACACCCTGCTGATCGAAGCACGGGTGAGCTGGGCTGCACGCAGGACGACCATTGAGTTACCTGCCACGATCTATTTTTCGAGCTCTTCAAAAGGAGAATCGAAATCTCAAGGACTTGCCCCCGCAAATGACTCTGTGGAGCATCACTTGCTCCTGATCCTGTCGAACGCCTACCAGTTACTCCGACAGGAACTCGCGACCATGAATGGAATTGTCACGCCAGAGAACAGTAGTCACCCGGGTGATCCCAAACTGGATTTCCGACGCCAGATCACCCGCCTTCACTGGTTCCGGTTCGCCGAGTCCCTCAATCAAGATTCAGGCGGGCAGAACTAGATTCGAGTTAAATAAAGACCTCAAATAGGAGCTGAGCGCGCTCCCCGCATCAGAACTCTGCTCACCTATTAGGCAGCTACTGACCAATTATTGGCCTTTTAAAGGTTTAAGGAGAGACACCCCCGTGCCCCTTTGACACCACCACCAAGCGCAGTCATAATCACATTATGCTTAAACCGCTTCTGGCTGTAACCCTTGGCCTCACCGGAGCCTTTGCCTCCGCAGCAGACGGGCCAGACTCCGTCGAGGCCCCACCTGTGAAGGATCTTGGAGATGGCAAATTCAAGATTGGCATTGTTAACTTCGAGCAAAAGTCCCGGGAAATAAGTTTCCCTGCAGAGGTCAACATGAAAGAGGGGGCTCTTGAGTATGCCATTGTCCACCAGAACGGAAAAATTCATGAAGCCGTCCTCATCACCAAAGCTCGTCCGTTCCATGTGAATATCGCCCTCAAGATTCTCGGTTACGAAGAATCCAAGGAACTCTTCCCGATCCTCGGCGAAGACTTCCGTCCAACTGGAAAGTTTCCGGACGTTCCGGAGAAAACGCGCAACGCGGCAAGGGCTGAAATTCAGCTTCAATGGAAAGGAAAATCGGGTGACGCCGGACAAGCGACTCTGAACGAGTGGATCACAAATACAGTGACCCGAAAACTGCTAGCGCCCAAACCTTGGGTCTACGGCGGCTCATACTTTCATGAAAAGTCTTTTCAAGCAGAGGCATCCGGGGACATCGTGGCCCTCTTCACAACCAACTCGTCCCTGTTTAACTGGCCCGGCCGGGATGCCGCTCTGGATGATGTCTGGATCCCCACAACCGCTCGAATACCTGAAGTTGGAACACCTGTCACCGTTACCATAAAACCCTTCGTCAAAAGTAACAGTCCTGCTGAAAAAGCAAAGTAACCCATTCACTTTTTCTCTTCGACACCATGAAACCTACATTCTTCGTAATCTTCATTTTTCCCATCCTCCTGGCGGCTCCGCCGGCTGCAGGACAGCAACAGAGCGAGTATCTATCTCTCCGTCTTGAAATGGAGAGAGCCATCCGAAAAGGCAACGCCTTTCTCGAAAGCCAGCAGGAAAAGGATGGCCTCTGGGGGGAAAAGGAAACGCCCGCACTCACTGCTCTTGTCCTTGCCGCCATGATGCGGGATCCGGGTCTGGACTATACCAAGCCTCACCCAAAGCATATCGACGAAGGCTTTAACTGGCTCGTCGAGCAGCAGAAGGATGATGGCGGGATTTACGTCAAGGGGCTTGCAACCTACAACACGTCATCAGCCATCATGGCACTTCTGGCCCGCGACAGGGAAGAAGATCAGCCGATAATCCTCAAGGCTCGGGAGTTTCTTATTAACCAGCAAACGGATTGGGGCAGCAAGGGCACTGCAGACAATAAATATGATGGCGGAATCGGATACGGTGGAACCTACGCTCACTCCGACATGTCGAACACTTATCTTGCTATCGAGGCCCTCTACCATTCCCGCCAGATTGCCAAGGACAACAAGGTGGGAAAGCAGCCCGAACTCAATTGGGAAGCTGCTCTTAATTTCGTCTCCCGATGTCAGAATAAGGAATCAACTAACGACCAGATCACTGCGGTCTCTAAAGAAGACGAAGGCGGGTTCGTCTACTTCCCCGGTGATAGCAAAGCAGGTGAGAAGAAGCTGCCAGACGGAAGGACCGCACTGCGCTCATATGGATCCATGTCATATGCGGGCCTCCTATCCCTAATTTATGCCGATCTTGATCCAAGCGACGAGCGCGTTAAATCCGTCCTCAGGTGGCTGGGGGACAACTACACCCTTAAGGAAAATCCCGGGCTGGGACAACAGGGGCTGTATTACTACTACCACGCCATGACCAAGAGTTTGGTCGCCGCAGGGATCGACCAACTCGAACGGCCCGATGGGACCAAGGTTGACTGGCGCAAGGAACTTGGCCGACTGCTTGTCAGCAACCAAAGTAAAGACGGTTCCTGGGTAAACGAAAATTCCCGGTGGTGGGAAAACGATGATATTCTCGTTACCTCCTATGTCGTCCTGACTCTCGAGCAACTCTACTATTCCATCCCGGAATAAAGCCTACACACCACGAAAGTGGAGATGGTCGGGGAGACAGGATTCGAACCTGCGACATCTGGCTCCCAAAGCCAGCGCTCTACCAAGCTGAGCTACTCCCCGCCGGAAGGGAGGGAAACCTCCCCGATTACTCTGTTGCGATCAAGGCGGAACTCTCTTTCCGGGCCAAGAACTCCCGCAAAAGTGTCAGAAATCACCATTTTACAGGGGATTAAACGGAAATCTTTGTAATTTGAAGGCAAAACCGCTCCCTCCACACCGAAAGATGCGATAGCCTCCCGACGTCGCATATCCTACCCTACCCAGAGGGCTGATGATCACAACCTTTCGACACCTGCCTCTTTTGCTGCTTTCGGCCACCGCTGCAAGCGCAGGAATCGACTTCAACCGGGACATCAGGCCGATTCTCTCCAATAAATGCATCGCCTGTCACGGTCCGGATGAGGAAGAGCTCAAAGCGGACTTGCGACTCGATTCACACGAGGGAGCTACCTTGGACCTTGGAGGCTACTCGGCAATCGTACCCGGAGATATTGAGCAAAGCGAGTTAATCGCACGCATTATCGAAGAGGACGAGAACGAACGCATGCCCCCGAAGGGCAAGGGGAGCCGCTTGACTGACGAGGAAGTTGCGCTCCTCAAGCAGTGGGTGAAAGAAGGAGCCCAATTTGATCGACACTGGTCCTATCAGCCCCCCACGCGACCCACCCTCCCAGAGGTTAAGAACGATACTTGGCCCAACGTTCACGCCGATCATTTCATTCTCTCAAAGCTTGAGAAAAACGGGCTCCATCCTTCGCCCCCTACCGACCGGTGGAGTCTCGCCCGAAGAGTATCGATCGACCTCACGGGCCTCCCTCCATCCCCAGAGGAAGCCGCTGCCTTCGTGCAGGACACATCGCAGGATGCCTACTCCCGCTATGTGGATACTTTGCTTGCCAAGCCTTCCTATGGCGAACACTGGGCACGACAGTGGCTCGACCTTGCCCGTTACGCCGATTCCGCGGGTTATGCGGATGATCCACCAAGAACAATCTGGGCCTACCGTGACTGGGTGATAAGGGCAATCAATGGCAACATGCCGTTTGATCAGTTCACCATCGAACAACTTGCGGGAGATCTCCTCGAGAACCCCAGGAATGATCAACTGGTCGCGACTGCCTTCCATCGAAATACCCTCACCAATAACGAAGGTGGCACTAATGATGAGGAGTTCCGCAATGTGGCCGTTGTAGATCGGGTTAACACCACAATGCAGACATGGATGGGGACGACAATGGCATGCGCACAGTGCCACACCCACAAATATGACCCGATCACCCAGAACGAATACTTCCAGATGCTGGCATTTTTCAACAATTCCGAGGATGCCGACCGCCGGAATGAGGCGCCTCTCATCGAAGTCTTCACCGAGGAGCAACGGAAGCGTCAGGCCGAACTACAGGAAGAAATTCATAAACTTAAAACAACACTGACAAAAAGTGACCCCGAAATGATCAAAATGCAGGAACAATGGGAGGGGAGAATACCGGGTTCCCTTTCCTGGTCTCCAGCGCACCCCTCAAAATTGTCGGCGACAGGAGGGGCAAAGCTTTCAGCTGAAGGCGATGGTGTGATCGTTGCCAGCGGATCAAACCCTGACCGGTCGATTTACAGCATCGAGTTACCCCTTACTGATGAAGTAACGGGACTTCGCCTGGACCTTTTTACTCAGAATGGAACAGTCGGCCGTAAGGACAACGTTGTCATTAACAGGATTACGGCGACCCGCCTGCCTCCCAACCCGACAACCGGCGTGAAGGGCCAATTCATCCGCGTAGAATTACCGGGCAACGACAAGTTTCTTCACCTTGCCGAAGTCGAGGTATTCTCATCCGGCCGCAATATCGCCCTAAGAGGAAAAGCCTCCCAGATCTCCACCGGTTTCGGCGGTCCCGCCAATCTTGCCATCGACGGCAATACCAACGGAATTTTTACGAACAAGTCCACCAGCCATACCGCCGGAGGAACTGACCAATGGTGGGAGCTTGATCTCGGAACACCCGGAGATATCGAAAAAATCGTACTCTGGAACAGAACTGATGGGGAAACATCCTCAAGGCTTGCCGGTTATCGGATTATAATTTTGGACGAGAACCGCTCGATCGTATGGAAGAAGGAACCCCGGAAAGTCCCCGCGCCGAGCACAACGTTTTCCACCTCAGGATCCCAAGTCATTCCGTTGTCTGCTGCAAGCGCCAGCTTCGCGCAGGAGAAGTTCCCCGCTGAGGCGATTCTCACTTCAACTTTGGACTCCTCGAAAGGATGGGCGCTTTCTCCACGGCATCAGGAAGACCAGTATCTCCTCGTTGCACCCGGCAAAACAATCGAAGCGGGAGGACGTTTGCGCCTCGACATTCATCAGGAATCAAACTGGCCCGCTACTACAATGGCGAAATTCCGTGTCTCTCTCACGAACGATTCAGCTGCCGGACCGTGGATCGGGATACCTTCTGCAGTTCGCAAGGCCCTTACCTCTCGTCCCCGGAGTCCTGATGAGATCAAATTGATCGGAGNTTACTATCGGACAATCGCTCCCGCNACNGCCAGAGCTCAGNAGAGAATCAAGGNCCTNNAGCAACANCTGGCNGGNNTCAAGGCCTCGACCACNGTTCCAATCATGCGGGAACTTCCNNCTGNTAAACGCCGTAAAACNCACGTGCANATAAGNGGAAACTACAANCAGAAGGNCGAGGAGGTAAGCGAAGGAACTCCTGCCGCCCTGCACCCGCTTCCNGCCAAAGCTCCNCTNAACCGCCTNACNCTCGCAAGNTGGATNATGAGTAACGATAATCCTCTNACCGCGAGGGTAATTGCAAATCGACAGTGGGAAGCCCTNTATGGCACNGGNNTGGTATCCACNAGCGAGGAGTTNGGNTCGCANGGAGAGTATCCATCTCACCCTGAACTTCTCGANTGGCTTGCNNTCGAGCTGATNGAGANTGGATGGGATATGAAGAAATTCCANAAGCTTCTGGTCAGCATGTCGACATACCGGCAGTCGTCCAAGGTCACTCCGGAACTTCTCGAGGCAGACCCCTTCAACCGACTTCTTACCCGGGGCCCACGAAACCGTCTTTCAGCAGAGATGGTACGCGATCAAGCCCTTTTCGTGGGAGGAATCCTGAGTGGCAAAATGTTCGGCAAACCTACCCGGCCTCCCCGCCCGAAGCTCGGGTTGCGTGCCGCATTTGGTGGATCAACAGATTGGAGCGACAGCACCGGTGAGGACCGCTATCGCAGGGGCATTTACACTGAATGGCGACGCTCAATGCCATATCCCTCCATGGCAACCTTCGATGCGCCAAGTCGTGAAGTATGCACCGTAAGGCGGTCCCAGACAAACACTCCGCTTCAGGCTCTGGTAACCCTGAATGATCCTGTTTATGTGGAAGCCGCGCAGGCCTTGGCCCGGAGAGCCCTGAAAGAGACATCCTCCGACAATCCTTCGCCGGTTGTGGAACGGATGTTTCGTCTGGCCCTCATCCGACCTCCTAAGCCTCTCGAGATCCAGCCCCTCACCAATCTTTACGAGCAAGCCTACCGCTCGTTCCTGTCGGACGCATCAGCTGCTAAATCTCTTGCAACAGAGCCTCGGGGCCCTTCCCCAAAGGACNCTGATGTCGTCTCTCTTGCTGCTTGGACCACAGTTGCAAATGTAGTCCTGAACCTCGACGAGATCTTTCAGAAGCCATGATCCAGCAACCCTTTGGTGCCCGCGAAGCACATCTTGAGCACCTTACCCGCCGGCACTTTCTCAGGGACTGCCAGGTAGGGCTTGGGGGAATTGCCCTTTCTGCACTAGGTGCAGGGAATCTTACCGGAGGAGACCTACCGAAGTCACCACTGACAACCCGCAAGTCCCATTTTGAACCAACGGCCAAGAGAGTGGTCTACATTCACTGTGCTGGTTCCCCACCTCATCTGGACCTCCTTGACTACAAACCAGAGCTGGTGAAACGCAGCGGTCAGGACTGCCCAGATGAATTCATCAAAGGAAAGGAATTCGCCTTCACGAAGGGAAAGCCAAAGCTCATGGGGACACCCCGCACCTTTACTCAACATGGCAAGGGCGGAACATGGTTTTCCGATGCTGTTCCTCACTTTCACGATATTGCGGATGAGATGTGTGTGGTTCGTTCCATGTACACCGACCAATTCAATCATGCGCCCGCCCAGCTTTTTCTGCTTACCGGTTCGCCAAGGCAAGGCCGGCCCTCTATGGGCTCATGGGTTACCTACGGTCTCGGTTCTGAAAATGAAGATCTACCTGGCTTTGTGGTTATGATATCAGGCGGAATCCAGCCGAGTGCCGGAAAAAATGCATGGGGAAGCGGTTTTCTTCCCTCCGTGTTCCAAGGGGTTCAGTGCCGATCGAAGGGAGATCCTGTCCTCTACGTCAGAGATCCCAAGGGTATGTCCCGCGAACTACGCCGTAAAGGACTGGACGCCCTGCGCACCCTGAATGAAATCCAAGCTGCCGAACTGGGCAGTCCCGAAACTCTAACCCGCATCGCGCAATACGAATTGGCTTACCGGATGCAGGTCTCCGTTCCTGAGGTAATGGATATTTCGCGTGAACCGGAAGACACCTTGACCAGTTACGGAGCTGTTCCGGGGGCCTCCAGTCTGGCGAACAACTGTCTGCTTGCCCGTCGACTTCTTGAAAAAGGTGTCCGGTTTGTGCAACTCTTCGACTGGGGCTGGGATTTTCATGGAACCAACCCGAAGGAAGATATCAGAGACGGCCTCACGAAAAAGTGCGCTACCATGGACAGGCCCGTCGCCGCTCTCATTCGAGATCTGAAAGAGCGAGGGCTCCTCGAAGATACCCTCGTCATCTGGGGCGGCGAATTCGGGCGAACCCCGTTCAGAGAGGGCCGAACCGCTGGAGGCAAGGTTCTGGGAAGAGACCACTTCCCAGACTGCTACTCCATGTTCATGGCCGGGGGAGGGATACAAGGAGGAATGACCCACGGTCAGAGCGACGAGCTAGGGTTCAGCCCCGCTGAGAATCCCGTCCATGTTCATGACTTGCAAGCCACCATTCTCCACCTTCTGGGGTTTGATCATGAGCGNCTCATCCATCGATTCCAAGGCCGTGACTACCGTCTGACCGATGTTCATGGAAAAGTGATAAAGGGAATCCTCGCCTGACAAGGCACTCACTGACTCTTTCCGTTCAATGCATGACCGAGCGACTCCTGAATCCCTTGCCGCATCGGCATGGCGAACTCTGTCGGCGGTAGCACCGGCACTTCCCCGGGAGCAGACCCTGAAGCAGGAGATTGCGGAAGCCATTGCAGCACAAGAGCGGGGCTATTACCTCCCAGATGAAGATGAGCGATTGAGGGACACCTACTCTCTCTATCTCGGCTTACGCACCTCGCTATGGGGGACCGTCCTCACCTTGCGCCCTTTGCTAGATGAGCGCCGCAACCCGGACTGGGGCCTGAGACTGCGCGTCTTCGGTCTGGCATTCTGCGCGACTGCCATGCTGATGCGTAGTGCAGGATTTATTATAGATCTCGCGAAAGACCGTCCGGTGGTTTGGAAGAAACTCGACGAGGCCGAAACTCGCTTCGGTATCGAAGAGAAGAGCCTGACTGGAATCTATCGTAATTTCTCGTCAGCTCGCTGGATGTGGAGGTACCATGAGGCTTGGCGCTTCTACGAAGCACACCGCCAGGAAATTACCGATGCTTTGCAAGCTTCTAACATGGGATTGCTGGCGGATTGGCTGCATGCCGAGGAACCTTTTTTTGAGGCCAGCCGGCGGGAGTTCATCAAAAGAAAGATCCGATATCGCATACACGCCTTCAAACTCCGGCAGGTAGCCAGTTACAAGAGGGTCATGTTTCACCTTTTTCGCCTGAGTGGCAGCGCCATTGCAGACATGAAGCAACCCTTCATCCGAAGAACCCAGAAGGGCCACCGGGTAAGCAGGGAAATATGTCTCACAACCGCCAGCAAACTCTCTCCCGGGGATGTCATAGTAACCCGTCACGATGACGCTATGAGCAACTTGTTCCTGCCTGGCTTCTGGCCTCATGTCTCTCTGTACCTGGGCAACCTAAAACAGCGTGATACCCTTGGCCTTCCTCCGCTGTCGTCACCTGAAACAGAAGTCCTTGAAGCAAAAAAAGATGGTGTTCTTTTCCGTCACCTACCGGAAACATTATCCGTGGATGCCTTCTTTGTATTTCGTCCGATCCTCAAGGATGCACTCCTTCAAGACGCCTTGAATCGAGCCATTAGTCATGAGGGAAAGCTCTATGATTTTGTCTTCGACTTTCGAAAGGCTGACCGTCTGGTTTGCTCAGAAGTGATTTATCGTGCCTATCATGGTGTAGGGCCTGTCTCTTTTGAGTTAGTGAAACGCGCTGGGAAACTGGTTCTCTCTGCAGAGGATATAGCCCGCCAAGCGCTCAACTCGGGGCACTTCGAAGTCCTCTGCTGCTTTGGATTGAAGGGAAATACCTTCATGGAGGGGTCTTCAGCAAATCAGAGGGTTCTCGAGACTCTGGATGCAAACTGAGATTCCACGTTGTCCCGCGGACAGTATGATTCTCACGTGCTAGCAGCAGCACCAGAAATCCTCTCCCTCCCGATAGCCCTGATCAACAGCGAGCTTTCTTACCATCTCCCTCCCGCCGGGAATACCTACGGCCCCGATCAGGGTAGAGTCTCGCCAGCGGCTCCCGAATTCAGAGAGACCCGCCACATCCACACCTGAGATCCGCTCCCCTACTCTGCGTGGATTCACTTCAAAGAAACCGTTCACCTGAACCCCTTTGACTTGGAGCAGTCGCGCGAGCTTTTTGCCAATAGGACCTGCCCCACAAATGGCAACCCCCCGTTCGACAACTCTTTCCTCGAGGGCCAGATGATGAGCCTTCATCTTCCAAACCTGCTCCTGGGCGTAGGAAGGGTGCCTGCGAGTCAACCGCCCAGAACCATCTCTCCACGAAAGAACCAGATCATCAACCTTACCTATTAACATCTTTCTTCTCAGCATCCGCAAAAAAAGATCATGATCCTCCGCCCAGTCGCATCGTTGATATCCAGAGACCGCATCCAAGGCCGATCTTCTTACTATAATAGAGGGCTGAATCACCGGACATTCTACAAAGCGACCTCTCGCGATATCATCTGCATTCTTGAGGCTATTCACCCAATCGACATAACGCTGCATTCCATCTCCAAGTGGATTCAGCAATCTTACCTGACCACTAACAGCCGAAAACCCGGGATGAGAGCGTAGAAAATCCTCCTGTGAAGCCAACCGGTCGGGATGGGATATATCGTCCGCATCCATTCTCGCGATCAGAGGTGCTCGTGCGGATCTAATGGCTTGCATGGAAGCCTCTGTGACTCCGCTGTGTTCACGCACAATAATTTGAATTCGCGAATCCTGGAAACTGCGCACAATGTCACCGGATGTATCCGTGCATCCATCCAGCACAACGATCAGCTCAAACGAAGGAAAGGTCTGCTGAAGACAACTTTCAATAGCCTCTCCGATGGTATCCCCGGCATTAAAAACCGGCATCACGATCGAGATCGCAGGAGTATTCATCCCGGAAAATTCTCGTCCATTCCCCGGGCGCGCGCGCTTCCCTGCTCATCAACTGCAATTATCATGGGCCGGCAACACACCTCGCAGTCATAATCGAGAAGCGCCGGACACTCCACGAGTGGAGGAATGGAAACCGCGAAATACTCAAAGCAACTCGGGCATTGCACCTCTCCAAGACCTTCCATCTCACCGCTCTACTCTCAAACGCACCGACTCCCCATGAGCATCTAGCCCCTCCATTTGAGCAAACTCCTGCACCACTGGGAGTGATTTTTTAACGGAAGNTTTGTCCATCTTGACGATACTCGTGCGACGCTGAAACTGGTCCGCCCGGAGACCCGAGAACGACTTTCCTGCTCCCCCGGTGGGCAGGGTGTGGCTAGGCCCTGCCAGGAAATCACCTACGGCGATAGCGGAGATATTTCCAAGGTAGATCGCGCCCGCAGTTCTGATCTCCCCAAGGCGTCTCCTCTCGTCTTTCACCACTAGGGAAAGGTGCTCCGGAGCAAACTCATTACAAATCTTAATGGCATGATCGATCGATCGTACCAGCACTGCAAAGCCTGCTTTGCGCAGGGAATCCCCTATATATTCTGCACGAGATAGACGTTTCAGCTGGCGANCTACCTCCTTCTCCACCTGCTTCAGGAGACGGGAGGAATTTGTCACAAATCCCACCACGCTGTCTCCTCCATGTTCGGCCTGCGCTAGAAGGTCTGCGGCAATGCACACCGGATCTCCGCTCGAATCGCTTACCACCAGCACCTCGCTGGGTCCTGGGAGAAGATCGATTGATACCGCTCCAACCATCTGCCTTTTTGCTTCCACNACAAAGGCGTTGCCTGGNCCAAANATCTTGTCGACTCGNCGNACGCTNTTCGTTCCCATNGCCAGNGCTGCAATNGCCTGTGCTCCACCNACCTTGAGNACCTCNGTCGCTCCTGNCTGNNNNAGNGCATANAGAAGATCCGNNTTNACNNTACCCGCTGGTCCAACGGGAGTTGCTGCGATAATTTCAGGCACCTTGGCTGCTTGCGCGAAGGCACCAGTCATCAGAGCTGTCGAAACCAGCGGAGCCTTTCCTCCTGGAACATAGATCCCAACCCGGTCAAAGGGAGTAAAACGCTCCCCCACTACCGCGCCTTCTGCATTCTTCCTCTTCCAATCCTTGCGCAGACTCTCCTTCGCAAAAGCATGAATATTCCGCCGAGAGGACCGGATCGCTCGCTTGGTTGCAGGAGCAACCGCCGCCTCGGCCTCGGTGAATTCCTTTTCAGAGACAAACAAGCTACCCACGCTCAGCCTCGTCTTGTCAAACTTTCTGGTGAAGTCAACCAGGGCCCGGTCTCCCCTCCTGCGCACTTCACCCACAATCCCTGCAACAACCTCCTCCAATTCTCGTGAAGGCTCGGCACGGCGGTCAAGGGAGCCCACGAACTTCTGGTAGCCTCGATCCTTGTATGTAATGACGCGCATGGAAGTTCCCTTACCTCTCTTCTGCTTCTTTTCAAGTGCCAAGCCTTGATTGCGTTCCTTGCAGGGTCCCAGAGGGGGCAGAAGCCTCAAAAATCACTCCATAATGAGGTGGCACGGCATCACGGGTCCACCATACTCAAAATTGACTTTCTCCTGAGCATATCGCCCCTCACATAGAATACGTTCCAAAGACACCCAGTGAGATCCGGCAACAAGGAGCGAGCAGGAAAACCCGGTGACCCCAATGAGCAACTCCAGATTATCCCGCAGAAAGGCAGAACACCTCCCTCCCAGGATTCAATCTTATCCTTCACGGGGAGCCCCTGCCAACCCATCTGATCCCTTCATCTTCTGGAGTTCCGGCGCTCCCTGTTCGCGATGCGGAGACGTTTTTGTATTTGACGCATCCAAAATCCGCCGACCGCTTCAACCGATCCCTTGTACATCCTGCGGCAAAAATACGAACGCGCGCCTACTCTGTGCGGTGATCAGCATTGTGGCTTATTTCGGCGCCTTAGCCTTACTTCTCCTCTTCTTCCCAGAAACCGCACTTTCTCCGGCGATGGAACTTAAGGCGCCACTGGGATTCTTCTGCGTTCTGGGATTGATCTTTGCGTTCGCATCTATCCTTAAATCAAAACTACAGCAGAAAGTCGCGATTAGAATCCATTCACTGTCGGCCGAGCTCGAGAGAAGACCGGCGGACATGGAGATCCTCGGCAAGGTTTTCTCTCTCTACCGCTGGCAAGAGCAGCACGAACACGCTGTCAGAATCGCTGAATACGCTTCCCAGCTGAATCCGGACAATGCCGCTATCAGAAACCTGATTCAAACCTATCGTTCTACTTTAGGCATGCAGGGTTTGATACCCACGACAAGCCAGATCGCTCATTCCGCACCATCAGCTACGGCAGCTAATCCTGCATCACAGACCCCCTTCTTTTCTCCGGACGAAAAACAAGTTATCGCCAGAATTGAAGCTTGGCACAGACACGGCAGAAGCATGAAGAACCTGGGGATAGTGATAATCTGTATAGCACCTGTCCTGGGGTTTCTCTCGCACGTGATCACTTTCATGATGGACATTAATCTTCTCTGGGGATGGATCCTTCCCCTCGCTCTCGCCTTCTGGGGTATTCGGATGTCGCGCAAACCGATTACCCCGCTGCCCCCCGGGGTCACCCCTCCTCTGGGCTACACGGTCCCAGACCCCCAGCTCGAAAAATAATGCCTGCAGAGACTGAGCTGCAGCAGAAAGCTCTCCAGTTCTGGAGATTGCTTCGACTAATAATACGGTCGCAGCATGAGATAGACCACCGGCCCAGTCACCGCCACGTAAAGCCAGACTGGAAAAACCCGCGTCGCAAGCCTGCGATGCTCGGCAGTCTGATTTGTAAATCCGTAGACGAAACTAAGCAAGATGAAGGGCAAGCTCACGGCAGCCAAGGCGATATGCGAAAGTAGTATACTGAGATACACTGCTCGCATGGGTCCCGCTTCTGCCCTTTCCTCTTCACTGAGCTCTTTGTTCCCGTCAAGGTCCCCGTAAATGGTCTCCTGAGTCGTGAAATGGTAGGTCACATACGACAGGAGAAAAAGAAGCGAAAATCCCATCGCAACGTAGATCCAACGCTGATGCAGGAGAACCCGACCTTTTCTGATGCAGAGAAGGGCAAGAATGAGGGCCGTCGCCGCACCGGTGTTCAGCAAGGCATGTAAGGGGGGAAGCAAGTGCAGACTCACTCCCTCCGGCAGATCAATTTTGACCCGTCGCATCAATCCCACGAGAAACAGAACCAGCGCAGTAATTACCCAGACTGCAATCTTCAGCTTCCCTGCCAGCGCCAGATTGGCCCCACGACTGCGGTAGGCTTCCACCTCGCTCATGGCTGTGCGGATGAGGGGGACCTTCTACTGGCAAGCCCTTTCATGATAGACTGTCTGACATCCTGATAAAAGCGCTCCCTGACGTTCTCTCCCTGTGAACGAGCAAATTGGAGATCTCTCTTTTTCACGCACTGCCATCCATCGAACACCATCAGGGACCGGTCATGAGAATATCGGGTGCTTGCTGGAGGCACCTTGTTTTTCACCACCTTCATGAATCCCATTTCCTTCTCCAGATAGTCGTGAATCATTCTCTCCTCTCCCCGAACGAACCACCAGTTTCTGCTGTCTGCATCTACCGCACTTGCATAGTCCTGCAACTGTTCCAGCTGGTCAGTTTCCGGGTCTATGGAGATCGATACTACGTGAAAATTCTCCTCACCTGAGAATTCCTTGTAGAGGCTTTTGAGATCTTCAGCCGCGGTCTCAAGGCAGTAAGGGCAGGTCGCGAAAAAATTCGTGGCCACCCATACCTTGTTTTGCAGGTCCGCCAGGCTGACCTGCTTTCCTTCTTGGTTGGTTAGCACGAGATCCTTGGCGAGACTCCCGAAATCCTCGGCTACTTCCCCGCCAGCATCAGCCACAATCGGGGTAAACCTCCGTTTCCGAGATTCTCTTAGAAAAAAAGAGGTTCCAAGCACTGCGACACTAAGGACCGCAACAACGGTATAGATTAAAATAATTTTCGTTCTGTCGGTCATGGTTCTCTTATCCTTCTTTCAAATCTCCATTACGGATGTACTGCAGGACAGCATCCAGGCGGGCTCGAGCTTTCTCCACATCATCGACGCGTTCCCGGGCGTTAAGTCTTCTTGCTTCTTCGGGATCTTCCTCAAGCAACCTTCCTGCATCCTCAGCGACCTCTCTGGCGAAATTGAGATCAAACGTCGGAGCCAGGACGTGCAGGTTTTCATCGATAAAGACGAGGGTCGATCTAAAGCGCTCGCGCGGACCGCTCAGCGATGACACTGACTCTTTGAACTCCGCTCGAATTTTGTGACGAATATAGCCCCGGGCCGCTTCTTCCTCGGCCTGCACAAAGAACCATCTATCGTCATCAGCCACACCGAGCTCGGTCAGCAAATGCCGCAATTCTTCCGGCCCGTCGGCTTCCGGATTTACGGTAATACCCAGAAAACAAAGGCTATCGTCATCAGGGAACCTTTTTGAGAGATCCCTCATCGCACCCAGTGACTCTTTCATTCTTTCCCCCTCTTGGAGAGAAAGCGGGGTGAAAAGGGTCGTCTTACCCTTCAGTTGCTCCGTGGTGAACGCCTTATTGTTCTGGTCCCGACCAAAAAACACCTCTGTCAGGCGCTGAACAACATGCGGCCGGGCGTCCTGCTCATCGCTCTGGTGTTTAAGCCGATAGGCGAAAGTAACCAGAACCCCTCCAATAATCATTAAAACTGCTATTGAAAGCCCTGTTCTCTTCAGCTTCGCAGGATCCCTCTCTGCAGGCTCAAGATGGATTAATTGTCTGGCCACAACGGTGGGAACCTAGGACGGCAAAGGAAGATTGGAAGGGGAAATTCGCATAACCTTTCCGCGATAACCTCTTTCAGCGCGCGTTCCGGACTCCTCAATTCCAAGCCAAGGCAAGCACTGTCAGCACTACCGGAAGGTAGAGAAGCGTTAGGAGAAAAAAACGCCGACATGACTCCCGGTCTCCTGCCCGCGCAAATTGGACCGCCATCCAACACAGACAAAGCCCTGCCGCTCCGCCCACCACACCAAACGTCAACCCTGCATACCCCTTGAGGAAGGCAAAAAACGCCAATCCGGAGAGTCCCAGAGAAAATATTGCCGCCAAAAGGCCAGATCGCCTTCCTGACAAATCTCCATCGGACCACATTCTGAAGCCTGCCGCCTCATACTGCTCCCGGCAGAGCCAGTTGATGGAAACAAAATGAGGAAGCTGCCAAAGAAACAGGAGGGCAAAAAGAAACCATCCTCGGGGATCTTCCATTCCACCTCCACCTCCAACCCATCCGATCACCGGTGGCAGAGCACCGGGTATAGCACCTACCAGCGTATTGATCGAACTTCTTCTTTTGAGTGGAGTATAGACAAACACATAGGTCGCGATCGTAATGGCTACCAGTGTAGCGGCTCCCTTGTCCACCATCGCAGCGAGGTGAATAATTCCAAACCCACAAAGTATCCATCCGAGCATGAACGCCCACGTTGGAAGAACACGTTCGGCCGGGAGTGGACGGTCAGAAGTACGAAACATTCTGGCATCCTCCTTGATTTCCATCAACTGGTTGAAGACCGCGGATCCAAAAGCGGCCGCCGCGGTTCCCACCAGAGTGTGCAACAAAATCCAGAGCTGCGCCCACTCCCAGGCCCCGGACTGTGAAAGCACGGCAATTAGAAAACCAAAGAAGGTCGTCAAGAGAACAAAGACGTTCAGCCGCAGCTTGATAAGAGCGGCCAAGTCCCCTCCGAGGCCAGGACCATACTCATTCCCACCTTCCTTTTTATCTCCTCCGTCCTTCAAGTTGATTCAGTATGCTACGAACTTTACCTTTTCGCAATCCTGGCAACTACAACATCTCCACGAAAATTCTGCCAATTTTCTTCTTCAGACTCTAAACCGGAGCCATGAATTTTGCGATTTGCAACGAGACCTTCCAAGACCGTAGCTTTTCGGAGCAATGCCAGGCCGCCGAGGCTGCCGGCTACACCGGGATCGAAATCGCCCCATTCACCCTCGCCGAAGACGTCTCTCTCATTTCGGCTACGGAGATTGACAGCTGCCGTAAGGCGGCAACTGATCATGGCCTTCAAATCGTAGGCCTCCACTGGTTACTGGCCAAAACTGAAGGATTTCACCTCACCAGCCCAGATGCTTCGATTCGAGCAGCGACCACCGACTACGCTCGCCGGCTGGCCGACCTTTGCTCCGGTCTTGGCGGAAGTGTCATGGTTTGGGGAAGCCCCCAGCAACGCTCCCTCGAATCAGGGTGGGATTACGGGGACTCCGTGGAGCGGGCTGTCGAAGTTCTCAGGCCGGCCGCCGAACACTGTGCTGACCTCGGGATCACAATCGCCATGGAACCCCTCGCTAGATCAGAGACCAATTTTCTAAATACCGCGGAGGAAACCGCCGCGCTTCTCGATATTGTCGATCATTCCCACCTCCGGCTCCACCTAGACGTCAAGGCTATGAGTTCTGAGCAAAAAGGGCTCGGGGATCTCGTCCGCGACAATGCCTCCCGCATCGCTCATTACCACGCAAACGACCCTAACCTGCTCGGCCCGGGCATGGGTGAAGTGGATCATACCCCAGCCGCGCAGGCTCTCCACGAAATAGGCTATCAGGGCTGGATTTCGGTCGAAGTCTTCAAATACGAGCCCAGCCCCGACGAAATTGCCCGGCAAAGCATGGAATACCTCCAAAAGGTCTATCTTGGCGGATACTGAATGATTCCTGACGACCTTTGAGAATACCCCCTCGCTCAGCCTCGCGCTTGACCCGAATTTCCTCTTTGCCGCTACTGCCGGTTCCCGGTTAGGGTGACTTGAGACACATGAGTAGTAACGACGAACAACCCAACCGCGAGATTGAAATCCTTGAGTCGGTTGCCGACAAGGGCGCCCTCGCAAAGGCCAAAGCCTACACTAAACTCTCCGGACCGGGTTGGCTGCAGGGAGCGATCACCCTGGGGGGAGGATCGCTGGCGGGCGCACTCTACTTGGGCACAATTTCTGGCTATAACCTGATGTGGCTTCAGCCCTTGGCGATGATCTGCGGGATCATCATGCTGAGTGCCATCGCCTATGTTACCCTCTCAACAGGGCAACGACCTTTCGGCGTCATCAACAAGGGACTCTCTCCCCTGCTCGGCTGGTCGTGGCTCATTGCCGTGATCCTAGCCAATATAGTCTGGTGCCTGCCTCAATTCAACCTCGGCCGAGCTGCCGTCCAGCAGAACCTCCTTCCAAGTCTGGGAGAAAGCGCAGTTTCCACTGCAGGCATCTGCTGGGTTCTTTTCATTGTAGCTTTTGCCGTCAACGCTTCCTACGAGGGAGGCAACAAAGGGATTAAGTGGTTCGAGCGAATCCTCAAGGTGATGGTCGGCATCATTGTAGTTTCCTTCTTCCTCGTCGTTGTCACCCTCACCTCCAAGGGAGCCATCCCATGGGGCGAGATTTTCAGCGGACTCATTCCAAACTTCTCATATCTCTTTAATCCAGCACCCGCCTACGCCGAACTCATTGGCTCATCGAGTGCACCGGAGATCTGGAACGAGATTATTTCTGAAAAACAACGGGACATAATCATTGCGGCCTTCGGAACGGCGGTCGGCATTAACATGACCTTTCTTCTCCCCTACTCCATGCTCCGCAAGAAGTGGGGACAGAAGCATCGTGGACTCGCCATCTTCGACCTCTCCATCGGGCTTTTCGTTCCCTTCGTCATCGCCACCGGCTGCGTTGTCATTGCCTCGGCCTCCCAGTTCCACTCCAAGACGGACGACATCTTTGATGAGACTGGAAAACCTTTTGCAAAGGTGGCGAAAGCCTATCAGGGATCTCTGGACGGACTAGCGGACAAGAAGGCTAAAGCTGAGGCAGACAAAAATGAGATTGATCACGAGGACAAGGACCAGATGGACCCGCTGATAGCCAGCGCCAAGAAATCCCTTAACGAGAGTGACCGCAACATCGCGGCCATGCTCATTAAGCGGGACAATGCCACCTTCGCAACCAGCCTTGCTCCACTCACCGGGGATACCGTCGCCCAGGTTGTCTTCGGGGTCGGCGTCCTTGGCATGGCCCTCTCGACCATCATCATCCTGATGCTGATCAACGGTTTTGCCTTCCAGGAACTCTTCAACCAACCCGGTAGTAAGACCGTGTATTTCATCGGATGTGCCGTCTCGGGGTCGGCGGGGCTTCTCGGGCCATTTATATGGGGTGATGGCCAGGCCAAGGCAGCCCTCGCCGTTCCCACCTCGGTCATCGGCGGCTCCCTGATCCCCATCGCCTACTTCACCTTCTTCCTGATGATGAATTCCCGGAGAGTCCTCGGCGACAAACGTCCCACAGGCAGCAAGCGCGTGATCTGGAATATCCTCATGATCGGCTCAACTGGAATCGCAACCTTCGGATCCGTCTGGGTCCTCAATGGAAACTCCAAGGCTGATGGTTTTGCAGGCCAGGCCGCGACCGGAGGATTGATTTTCCTCGTGGTCCTGTTCCTCGTCGGAGTCATAAGCTTCGTCGTCAAGGAATCCAAGACCTCTGGATCCAACTGAAGACTTTTCATCCCGCAGGAATTACCCTTATGAAATTCGGAATCATCGGAGCTGGCATGATCGGCCAGTTCCACGGTAAGGCCATCGAGGCCATGCAAGGTGGTGAGCTACACTCCGTATTTGACCTCCGGGAAGAGGCTGCAGAGCAACTTGCAAAACAATTCGACGCAAAACCCTTTAGCGACCTCGAGAATTTTCTGGCCGATAACGAACTTCAAATCGTGACCGTAGGCACTCCTTCCGGGGCGCATCTCGATCCCTCCCTCGCCGCTCTCAACGCGGGCAAGCACGTCATCTGTGAAAAGCCTCTCGAGATCACTCCAGAGCGAATCGACCTCATGGTGAAAGCTGCAGAAGCAAACAGGGTCTCCCTCGCAGCCGTTCTCAACCGCCGGTTTCATCCGGCTATGGATGCCTTCAAGGCAGCTGCTGACGCGGGACGTTTTGGCACTCTGACCTCTGCATCTGCCTACGTAAAATGGTATCGAGATCAAGCCTACTACGATTCCGCCGCGTGGCGAGGCACATGGGCACTTGACGGCGGAGGAGCCCTCATGAACCAGTCGATTCACACCATCGATGCCCTTCTTTACCTCGCTGGCCCGGTTGTCAGCGTGCAGGCCAACACCGCGTGCCTGACGCACTCGGGTATAGAGGTCGAGGATACTGCCGTGGCCCTTTTGGAATTCGCCAATGGAGCCCGTGGCGTCATCGAGGGAGCAACCTCTAACTGGTCAAAAGACGGTCACCCCGCCCGCGTGCAGCTCTCCGGGGATTGCGGAAGTGCCTTCCTCGCCGATGAAGCCTTCGAGATTTGGGATTTCATGGACGAGGCCCCTGGGGACAAGGAAGTGCGTCAGACAATGATGAAGGGATCGGAAGCAGGCCTTGGAGCTAACGACCCCAAGGCGATCAATTTCGAAGGGCACCAGAAAAACTTCGAGGAAGTAGTAAGCGCTATCGCCGAGGAACGGGATGCCAGCGTCAATGCCGGGGAGGCCCGTAAGGCAGTCGCCTTGATATGTGCCATCTACGAAAGCGCCCGGAACGATGGCAGGAAAGTCGAGCTATCCTGACTACGGAGGCCCATTGTTATTCATCCATTTCTGCAAACTCCCTCACCTTCCTCTGACTCTCGGCATCGAGATTCACAATGGGATACTTGTAGATCTTACCGTTGGACAATTTCAGGAGCGCCTTGCCCTCCTCCACGCCTAGCAGAGCAGCTTTTATCTTTTTCCCGCTTTTGTTTGTCCAAACACCCTCCAAAGGCTCTTTTCCCCGAGTGACACTTTCTCTGGGACCCACCTCCGCACCCTGAGTAATCCAGAGCTTGAGGATATTCACATCTTTTTCACCCAGTCCCGCTCCTTTTGGAGGCATCCGGTTGTCAGGATCATCGGACAGGATGACCTTCATGAAGAGTCCGCTATTGGGTCTTCCTGGCACAATCTGCAAACCCGCCCCGATATGCTCCTTGATCTGGTGGGGCTCAAGATTGAAGTCCCCCTTTTCTTTACCGTCCATGTGACACTTGAAACAGTGGCTTTTCAGGATCGGCAGGACGTCCGTCTCAAATTCAACCGCCCCAACACAGAGGACAGAAAAAAGGAGGGTCAGAGCCCCGGCGATGGGTATTTTCACTGCTCCAGTATGACCTTGGACCCGGAAAATCACCAGTCTGGAGGTTTTAAAATCGGTCAAACTGGGCCAGCAAGCCTCCCAGTCCGGTGAAACTAGATTGCATCTCACTCTTGCCAGCCCGCAACAATTGCTCTTTCCTCCCCCCATATGTATCTATCCGGTTTCGCCGACGAGGCAGGAAAAGACCTTGCCACTCAGATCAAGGCTACCAAGGAAATTGGTTGGAATGCTATTTCAGCGCGTTCCATTGATGGCAAAAGTATCCACGACCTCAGTGACAAGGATTTCAACAAAGCCCTGAAGCTCCTCGAAAAAGAAGAGATTAAAATCCCGGAGATCGGTTCTCTCATTGGGAACTGGGCCAAGAAGATCACTGATGACTTCGATGTAACACTCGGGGAAATCGAGCGAGCCATACCCCGGATGCATAAGCTTGGGACGAAGGTCATCCGGGTCATGTCATACGCTCAGGAGCCCTGGGGCGAAGACCAACATGAGGAAGAGCGGTTTAAGAGACTCCGCATCATTCAGCAGAGGTTTGCGGACGAGGGAATTACTGCAGCTCATGAGAACTGCTCCAATTGGGGTGGCTTCTCCGCAAAGCATACCCTCCGTCTGGTCGAAGAAGTTCCCGGACTGAAACTGGTATTTGACACCGGCAACCCAGTCTTCCAGCGCGACCGCTCTAAATCAGAACCTCATCCGTTCCAAGATGCCTTAGGATTCTACAATGACATCAAGGAGCACGTTGTGCATGTCCACATCAAAGACTGCCGCTATCCAAAAGTGGGGCAGACCGAGCCTGAGTACACCATGCCTGGAGAGGGAGACTGTCACCTTCAGCACATCATGCGCGACCTCAAGGCCCGACGCTATGATGGAGGCTTTGCCATCGAGCCACATGTTGCTACGGTGTTCCATGTAGAGGACGGCCAGAAGCCGGATTGGAAACAGTGCTATAAGAGCTACGTGGAATACGGGAAGAGAGTGCAGGACCTCATTGAGGAGATAGGCTGGGAGTCTAAACCCTTCGAATAGTTTCAGGATTTCCGCTCTTTCGCTGTTACTCTTAAAACATTCGTTTCAGCGCGTCCGGAAACGGCGTAAACTCTCCCTGTGCTTCCTTGGTTCCAGAGCGGCGCTTTTCCTCTCTATCTCGCGCCCATGGCGGGAGTGACGGACGTGGTTTTCCGAAGTATCTGCAAAGAACTAGGTGCCGACGTAATGGTCACCGAGTTCGTCTCAAGCGAGGGCATTATCCAACAGGATGCCCGTACCCGAAAATACACCGAATTTACTGATGAACAGCGGCCAGTAGGCGTTCAGCTTTTCGGCGCGGATGGCAAGAGAATGGGAGAAGCCGCCCGGAAAATCATCGATTGGCAGCAGCCTGATTTTATCGATATCAATTTCGGTTGCCCGGTGAACAAGGTCGTCTCCAAGAATGGAGGATCCTCTCTTCTAAGAGATTGCCCGGTCCTCGCCTCAGTCGCCCATGGAGTCGCTGAGGCGGTCGGAAACCAAGTTCCGGTCACTGCCAAAATCCGCATCGGGTGGGACGAAAATTCGATTAACGCACCGGAGGTTTGCTCAATTCTTGAGGATTCAGGGATGCAAGCGATCTCAATTCATGGGCGGACTCGCTCTCAGGGATACCGGGGAGAGGCCAACTGGGAGGTGATCAACGAGTGCTCTCACCATGTCTCCGTGCCCGTGATCGGCAATGGAGATTTAGCCTCAGGTGAGGATATTCAAAGAAGACGAGAAACCACCGGTGTCTCCGGGGTGATGATTGGACGTGCCGCGATGCAAAACCCGTGGATCTTTCGACAGGCAAAGAGGTATCTGGAGACCGGTGACACTCCTTCCCCCGTTCCTCTCGACGAGCGCTGGCAACTCATCACTCGACACTGCCGCCTAGCGATCGAAAGCAACCGGTATGGAAATGAAAAACAGTCTATGATGGCGATGCGGTCCCGTCTGATGGCCTATTGCAAGGGATTTCCCGGAGCGAAGCCCCTGCGCCGCCGCCTTTCCACGGTAGCATCACTCCTCGAGATCGAGGAACTCGCAAACGAACATCTGGTTCATCTCGGCGAGAGCCAGAACACGGAGGTGGTCACCTTTGCTTCATAATTTCCAGCCGGCTCTTTGCGTGCCTGCGTCGTTCTCTTGCCATCGCCCCTGGGCTTTGAGTATGTTACCCGCATGGACTCGCACGAAGTATTTAAGAAATCCTTCGAGAAAACGAGCCCCAAGGCGATTGCAGGAGAGCTCGGAGTCTCGCTCTCCCTCGTTTATAAGTGGGCTCAGGAACAATCTGACAACGGGAGCGGGAGCCGCAATCCGCTCGACCGACTTCTCGAAATCATCCGCCTCACCGGCGAGAAGCACATCGTAGAATGGCTTTGTCAGGAATGCGGCGGCTATTTCGTGCAGAATCCTGCAACGAGTTCTGCAGGGGGCTACGAGGTGTTACCTGCTACCTCCGAAATTATTGATCAGTTTTCTAAACTGCTCCGCCGCATTTCGGAGTCAGCCTTTGACCATTCAATCACCCCGGATGAGGCGAACACTATTCGGGAAAGCTGGGAAAAACTCAAACGATATGCGGAGGGTTTTGTCCGCTGCTGCGAGGAGGGAGACTTGGAAGCTATCGCTGCAGCCGAAAAACAAGGAGAGAGTATGTGACCCATTTGAGGCTCTAAACCAACAGCCATGTCGCTTGGTCTGAAAATAAGCCCACAAATCTGCCCCTCTCTCCCACCGGCTGTCTTGCCAAGTCTCTCTCAGCACTTAGTATCCTGCGCAAGCTCCCGTAGCTCAGCTGGATAGAGCAACGGATTTCTAATCCGTAGGTCGCAGGTTCGAATCCTGCCGGGAGCGCATTCTACAACTTTGGAGTCAATAGCCGATCTGCGATCTCGCGGAGGTTACTCCGCCCAACCAGCGACTTCCCTGAACCTCTCAACAAATCATCCTGGCTTTCTCATTGTCCTTGAGGGGATTGATGGCACTGGCAAATCGACCCAGGCGCGCCTCCTCACCGAAGGCTTACAAAAACAAGGATTCAAGGTCACCCAGTCCCGCGAACCTACCGATGGCCCTTATGGGCGTAAGCTTCGGGAGTCTGCCACTACCGGGCGCCTATCTGCAGAGGAGGAACTGGACCTGTTTCACAAAGACCGACATGAACATGTGGAGACCACTATTCGTCCGGCTCTCAATGAGGGGGACATTGTCGTTCTTGATCGCTACTACTTCTCGACCATGGCCTATCAGGGGATCCGGGGCTTCGATCCTCAGGAAATTCGGCGTACCAATGAAGGGTTCGCGCCGCGCCCTGATCTCCTTCTCCTTCTCGAACTCTCCGTGGATACTGCAATGAACCGAATAGGAGTACGCGACGGGCAGGGAAATCAGTTCGAGCGAAAAGAATCCCTCCAGCTTTGCCGGGAGATTTTTCACTCAGTAAAGGATGACTTCGTCCAGGTTGTCGATGCAGAACAGCCCGTTGAACAAACTCATGAGGCAATCATGAGGACAGTGCACCCAAGCCTGACCTCATTACGGGCTCGACGAGCTCAGTGACTGCCCTTAGTCGACTCCTGCGGGCTCTCCCTTGAGGAACACCTCACGAGCCCGGGATCCATCGGCGGGACCTACGACCCCCCGCTGCTCAAGAATATCAACCATCCTCGCAGCTCGGGTGTAGCCAAGCCTTAGCCGTCTCTGGAGAAGCGACGTGCTGGCTTTCTGCTCTTGAATGATGACTTCCATACACTTTTGAAGAATTTCTTCGTCAGCATCCGATACCTCGTCCTCATCTCCGTCATCACCTGCTCCTCCCCCGTCAATACTGGCCTGCACGCTCTCCTCGAACCGCTGCTCACTTTGCACGGAACAAAAATCCACCAGGGATTCGACTTCTTCGTCCGAAATCCATGCTCCCTGAGCTCGATCAAGCTTTGCTGACCCCGGCGGCAAAAACAGCATGTCACCCTTACCCACCAGTTTCTCTGCTCCCTTATTGTCAAGAATGACCCGGCTATCTAAAGCTGAGGAAACTTGGAACGCGATGCGACTTGGTATATTCGCCTTGATGATCCCAGTCACCACGTCCGCACGCGGCGTCTGCGTTGCTACAATCAGGTGAATTCCAGCCGCTCTCGCTTTCTGAGCGATCCGGGCGATACACATTTCCACATCCGCAGGTGCCGTCTGCATGAGGTCTGCAAGCTCATCAATAATAATCACGATATAAGGAAACCTGTCAGGCGTCTCCTCTTCTTCATCCTCGCTCCATTCACCGTCCACCGGACCCAGCTCACCGTCTTCAAGGGCCGCTGCGATTGACTCAATATGCTCCTCATCGATCACTTCCTCCTCTTCAATTTCCTCTTCCTCCTCAACCATCGCAGGAACTCCCGCATCTCTTGCCCTGCTATTGAAGGAATCGAAATTCCGAACTCCTTCCTTGGCGAACACCTTGTAGCGTCGCTCCATCTCATTGACGCACCATTTAAGCGCTCCAACGACCTTCCTTGGGTCTGTTACAACAGGGACGACAAGATGAGGAAGGTCAGAGTAAACCTGCATCTCCACGACCTTGGGATCAATCATGATGAAGCGAAGTTCATCAGGGCCAAACTTGAAAAGGATGCTCGAGATAATCGAGTTGATGCAGACCGATTTACCGGATCCTGTAGCACCCGCAACCAGCAGATGAGGCATGGCTGCAAGATCACCGATGACAGCCTTGCCGTAGACGTCCTTGCCAAGCGCGAGCGGGATTTTCCGTTTGGAACTGCGGAACTCGTCATCCTGCAGTAGTTCCCGGAGAGCAACGGGCATACGGGAATCATTCGCTATCTCAATGCCTACGGTATCTTTCCCAGGGATCGGAGCGAGAATGTTGATCCGTTCCGCCTTGGTGGCACGGGCAAGGTCAGGCTCTAATTGGGCAATCCGGCTGACGCGCAATCCGATACTCGGATACACTTCATACCGGGTGATTGTAGGACCTCTGGTAATATCGCCAGCAGTGACATCAACTCCAAAAGCCTTGAGGGTCTCCACGATTTTTGTCTGCTGGGCAATGAGAACATCAGTATTGTCTTCTGACGGTCCTTCTTCCTCTTCGTACTCGAGCAAATCGAAGCCGGGAAGCTCATAATCCTCGAACCCCTCCGTGCTGAGAGCCGCATGCTGCGGAGACCTCTTTCGCTCAAAAGGCTTGGAGCCAGCCGCCATTGTCGGCGTGATTCTCTGAGTCGCGTCGATGATCTGCGGCTCGGGAATTTCCTGCAGGGGAAGATGCGATTGACCTTTTTCATCCTGCTCGTAGCTCACGGGCTCGTCGACAAGCTCGTGCTCTACAAGATCGTCCTCGTCCGCATTCTGGCGTCTGTTCTTTCCGGATTTACTCTTGGAGGCGGATGACTTCTTCCCAGCCGTCGCACGCTTCTTCTGAGCTGCTCTGCTTGCCCAACTATCCCGGGCCTGCTGGACTTTTTCGATACTCCAAAGGGTCAGGGCCTTGACGAACTTTAATGGATGAAACCCCAGCAGAGTAAAAAAGCTCAGCCAATATACGACACTGAGGAGAATGATTGAGCCCGCCGTGCTGAGCATTCCCTTGAAAACGATAACGCCGAACCCCTCACCGATCACACCCCCGGGGCCCGCGATAAGATAAGCTTCCTTCCANGTGGAGAAAAAGGTCTCTTGCACCGCCAAAAGGCTGGCACCGCTCAAGAGGCAAACACAAAATCCTGCTGTGGTCCGCACGCTGTAAGCTGCACCCATGAAAAGCCTCCCAACGCCTAACCACAGCAATCCCAGCGGAAGAAGAAAGGATGCGACTCCAAAGATTTGAATTTGAATAAACCCAAGCAACGTTCCGATCGGACCAATCCAGTTCTCACGAGGATTGTTAGCTTCCAGATCAAGAGCAAACCCACTGAGAAGCGCCCAGTCGGTGAAAGGAATCTTGATCGGCAGGTCCCCCGGCGTGTAGGAAACGAGCGACAAGAGCAAAAGTATTCCAACGCCAGCAAGGAGGACTCCCATCGCCTCACGGGACCAACGAGTCTCGTTGCTACCCTTCCGCTTTGACCTGTTCCTCGAGCTCGCCATAAGTTTTCCCACAGAGTTTTTTGTGCTCTGCACGCGGTAGAATCCCCTAAAATCAAGGGTCAAACAAGATCGAATACCGCTTTTTTTAATTATCAACAAAATTAAAGCTTTCGGGCATATCCTCCGGCATTCTTCCTTACCCCTGACACATGCGCCTCCTCATCGTTTTTCTGGAAGAAGCCTTGCCTCGTCAGCTGGNNCCCTCGGTCGCCAATGTTCTGGGCACCGAAAAGGCCGAAGTTGTTTACCGGGCGACTATTCGGCTGCTTCTCTCTCAGTTAAGTGGACTTGAGAGGTGTCACCTGAGATTCTGCTACCGCCCCGCGGACGCTCATGACGCCATCCGCTTTTGGCTCCTCGCAGAGATCATCGATCATCCCGGGATTCATCTGAATATCGAGGCGATTGATTTTAAATCTCAATCCGAAGGCGACCTNGGGAGCCGGATCTCTCGTGCCGCTGAGGATGCATTCGACGAGGGGTATCAACAGGTTGCCTTCATAGGCNNTAATTGTATTGAAATTTCAAGTCGCTGGATCCATGCGACTTTCGCCCAACTTAACAGAAACTATAAAGCCGTTACCGGCGCAGGTCACAAAGGTGGGTGCTATCTTCTCGCTATGCGAGAATACCTCCCTTCCCTGTGTCGCCAAGTTACTTGGACGAGCTCGAGTGACCAGACGAAGACGAGTATTTTGCGACAAGCCTCCAGTGAATCCCATTCCCTCTACCAACTCCCAAACTTGTGTATTATTGAGACCTGCGCCGATTACCAATCCATCCTCTCAGGTCTGATGGGTCGTAAGTTCAGGAGTGCAATCGAAGATATTCTCGAATCTGGTTGAAAGTATCCCGCGTTTCCCAGTGGAGCTGCCTTACGGTCTCTCACTGCTTGACTCCTCCAGCCGGTCGCGTCCATTCTCCGGGACNTACCGTGTCGCCAATCCATTTCCAGCCGCTCTACATGCCCCGCGTCTGGGGCGGAAGAACCTTGGAAACCCTTCTGGGCCGACAGTTACCCGGACCGGGGCCGTGGGGTGAATCCTGGGAAGTGTCCGACCGGCCATCGGAGCAGTCTATTGTCAGTACGGGAAGATGGGCTGGAAGTAGCCTCCACGACCTCTGGACCCTGAGGCGAGAGGAGCTTTTTGGCGATAACCTGAAAAGCTCTCGTTTCCCTCTTCTCATGAAGATTCTGGACTCCAGGGACGACCTCTCCATTCAAGTTCACCCGCCAGCCAAGATCGCACCCCTGCTTGGNGGNTCTCCCAAGACAGAAATGTGGTATATCGCCCAGGCTTTACCCGGATCCAAACTCTACGTGGGCCTCCGAAAGGGAANTACTCGTGGGCAGATTGAGGAAGCGATCCGTAACGGATCGCTGGAGAACATGATTCACNCTGTGGAGCCGCAAGCCGGTCAATCCATTTTTATTCCATCAGGGCGCCTGCATGCCATTGGAGCGGGAATGTTGATTTACGAAATACAACAGAACTCGGATACTACCTACCGCGTCTTTGACTGGAATAGAGTTGGCTTGGACGGGAGGCCACGAGATCTGCACGTGCGTGAATCATTGGCGAGTATTGACTTCACGGATTACGAACCCGTAATGGACCAGCCAAAGGGGCCGAATCTGGCAACATGCCGACACTTCAAGGTGGACTTCCACCAGCTCCCGAAAGGAGCTGCGATATCTAATCCTGACCCGGATCGATTTTCGATAATCACCGTCACCAGCGGTAAAATTCTGGACGATANCGGCACGGCCTATTCAGCTGGCGACTNTCTTCTTCTTCCCAGAGGTCCGGTGAAACTTGAAGCGGCAAACAGCACCTCTCTCTTGCAAACAACCCTTCCTCGGTAAATTCTTCTGTTCAATCCGGAAAAACAATCGCGCGGTTGTTATCGAGAATAATCCGCTCGTGCACGTGATACCGAATTCCCTTTGCGAGAGCAGAGCGCTCNCAATCGCGCCCGAGACGGATAAGATCGTGAACCGAATGATAATGCTGCACTCGCTCAACCTCCTGATCGATAATAGGTCCTGCATCAAGGTCCTCAGTTACATAGTGGCATGTCGCTCCAATCAGCTTTACCCCTCTCTCGAAGGCCTTGCGATAGGGATTGGCTCCAACAAAAGCCGGAAGAAAGCTATGNTGGATATTGATCATACGCCCTTTATAGGCTGCGCAGAGCCACTCCGGAACAACTTGCATGAAGCGGGCCAGCACTACGAGCTCCACAGCCTGTTTCGTTAATAATCTATCAATGACTCGAAATCCCTTCTCCTTGTCCTCTCCAATCTCCACGTGGTGAAAGGGTATGCCTGCCTGCTCAGCGATGAGACGGCAGTCATCCCTGTTGCCGATAATCGAGGTGATTTCGACAGGAAGTTCGCCAAGCTGCGCACGCCACAGAATCTCGTTGAGGCAATGGTCAGTTTTGGTGACGAGCACCGCAGTCCGCATTCGATATGGAAGACGGCGAAAGTGCCATTGCGCANCCAGAACACGACCCAAGGTCCCAAAACCTCTGACGAATTCTTCAGTCTCCACTCTGAGCCCGGAGGTATCAATTTCCAGACGGGCAAAGAACCTGCTTCTGACCGCGTCGGTAAATTGATTGAATTCGATGAGGTTACCCTCGTGCTCGGAGACGTATCCAGCAATTCGGGCGACCAACCCAGCCCGGTCAGGACAGTCAATTTTTAGAATCAGGCCTTCTCTGATCATTGGTCAACTCGGCTTCGCTAAATTTCTAGCACGGTCACGAGCCAGTTCCAGAAAATCTCTCGCAATGGGCTTCAGGTTCTCCTGATGAATTGCCCCTACAACAACCGGAGAAAACCCTTTCAGCCGGATTGCCTTCAGTCCACCCGGCGGCTCCTTGCCGGGGATCTCCACTCCCATTCCCATGCCAAAACCCCATGAGACATAATCCCCAACAAGGTCGAGGGAATCAACCTCCATACTTGGAACAAGATCGACTCCNCGTTCCTCAAACGAATCGAGAAAAATCCTGCCGAGGACGTTCCTTGCGGGCAGACCGACGAGCGGATACTTTGGATGTTTCCGGCCCGTATCCTCATTCTTCACCAGAAGATCTCCCAGCCCTCGCACTTTCCATTGCTCCGGAACAAGAAGCACGAGAGGAATTTTCAATAGCTCAACCGTCTGTAATCCCTCGGTAATTCGTTCGCCGATAATACTTATGGCAAGATCAACCTGCTGACTTTTAAGAAGCCCCTGCAGCTCTACCGGCTCCACCTCACGAAGTGAGAAGCGCGCTGACGGGCTGTTCGCACGCAATTCCGCAAGAAGGTCCGGAAGGTGAATTCGTAGTGCAGAACCGGAAGCCGCTATCCGCAGATGAGATCCTTCCTCTCCTTTGAGGCGGGCTTCCACCTCTCCAACTTGAGAAAAGAAAGGATACACAAAATCATACAATTCATCTCCGGCAGGCGTCAGCGCGAACGGCCTCCGGTTGAAGAGCTTCACACCCAGCTCTTTTTCAAGCTGAAGGATTTGCCCACTCACTGCCGGCTGCTGAATTCCGTAGGGCATCCGCCGGACTGCAGACGTGATGCCTTCATATTTGGCAACAAAGTAGAAAAGCTCAAGGTGGTGAATGTTCATTTAATAGATCAAATGAAGATGCTGTTATCACTACAATCGATGATTTATTTTCTCTTATCGAGAACAAAGATATTAAGCACCTGTTTTCCGATGAGCTCCCTAGGGGTATATCATCATCGCAGATTGCTTGAATGATTACCCGTTAGAATCACAATCAGGACATGCGTGCCGTCATCCAGCGAGTATCTCGTGCTTCCGTCGCTGTAGAAGGAACGGTCATTTCTTCAATCAAATCCGGACTGCTGATCCTCTTAGGCATTGAGGAAGCAGACGACTCGACGGACATCGAATGGCTCACGCAAAAGATCACAAGCCTTCGTATTCTTGATGATGCAGAAGGCCGGATGAACCTCTCTCTGCGGGATACCGGGGGAAGAGCGCTTGTCGTTAGCCAGTTCACTCTCCATGCCAGCACGCGAAAAGGAAATCGTCCCTCCTTTATCCGCGCAGCACCTCCTGCACACTCCAAGCCACTTTACGACCAGTTCTGTACAGCTCTTTCCGCCCATCTTGGACAACAAGTCGAGCGAGGGCGCTTCGGAGCAACGATGGATGTCACACTCGTGAACAACGGTCCTGTCACCATCATAATTGATTCACGAAAGCGCGAGTAATCAAGTCCTCCAGAGAAGAATCAGTCCTTCAGGCGAATCTTGGAACCGCAGTACATACAACGAAAGCTCGAGAACAGAAGGGTATCCCGCGCCGCCGCATAACCAAACCCGAGAATCGACCGGACTGCTCGTTCATGCTTTTGACAATTCTTACCCACGAAACACCGCTCTCCACAATGCTGGCATCGCGCCCGGATTCCCAGAAGCAGGTAAAAGAGGAGAGAAGTGGGAAGCAGAAGTAACGCAAAGGCAAGGCTGGGTGAGGGACGGAAGCCGAATCCAAACGCCGCAATTCCAACAACGATCACACCGACCAACGACAAGATCCCTAGCAAAGTCATAGCCACCGTGAAAACTGCCGCCNAGCGAACAAACCCTGCATTGGGGTGAGGCACACCCCGGCTGCGGTGCCCACGCTTTGATTNTGTTTTTTGAGCACCACTCGGACCGTGAAAGACCTCAACAGGTTTCTTTGTCACTGTGTATCCGCGGTCTCCTCCTCCCTCATCTTCAGTTTTGCGACCCCAATCCTTCGTTCGTTTGTATTCGGCTTTGGGCTCTGCCAATGAACCCAAATCAACGATCCTGGCCAGAGGCAGGGAAATCATCTCGATCCCAGCCCTCTGCACTTCCGCCGCTGAAACCTCGCACGCCTCTCTACCCGAGGCCCTCACCTCTTTTTCCAGTAACTCTCGGCCTGTCATCTGCCAGGCTTCAATGAGACTCTCTGACGGGATCCTGATCTCTTCTGCAAAATCTTCCCCGACTTTGTCCAGATGCTCGAAGATTTCAACTGCATCGCTAGCGATAAATTTTTCCACAGTGTCCAGCCCTGCGCCGTGAAGAAGTGCGACACCATCTTTATCGAGGCCTGGAAGTTCCGCAATATCTCTCATCCTGATTGTTGTATTGAAGAGTGTGTGGCGAGGAGAGCCTTTGGTCAGGATAGTGCTGCGAGAAGCTCCTCTAACTGGATCATTTTCTCTCGCCACTCCTCCAGGCGACCTTGCTCCTTTTTCACAATCTCCGGCTTTGCATTCTCCACGAACTTTGGATTTCCCAGCATCCCCTCGCTTCGCAGGAGCTCTTTTTGGACCTTGGCGATTTCCGCTCCAATCCTTTTCTTCTCAGCGTCCAGGTCGATCAANCCCTCCAAGGGAAGATACACTTCGCCGATTGCTGTCACCGCGACTGGCGTTCCCTTAGGCGCCTCATAATTCTCGAGAAATTCCACCTTCCGCGCGCCGCAAAGGATAGCCAGAGTTGCTCCCTCTCCTTCCGCCCAGCCCTGACCCGTTTTGACGATAAGTCCAACGTTCCTGTTCGCTGCGAGATTGTATTCNGCCTTCAGGTTTCTGATTCGCGAAACTGAGTCATATACCTCTCCCACTTTTTCCTCAGCCGCCTGACAATCTTCGTCAGACAATCCGAACTTTTCCACCGGAGAGAATTTTGGAAGCTCTTTTTCCATCAGAAGGGATCCTTCTGCGAACCCAAGCTGCTCCCATAGCTCCTCGGTAAGATGAGGCATGTAAGGATGAATCAGCTGGAGATACCGTTCCAGAATAATGTCTATCACTTCAAGAGTTGAAGCCTTGCGTTCCTGATCAGCCTCTTCGGCAAAGTCCCCTTTAACCGATTCAAGATACCAGTCGCAGAACTCAGACCAGAAGAATTGATACAACTGCTGAGCGGCATCATTAAAAGCATAGCTCTCCAGCGCGTGCCGCACACTTTCCTCAAGCGCTTTTAACTTTGCGAGAATAGCAACCGCATAGATATTCGGCTTCGCAGAAACGCCTGTTACCGGACCCTGCATCTCTCTGTAGCGGCAGGCGTTCCAAAGCTTGTTAGCGAAATTTCGGCCCTCCTCGATCTGCTTTTCATCATACTTCACGTCCAACCCCGTTGGAGCAATCCGCATCAGTCCGTAGCGTAAAGCATCAGCTCCATAATCCGACATTAAGTCAAGAGGATCCGGGGAGTTCCCAAGGGTTTTCGACATCTTTTTCCCGTCGATATCCCGGACGATACTATTAAAGTATACATTGCTGAATGGGATTTCACCTTTGAATTCCAATCCCGCCATAATCATACGGGCAACCCAGAAAAAGATAATGTCAGGACCCGTACAAAGATCGACTGTCGGGTAGAANTTAGATTGCGTGGGTTCATCCATTGTTGCATATGGCCACAGCCACGAGCTGAACCACGTATCCATCACGTCGGGGTCCTGGACCCATTCCGAATCACTCTCATTTGGAGGATCTACTCCTACATGGATATCACCATTTTCGAGGTTGGACAGATCCAGGCTTTCTGCCTCCTGTAGCGAGTCGACCTTGTCTCGCCGATACCACACAGGCACACGATGACCCCACCACAGCTGGCGACTGATACACCAGTCCTGAATGTTCTCCAGCCAGTGAAGGTAGGTTTTTTTCCAGCGATCGGGACGAAACACGATTTCTCCCTCTGCAACCACCCTCGTCGCTCGCTCAACCTCTGGATATTTCAGAAACCACTGCATCGAAATCCGGGGTTCTATTGGCACCCCTGCACGCTGGGAAAACCCGACGTTATTTTCATAATCCTCCACCTTTTCGAGAAGGCCCAGCTCCTCCAGCTTGGACGCCGCGAGGTCCCTTACCTCAAAACGGTCCAGCCCGTGAAAATCAGGGCACGCGGGACAATTGACACTACCGTCCGGATTGAGCACATCGACAATCTCAAGATCGTGACGAAGTCCTATCTCGAAGTCCGCCTTATCGTGAGCCGGAGTCACCTTGAGGACTCCCGTCCCGAACTCTATGTCAATGTGCTCATCGGCTACTATTGGAATTTCCGCTGCGGGAAAGGGCCTACGCACTCTCTGGCCGACTAGGTGACCATATCGAGGATCTTTTGGATTAACCGCAACACCGGTGTCTCCCATNAGTGTTTCGGGACGGGTAGTGGCAATCTGAAGGTAGCTTCCGGGATCATCAACCAACTCATACTTCATATAGTAGAGCTTCGAATTCTGCGGCCTCATTTCTACCTCTTCATCTGACAGGGCCGTAAGCGAAACAGGACACCAATTGACCATCCTCTTGCCACGGTAGATGAGGCCCTTTTGAAACAAGTGAACAAAAACCTGCTGAACCTCACGGGAGTAATCTTCATCCATCGTAAAGCGCTCGCGACTCCAGTCACAGGAGCATCCAAGGCGCTTAAGCTGCTCGATAATGATCCCTCCGTGGTGCTCCTTCCACTCCCATACCATTTCAAGAAACTTCTCACGCCCAACATCATGCTTGGTCTTACCCTCGGCCCTGAGCTTTTGCTCAACCTTTGTCTGCGTGGCAATCCCCGCATGGTCTGTACCCGGCAGCCAGAGCACTTCCTTCCCCTCCTGTCGGGCCCTGCGACAAAGGATATCCTGCAAGGTGTTATTCAAGACATGCCCCATGTGCAGAATTCCAGTGACGTTCGGAGGCGGNATGACTATCGAATAAGCGGGCTTGTTCGAGGTTGCGTCCGCGCGAAAACCATCCGACTCCAGCCACTTCCGGTGCCATTTCTCCTCTACCTCGCGAGGTTCATATGCCTTGCTGAGCTCTGCCATTGCCGGCGGAGGGAAACCCACGAGCATCCTGATTTCAAGACATTCAGACTCTCAAAAGTTTGTCCTACCGGGCAAATCGTCCTCAACCCAGTCNGAATCGTTGGTCTAATCCTGCCTCTCTGCAAGCCGAACACCCTCCGGATCACATAAAGTGAGCAGTTCTCCGGGTGTTTCAACCTTCAGTTCTCCATTCTCGCCAAACCCCCGAATTCGACCCCGTCTACCCGAAGCCGTCACCACAACTTTGTCTTTCCACGCCAATCGCTCCCATACCCTTTCTGCAATCACCTGGGGATCCAATTCCAGCAATTCAACCAGCTTCTCCCTTATCCTCCCCACCAGCTGCTCCCGGTCCACCTCTCGTCCAAGAAGCTGGCAAAGCGAAACGGCCTCGAGCTCCGGGGAAAGCGCACTCTCATTCACATTGAGCCCAATCCCAACCACAGCACAGGACCCACGGGTCTCAATCAGGATTCCGCAGACCTTTCGACCCTCAAGAAGGACATCATTTGGCCATTTAATCGACGGCGCCAGACCCAGTGCCTCCGGACCTCCACTACACACCGCAAGAGCCGCTCCTAGACTGAGCCAGCCCCAGTATCGACGCTCCCAGCGAGGGCAAAGGACCAGAGAAAAAGCCAGCCCTTTGCCTGGCTCACACTCCCACTGAGCCCCCTTCCGCCCCCGTCCTGCTGTTTGAGATTCTGCTCCGATGATCCAACCCTCGGAGTCTCTACCATGCTTAAGGACAATCTCCAGAGCCCGGTCATTGGTTGAGCCAAGGTTTTCGTGCCACTCCACGCGGCTACCAAGTCCTGCAAATTTTCCAGAGAAGGCCATAACCTCGATTAACGGCTTCTCAAAATGTCTTCTGGAAAGGAACAAAATCCAGCGCAAGATCCAGCGCTGAAGCAGAGTGCGTGAGCTCTCCAACTGAAATACAATCGACACCGGTTTCCGCAATTCCTCTCACCGTTTCAAGGTTCACACCTCCACTTGCTTCCAGAACAGGCCGCTCCCGATCACCTCGAATAGCCACAGCCTTTCTCAAAGTATCATTATCCATATTGTCGAGGAGCAGATAGTCGACCTCATTCATACCAATAAAGGCCTCTACCTGCTGGAGGGTGTCGGCCTCGAGTTGAACAGCTACTTCGGGATGATCTTTCTTCATGAACTGAATGGAATTAGGCAAGTCTGCTGCAGCTCCTTTCACCAAGAGGTGATTATCCTTCACCATCGCGCGGTCATACAATCCCATTCGATGGTTCTGTCCTCCGCCTGAAACTACCGCTTGTTTTTCAAGAAGCCTCCATCCCGGAGTTGTCTTGCGGGTGTCCATGATAGTTACCCCGGTTCCCTCTACGGCCTTGACGAACATCGATGTTCTCGTTGCCACCCCGGAAAGACGTTGCACGAAATTGATGGCGGTCCGCTCCGCAGTCAGCAACGACCGGGCTCGCCCTGAGACTTCAAGAATACGGCTTCCGGGAAAGACACTCGCTCCATTCTGCAGCATTACTTTAACCTCACAATCGGAATCAACTCTCCGGAAAACTTCTTCCCCGATTTCCACACCTGACACTACCCCCTCTGACCTCGCCACAAGAAAGGCCCGCCCCATGCGCTGCTCTGAAACAAAATATCGTGAAGTCACATCCCCTGACCCGATATCCTCACGAAGGGCAAGATCGATCAATTGTGCCACCTTTTCGTCCACGCCGGAGCCTAGTGCGTTGCTCACAAGCCACGCAACTCGCAAAGTTCAAACTCCAGACTCATTGAACCCTTCACCAAAACTAAAGTCACTCTCATCTTGGATCCTTCATCTAGGATCCAACGACACTGACCACCATTTCTCTCGTGTGACTCGCCCTTCTGTGCTCGAAGAGGAAGATACCCTGCCATGTGCCTAGCGCCATCCGTCCTCGGGTTACCGGAATCACTTCACTGGTTCTCGTCAGCGCCATCCTGATGTGTGAAGGCATATCATCGGGACCTTCCATGGTGTGAATAAAGTAATCTGAATTCTCCGGCACCATACGCTCAAAGAACTCCTCGAGATCCCTCCTCGCACTGGGATCCGCATTCTCCATGATTACAAGGCTTGCACTGGTATGCNTGACAAAGACCGTTACACTCCCTTCCGCAATGCCTGAACGGCGCACNATCTCNGCCACTTCNNGGCTAATTTCATAGGTNCCCTTNCCCCGGGTAACCACNTCGAACGCNCNTGTCTCAGCAATCACCCCCGGAGCATGATGCAANGNTTGGNNTTTTCAAGNNNCAAGCTCTCNNCCCGACATNGANGNNAGAGNNCNNGCANGCTNANNATTTCCTTTGCTTTTTCACNNTCCTCTNTCTCCTTNTTAAGTCGNTGCATNAGGTTTTTCTTTTCATCCTTNTCCAAGNTAAATCGGAGTTCTTCAGGCCGTGCCGGCCAGTCATTGTTGGACCGATCCGCATCTGCCATTTCCAGATAGGGATCCAACTCGATACTGACCACCTTCTTCTTAGAAACGAGGAGCTTGGATGTCTCTCTGGAATCCCTCTTCCACAACTCCGCAGGCAGTCGCATCACTTTTACTTCTCCATCGTCATAGGACACTTTCAGCACAACCGGCATGACAAGCCCACCTTCATTAGTCAGGTCGATCTGATAAAAGTAGCGGTTGCTCTCCAGAATCTCCCTCTCGTGATCCTCCAGCTTCTTGAGGAAATCCTGAAATTCGTCCCGATCTGTCTTCGTGACATCGTATTCACTGTTCGCATTGTAGAAGTCCAAAAGATCAGGATACCGGTCTGTATACCTTTTTAATCCTCGGTTGCGCTGATTCGTAAGCAACTTGGCATCTTCTTCCTCCTCTTCCGCCCTTGCCTGAGGCTTTTCCACGTCTGGGTCCTTGGTGTCCATCTGGTAAAGCTTTACCCCACTGATACCTACATCAACATGTTCAGTGGTGTAGAACCACCCGGTCCAGAACCAATCAAGATCGACACCCGAGGCGTCTTCCATGGTTCGAAAGAAGTCGGCTGGAGTCGGACGCTTGAACTTCCACCTGTTTGCATACTCCTTGAACGCGTAGTCAAAATTTTCTCTCCCCAGCACTGACTCCCGCAAAATATTGAGGGCCACTGCCGGCTTGGCGTAGGCGTTACTGCCAAAGTAACGAAGGGATTCCGAGTTCGTCATGATCGGCATTTCATCATCCCGCTCCATGTAGCTTGCAATGCTGGGGGGCATTCCTCTGCGGGAGGGATATTTTTCTTCCCACTCTCGTTCTGCGAGAAACTGACAGAAAGTTGTTAACCCCTCGTCCATCCACGTCCACTGCCGCTCATCAGAGTTGACGATCATCGGGAACCAGTTGTGCCCCACTTCATGGATCACAACCGAGATCAACGCGTATTTGGTGCGGCGTGAGTATGTTCCATCTTCCTCGGGCCGGGGTCCGTTAAAACAGATCATGGGATACTCCATGCCAAACACCGGGCCATGAACCGAAATCGCCACCGGATAGGGATAATCGAACGTGTGCTTGGAAAATACCTGCAAGGCGTGGATCACAGAATGTGTGGAATATTTGCTCCAAAGCGGATCGCCTTCATTCGGAAAAAAGGACATCGCCCACACCCGGTCCTCTCGGTCACCTACCTGAACGTGAGCCGCATCCCAGACAAACTTTCTTGAGGAAGCCCACGCAAAATCTCGGACATTTTGTGCGTGGAACACCCATGTTTTAGTTCCCTCGGCCTTATTCTTCTCATTCTCCTTCGCCTCCGCTGGCGTCACAACATAGGTAGGCTCATCATTACCCTCCGCCCGCTTCAGGCGCTCCTGCTGAACCGCGCTAAGCACTTCCCCCGCATTAGTGAGCGTTCCCGTGGCCGCAACGATATGATCAGCCGGGACGGTTAGTGACACCTCGTAATCTCCAAACTCGAGGGCAAACTCTCCACGTCCGAGAAACTGTTTATTCTGCCAGCCGTTGATATCGGTAAACGCCGCTATCCGGGGATACCACTGCGCGATCGTGTAAATATAGTTATCATCATTTTCGAAGTATTCGTAGCCCCCTCTTGCTCTGATAGCTTTGGCGTTCACGATATTGTGCTCCCAGTCGATGCCGAAGACCGTGGTGTCACCCGGCTTTAAAGAGACCTCCACCCTCATCATGGTGTCAATAATGGAGTAGCTGAGAGGTTGCTGGTTCTCATCATGAACCGACTGAATCTGGTAGCCTCCTTCGAAGGTCTCACGCGACAGCTCGCTTCGAAGTGTCCTAAAGCCGATATCCTCGAAGTCAGGAGCCTCCATCGCTTGGTGCCCGAGGGCCTGCTGCTCAAACCGGTTCTGATCAAGCTGGACCCAGAGGTATGTGAGAGCGTTAGGCGAATTATTGGTGTAAGTGATAACCTCTGATCCACTAATCCGCTGCCTCTCATCATCGAGGACTACCTTGATATTGTAATCGGCTCTTTGCTGCCAATATTCGGGCCCAGGAGCCCCATTCGCGGCGCGAATCTCATTAGGATCCGGAAGGACCTCGTCAATTTGCCGAAAAGGGTCTTTGGCGTAGTGCCCTCCCGGATGAGCTGATCCGATCTGGGTCAGGAAGGCTGTGAATACAAAAGCCAGAAGTAACTTCATCGTGGAGCAGTCATCGGCCAGCATGGCTTATTTTGCAACCGCTTTACGGCAGACCGCAATTCATCCCGACTGGATCTTGCTAAATGTTAGCAACCAGAAACCAACCTTTCGGCACCAGCATACACGTTGTAGCGGGGAGCCCTCAGGAAACCCACGAGAGTCTGGTTAGACTCTCTCGAAAACTCTACCGCCAGCGAAGAAGGTGCAGAAATACCAGCAACCAGAGGCAGACGACCGGCCAGAGCCTTCTGCATAAGCTCAAAGGAGAGACGGCCTGACATCAGAACGAAGTTCTTTGAGAGGTCCTGCCCGTTGAGAAGCGCCCATCCAAGCAGCTTATCCAAGGCGTTATGACGCCCCACGTCCTCTCGCAGGGCCAAAAGACTCCCTTCTCTGCTGAAGATTCCCGAGGCATGCAACCCTCCCGTTTTCTCGAAAGTTGCCTGGGCAGACCGCAAGAACGATGGAGCCTCAAGCAGGCCTGACTCAGGAAAAGAGGGCCCATCCGGCACGGGTTCATGCAGAGAGGTGATAGCATCGATACTGGCTTTACCACATAGCCCACACGAAGAAGCGCTGAACAGATGCCTGGTGAGCCTGTTCAGATCCACCTCTACTTCATCATCAAGAAACACGAGGGCGTGATTTTCCTTTGTCGCGAGGTCTACTTTTAAAACCTGATCTCCCCTGCTGATAATTCCCTCTGTCCATAAAAAACCCACAGCAAGTTCTTCGTCGTCCCCGGGGGTCCGCATCAGTACCGCAACAGCATGACCGTTAACAACAAGCTGTAATGGTTCCTCCAGCGCCACCCGATCGATATCCTCTACCCGTGGCTGCCCAGCACGCACAACTCCCACCTCTTTGTCTCCTCGGTCCCGCACTTCAGAATCCTCGCTTTCCAGAGATGGCATTGCAAGTACCGCTCTACTCCTCCGTGCTACGCCCTCATCACAGGGCTTGACTGCTCAGTCTGTTCCATACCTTTTTCATCTCACCCATGGCCACGATGCAGTCGTCCCAGACCGAAGGCCACGTAGAGATCCCGTAACCACTGGAAACCGGGCCAAGCTCTGGGACAATCCATAAAATATTTTTGGGGCGTGGGCCTTCAAGCCAGCAAGAAAACGCACTCTCTACAAACGGCAGATAATCATTAAACTCCTGAGTTATTTCTCCCTTTCCGTCTGTTACGGGGATTTGACAATGGTGCCCGTTAAAGGGGCGGCAGTGAAGCAGGTTTCCATGCTGTAGTAACTCGGGCCGATCCAGCAATCGCGACTCNAAATCAGNAGGCTGAAGGTGTTTAATGATTGCAGGGTGAGAGTGATCAATATTCATGCGAAGTATTTTTCCAGTCGCCTTGCTATAGCCGTCCGCAATCGCATAGGCCTTCTCCGGCGTTTCCGTACAAGTATCTCTGTGAACCTCGAGATGAACATTCGCGCCCTGCCTCTCATCCTCCTCCATGAGAAGACATGTTTTGTCGATTGCTTCAGCCTCAGGGGTNTCGTGGTCGCATAATTGAACATTGATNGTGGANGCTCCACATCTCAGCTGAGCTTCGATCAGCGCTCCATACTCGGCTGGGTCATTAGCATCAAAAAGGCCCGAAAACCCCAATTCATACCTCTCCAGAAGAACTCGCAATTGATCACTGCCCCTGTCATTCACGCCGTCAAAGCCAGCGTCCTTTATNGCGGCGACTTTTTCCTCCAAGGTCCACTCTGCACGTGAAGAAGGGTNGCCGGAAAGAGTCCAGAGATTGGCTGCGAATCGGATCTCAGGAAAATGGCGGTTCATACATCCAGTAAATCTGGGCCGTTTCCCGATAGCGAACAATTCCTCTCTCAGCATTCAATTGTTCGCAACGAGCCTTGAGAGCACTNTATCCCTGCGTTAGCATTTCCCATGATCCTAGGGTTTCGAAAACCCAGACCCGGGGCAATCTTGTTGAATCTCCTTTTGTTACTCGGCGTCGGTCATAATCTGGANACCGAAGGCTACCGCAGCTTTAGTTTTTCGTGCCTCACACCGTTGCTTGATCAGGTCGACAAAGAGAAACAGCCACCGTCGCCCTCACCTTCCTGCATGGACAATCGCATGGTCCTTCTCCACACAAGGATCTTGGCAGGGTCAACCTTCCCATTACTACAACCTCTCCGCAGGCTCTGGAATGGTTCAACCGGGTAATTGCTCTCCTGTACGGTCAGCAATCGGGAAGCGGAATCCGATCTCAAAATTCTCAGAATCCCTCATGGACTTCCCATCCTGCGGGCCTGATACAATCTCCGGGACGTCTGATGACATCATCCTCCGTCTGGATGAAAGGTAGCACCTACCTGCTCTGGAGCCATGAGCGCTTTAAGTCGATAAAGGTGATTTTTTCACAATAATCTCTCTCCCCGTTTTCAAAGAGGCAGAAGATATGTCCATTGCTTCCTACAGCCATNTCTGAATAACCNGACAAGCCTTTGTTNACNACACGGCTNGCGATCCAGCTTTTACCTCCATCTNCGCTNACCCGCAGGGTCAGCATCTTACGACTCCAAATTGAGAATCCGCCCCGGTGATTTACNGCTGGATTGAGAAANAGGATTTCGTTCTGGCTGAACCTNAGCATGCTGGCCTGACAAGCCGGGCAGGGCAGATTTTTGTCCACGACCGGCCTCGACCATGTCATGCCTTCATCGTGGCTCACTGACGTCAACCGATACCCGTAGGAATACAAGCCCGGGGCCGCCGTTCGCATATTCATGAGGAGGGATCCATCACTCCGCTCCACAACCGTGCATTCTCCATGACGAAACTCTGGAACCCAAGGAACTACTCCACCAGCCCGCCAGCTTTTCCCCTTGTCGTCGGAATAAATAATGCATGATTGACCTCTTCCCTCTCCATCGATCTTCCGCCCAATATAGGAAGGAGCAATCAAACGACCCTTACTGGTATGAATTCCATGCACAGGTCCTGCTCNAACACCAACTGGAGAGCCTCCGAAATTCGATAAAAAGTTGGATTTTTCATACTCTGGAGCAGAGGGATCATCAGAAGTCCTGACGAACGGCGACCAGCTTTTTCCCTCATCAGTGCTTTTGGTGTAAAACAGGCAATCTGGACCATTCCGGGTAAAAAGCAGGTGTATGGTCTTGCCATCGTTTTCCACAATCGGGCATGGATTTCCTACCCGGACAAGAGCATCTCCACCCTCTTCGTGAATGAGCCTTTGTGGCGACCAAGTCCGCCCACCATCTTCGCTCCGCTTCATCAGCAGGTCGACATCTCCATGATCGCGGCGATGAGTCTTACGGCCCTCCACAAAGACGAGGACTGCCCCGCTTTCTGTCACTACCATCGTGGGGATTCTGTAGGTATGGTATCCGTCGGTGTTACGCACGAACACATCGTTTCGAAAAACCTCTTTCTCGCTCTCTGCTCCGGCAATCAGAGATACTGCCAAGAAAAGCCCCTGAATTGTAAGTAGTAGCCTCTTCCTCATTTACGCAAGGTTCTTAGCGGAAGCACTGTCCGCACGCAACTGAGGTGTTTTCTTTCNACTCCCGCTCAATCCCCATCCACACAGGTTTTCTTCCTGGAAACGACCACACTCCACGGTAGAGAGTATCACTGGACTCTATTTGCGGACAGCGTCCTACCCCAGAATCTCGCTGATAATCTTACCACCGAACTGGCTTAACTGCTTGTAGCGACCTGCGTGGAAATACGTGAGCTTATTGTCATTCAGGCCCAGCAGGTGCAACAAGGTCACATGAATGTCACGAATTGGGTGAACACAATCAACAGCCTGAGCTCCAAGCTCATCGGTTCCTCCAATCACGGCTCCCTTCTTGACCCCTCCCCCTGCCATCAACATGGACATCGCATCAATGTTATGTCCCCTTCCCAGCGAATAGACTCCACCTCGCTTATTATTATCCGGGGTGCGGCCAAACTCTCCCGTCCATACAACNAGAGTCTCATCCAGCATCCCTCGGGATTTGAGATCCCGTATGAGGGCTGCCATTGGCTTATCAACGCTTCGGATGCGCGCACTATGACCTCGTTCGAGATAATCATGACTGTCCCACCCTCCGCTGAAGATCTGAACGAAACGCACCCCCTGCTCCACCAGTCGCCTGGCCATCAGGCATTGCCTGCCGAAGGAAGAAGTCTCTTTGTTATTTAGCCCGTACATNTCCCTCACCGAATCAGACTCACCATTNAGGTCCATGGCGTCGGGAACAGTCATCTGCATCCTGAATGCCAATTCGTAACTATCCATTCGTGCCACCAGATCCTCGTGGTCCGGATGATTGGCAGAATGCTTTTGATTAAGNATCGCNAACTCGTCGAGGCTTCGACGCAAGTGCTCCCGATTCTTGAAGGAGGGTGAGTTAAGGTCGAGGATCGGAGTGCCTTCAGGGCGCAACCGCGTACCTTGGTAATGAGCAGGCAGAAAACCGTTGCTCCAGTTTCCGGGGCCGCCCTGAGGCATCGCCAACTCGGTCATTACAACATATCCAGGAAGATTTTCATTCATCGTTCCCAGACCATGCGTCACCCATGCTCCGAGGGCAGGATCTGCACCCAGACGGCTGCCCGTGTTCATGTGGAATAGCGCCTCGGGATGATTCAATGACTCTGCCTGGCACCCCCGGTAGTTACAAAGTTCATCAGCAACATAGGGATCTGCAAGGTGCCTCCATTGGTCGCTCATCTCGATCCCTGACTGGCCTACCTGACGAAATTGAAACGGACTACCCACAAAAAACTTATATCCGCTGGCAAGTCCGCCTGTGAGCTTGGACTCTTTCTTGTGAAGCTCATTGAGTTTTGGCTTGGGATCAAAAGTGTCCATATGACCCGGGCCGCCCTCCATGAAGAGCATGATACAGGCCTTGGCTCTTGGCTCATGCATGGCGGGCCTTGGAGCCAACGGACCATTCACCGCGCTCTCCCTCGCCAGGAGATCACTCATCGCGACTGCGCCAAGCGAAGCCCCGAGACCATAGAGGAACTCTCGACGAGTTGCCGGCGTGGAAGTTGGTCTGGCACAGATNGGGTNATGCATGTCAGCTCAGTAAACGTATAGAAATTCGTTNCTATTGAACAGAAGAAGAGNCANATCTGCCAGCGCTCTTACGACNGGAGAAACATCCCCGGGCTTNCTGTCGGGNGTGTAATCTTCNTATACCGGAAGAATCTCCTCGTAACTGAAAGTTTTTCCCGAGAACTCTTCGACGAGGGATCGGGTGATTTTGGTGGGATAACTCCCTTTGGGGGCTGCCTGCTCACGATGATAAAATTTCATATCATTCACGTAACGCTGCAGTCTCTTCTGTTCCGTAGAATCTGGTGAACGCCCCAGAATCAACTGAAAGGCCAGCTCAATCTGCCCCGCGAGACCAACTTCCTCGTTCTTAAGCCTCAGGGCCAACGCAATTGAGCGATCGGTCATGACGTCACTGTTCAANAGCGCGAAAGCTTGAGGAGTCACCGCCGATGAGTGCCTTTCCTCACACGATTCGTTNGGACTGGGCCTGTTAAAGAGATCGAGGAATGGGTCGGGCAGNCCTCTGACGCGATAGGTATATATGGTTCGCCTATTTCTTTCGGAAGGCCTCCGGGATGGCTGCCATGCCGGAGCAATCGAGAACTGAATCATNCGTGGCGCCAACGCGACTTCCTGATTGATCTCCGGCAAAACCGGGACTCCCCCAAGTCCATTCCTCAGCTCCCCACTGGCAAAAAGAAGGGTATCACGGAGCTCTTCTGCAGTGAGTCGACGCGGGGAAAAACGCGCAAGTAGATGATTGTCAGGATCCTTCTCTCGAAGAACCGTGATATCCGGATGCCTGCCTGATTGCCGGTATGCTCTTGAGTTCATTATAAGCCGATGCAGGCGCTTAAAGGTCCAGCCGTTTTCCACAAAGTCTGCGGCCAGCCAATCAAGAAGCTGAGGATGAGTTGGCTTTTCCCCCTTGGCTCCAAAATTATTCGGATTCCCTGCAATACCTTTTCCGAAATGATGCTGCCAGATCCGGTTGACAATCACTCGCGACGTAAGCGGATTTCTTGGATCAACAATCCAACGCGCAAGCGCAAGTCGCCTGCCCCCAAGATAATCGTCAATCCTGTAAGGGTCGTCTGCACCTTTNCCGTCAACGGGCACCCCACAACCGCTCAGGACTCCGGGGCTTACCGTCTCTCCCGGCGCCTCCAGAGAACCCCCTGAGTAAATCACACTCTCNGGCAACCATCCCCTGTCCACCCTATCCGCGATACGCATTTTGAGAGCACGATTCATTTTCTCTGGTGGATCTGGCCCATCATACACTCCCTGAATCAACGGTTCATACCGCTCCATCCTACGGGTCCAGATCCTCTCATCCTGCTCTCGAACCTTCAGTCTACCCTGGTCGACATGGTCCAGACCTACATGACGGGGAGGCTTCTTCTCGTCAGGCACACTCCTGCGCTTCTGAGGTGCGAGGTAGGGCAGTNCTCTTTCCGCGAACCACCTCCTCGCCGCATCTTCCTGCTTGCTGAGCAGAACATTTTTCCTTTCCGCAGCAAAGGAGAGGAGCCGGCGAACCTGTTTCTGTCCCTCCTTGAATCCTTTCAGATTCTCCGCATCCATAAACGGCACCTTCCGCTCTGCCATCTGGGTACCAGCAAAGGCTGCATAAATTCTATAGTAGTCGCGAGTTGGAATCGGATCAAACTTATGATCGTGACACTTGGCACACCTCAGGTTTGTCGCAAGAAAGGTCTTCCCGACCGAATTTACCACATCATCCAGATAGATCTGACGTGCTTCCGGCGCCTTCACCATGGCACTGTCCCATGGCCCCATCCTCAGAAAGCCCGTTGCCACAAGCCATTCGCTTTCCTCCTCGGTGTATTTTCCACTGAGCCTCACCTCGTGGAGTGCCTCGCCTNCTTTTCCGGTCCTTTTCTCGACTGATTGATCCGCAAGCTGATCCCCCGCGAGTTGCTCAGTAACGAACTGATTGTAGGGCTTGTCCCGATTAAACGAACGGATCACGTAATCGCGATAGCGCCACGCGTTTGAGCGCTCGTAATCATTCGAATNCCCTCCTGTGTCAGCATAACGAGCCACATCAAGCCAGTGCTGCGCCCAACGTTCTCCATAATGAGGGCTTTCAAGCAGGCGGTCAATAAGAGCGGCCCATGCCTTCCCGGCATCGAGTTTCCAGTCGTCGAGAAATTTTACCACCTCGGCAGGTTCAGGTGGCAGTCCAAGAAGGTCATAGGTTGCCCTTCGAATTAGCACCTGCGGATCGGCCTCCGGGGCTGCACCAAATCCAGCATTATTCCTGCGGGCATCAATGAAGAAATCCACGGGATGCTGCCCACCNGGGACATTGGTCCGGACTACCGGGCGAAGACTCCAGAGATCTTCCGGGAGATAACGGCGATACGTCCACTCCTCGCTCTGGCCTCCACTCGTCTTGAGAATCTCTCCCTCAGNNGTNACTGCAATAGCGCGTTCCGCATCGGNGTATTGCCGCCGCCTTGCCTCGTNCGGCCANGGTGCNCCGGCCATGATCCAACTGCGAAAATCCGCGATTTGNTCAGGACTCAGTCGGTCGTTTTCCTTTGGGGGCATCTCGAGGCCCACTTCCTCCCAGGTGATTGCCCGGTAAAGATCACTCTTCTGCGGATGACCCTCAATCAGAACGCTCACGGAGCTTTCCCCTCCCTCCAGCATGCCCTCACGACTGAGCAGATTTAGATCCCCCTCGATATTCCCGGGGTCCTCCCCATGACAGGCAAAACACTTCGCCTTGAGCACAGGATAGACCTTCAGGGAAAACAGCCGATCCCCGTCGACTTCCGCTCGAGTAGTCGGCACCAGCAAACCCCCCAGCGCTCCAGCTAGAACCAAGGCGAATGCTACTTGTGGAAATCTACTCACAACTCACACTAAGGAACTGATCCATCCGTCATAGCGCATCCCGAATGGAGCCCTAGTATTCCTCTGGATCGGCCGTCAGCGCAAGTCCAGATCGCGACCTGTGGAGGTCTGGAATAAGAAGAATTTTCGATTTTTGAATGTGACACAGCACGACTGATTGTCAATCGAGTCACTTCGTCGCGTCTTCGCATTAACCTTTTGGTGGACTCCCCACGAAGACTGAAGCGAGTATGCAGCTCATGCTTGTGGCCATCTCGATTCCCGTTAGCATAACCGAAATGCGATACTGCCTGCTCATTACTTTTTGCGCCTTCGCCCTGACACCCGCTGGTCAAGCCGAACCTTCTCCTGATCTTTCAGAACAGATTGCCATTATCCAAGCAGTCGGAACGGAGGGCATGGGCAACAGAGAGGCTGCAGCGGCGTTCCAGAAACTCTCTCAGGAAAAACCGACATCTCTTCTCCCGCTCTTGAGAGCGGTGGAGTCCAGCAATGCCATTGCCCGGAACTGGCTCCGGTCTGCTATTGAAGTCATCGCAGAACGAGCAACGGCCGCGGGACACCCCCTGCCACTCAATGCCCTCCGTGACTTTCTCAGCGACCGGGAGCAATCGCCGGAAGCCCGGCGCCTCACCTTTGAACTCATGCTCGCTATTGATCGCGATGCAACTGAGGGGATGATCCCGTCGTTTATTGATGACCCAAGCAACGAACTCCGAAGAGACGCGGTAGCCCAGATTCTCGGTAAGGCCAAAAAGCAACTAGCGGATAGCGATGAAGCTGCCGCGAAGACGTATCAGATTGCTCTCGATGCGGCGAGGGACGTTGATCAGATCCAGGAAATCGCGAAAGCATTTACAGAGATGGGCTTGGAACTCGATCTCCCAAGGCATTTTGGTTTTCTGACCAATTGGAAGGTCGTGGGCCCATTCCACAACCTCGAACGAGCAGGATTCGCTGAGAAATTTGCGCCTGAGGAAAATTTCAAACTCGACGCAACCTACACAGGCAAGGAATCCGAGGTCGCCTGGCAACCACTCTCTACCTCGGATCCATACGGCAAGGTAGATCTGAACAAGCCTTATGGGAAACTCAAAGAAGTGACCGCATACGCCTACCATGAATTTGACTCTGAAAAGAATCAGGAAGTCGAACTGCGCCTCGGATGCAAGAACGCTTGGAAACTCTGGCTTAATGGAGAACTGATTTTTGGACGTGATGAATATCACCGGGGGCAGCGGATCGATCAGTACAAGATGCCCGTCAAACTCCAAAAAGGGTCGAACAGTATCCTCCTGAAACTTTGCCAGAACGAGCAGAAGCAGGACTGGACGGTGCAGTGGGAGTTCCAGTTAAGAGTTTGCGATTCTACGGGGGCTGCGATCCTTGCAACGAATCGCCCCGACGCTAATTCTTCCCAATAATACCTCGTAGTCTTCTACTGAAAATCAGGAACAGAACATGAAAAACGTTATCACTTTCACCTCGATCGGCATTCTATGGGTTCTTGCCAATGCAGCTGTTGCAGCTGAATGGCATCGCTTCCGCGGGCCAGAGGGAAACGGCTACGTCCCGGGTAACAGCGAGCTCGTAACCAAATTGGGAAAAACGACTACGGCCTGGACGGCACCCCTGCCCGGGCGTGGATTGGGCAGCCCAATCATCGCAGGCGACAAGGTATTCGTCTCCGCCGCAAGTGGCCCTGAGCAGCGCAAGCTTCTCATTCTCTGCTTTTCCGATCGGGATGGATCTGAGCTCTGGCGCCGGAGCTTCTGGGCGACAGGGCGCACAATGTGCCACAAGAAAACCTGCGTCGCAGCTCCTACTCCGACCACAGATGGAAAGTATCTTTACGTTCTCTGGTCCTCTAATGACCTTGTCGCTGTTGACCTCGAAGGAAACCTGAAGTGGATGCGGGGCCTGACTCTCGACTACCCGAATGCGTCCAACAGCCTCGGCATGTCCTCTTCTCCAATTATCGCAGACAACACCCTCGTCGCTCAGGTCGAAAATGACTCTGAGTCTTTTGCCGCGGGATTTGACCTTCAAACGGGAGTGAACCGATGGAAAATTGACCGGCCAAAAATGGCGAACTGGACTTCTCCCGTCACATTGCAGATGGATGGAAAGGTGATTGTCGCCCTGCAGTCGGGGAAAGGGGTCATGGGCATCTCCCCCTCCACCGGATCCAAGCTCTGGAATTTTTCGAATGGAGCCGCAACCATCCCCTCTGGAGCAGCTGCAGGAGACACCCTGATCATCCCCTCAAGGGGAATGACGGCGGTCAGACCCAACCCCCTCGGTGGCGAGCCAGTGTCTCTGTGGAACCAGAAAACCCAGAAACCTGCAACAGCCAGTCCGCTGATCATGGAGGATACGATCTATTTCACGAATAGCGCCGGAGTCCTCACTGCGGCAGATCGCGAGACAGGGAAACGCCTGTGGCGTATCAGGATGAAAGGACCCTTTTCCGGCTCTCCGGTAGCATGCCAGAATGGCCACCTCTACTTTTTCAACGAAGAGGGCCTCGGCCAGGTTGTAAACATTACCGGAGACACTGGTGAGGTCGTGAGCGAGTTCGATCTGGGAGAAACGATCCTAGCCACTCCAAGCATATCCCGGAACTCTCTCTATATTCGGAGCGATCAGACACTGTGGAAATTTTCCGCACAGAAGGAGTAGGCCAGCTGGCCGAAGGCGAGACGCAATAGCGGACCTCAGGGCATCACAAATTGGCTAGTCGCTGTGAAAATGCGGCTTGCTCCACCGCCTCCGCGGAAGGAAACCTCGACAGGATAACTTCGACCCGAGATCAGTCCTGAGTTTGCAACATCGAACTCTGCGACAACCGAAGTCGGATCAGGATCTCCTTCCTCATCGACACGAGCTGCCGATGTTGTTGTTCCATTACGAGTAATATTTCCGTTGTCCCAGGTTGCCGACTCACCTCCAACCGTAATGGCAATCGGACGCACAACATTCCCATTCATGGCATTAACCAGAGCAGGCAAGTTGGCGGACTGCCCGTTCGTGCTTATCCCGGTCGGAGGCAGGTCAATCTGGAGGGTGACGGTCGAAGCTTCTGCGGGTGCCAGCGCCAGGTCGATAGCGACCAGAGCCTGATAGGCCGCTGCATGCAAATCCCCCTCCTCTGGAGGAGTCGTCAACGCCGCGATCTCAACTCCGGCCTCTCCAATCAAATACATCTGGTAGGTCGCCACGTCCGCCGGGTCTGTCACGTCCTGCAGGGAAACCAGTTTGTATTGGGGCCAGTCATCCGAGATCAAAGCTCGCCCATCTCTGGCATTCAGACCCCACTTCTCTGCGATAATCAGGCGCTCAGCCGTATCAGTATTGTTAAAGATGGGGACCAGGGAGTTTGAGTGAAGATCGATACTACCGGTCTCCTCGGCAGTATCGACACCAGTGAGATCCAGGATGGTTGTAAACAGATCTGCCGCCTGGACAAGCGTGTCGGAAACTCCGGTCTGGCGAATATCAGGGCCGGCAGCAAAGAAAGGAACATGGATCCCTCCCTCGTTCAGAGAGCCCTTTGCGCCCGCCAGCCCTCCCACGGGGGCCTGGTCTACCTGATTCGGCGTTCCATTGTCTCCTAACACGAGGACATTAGTCCGCTCACGGTCAACTGCAGAGAGGAGGCGGCCAATTTCACTATCAAGCGCCTCCAGCATTCGAACGTACAAATCCCGGTTACTGACCCCGGTGGTGGAAAACCCTCCTTCTGGTGCGAGCTCAGCAGGTGGATCATGGAAAGGGTCGTGCGGCGCGTTAAATCCCATCCAGACAACCCATGGCGAGGCTCCTCGAGTCTCGATAAAGGAGACTGCTTCATCAATCTGGACCGATGTTGCGTAAGGAGAAGCATAGACACCGTCAGCCACAAGACTTGCAATTGAGGTACCTGAATCCACAACCACACCGTCCTCTATTCTGACCCTGTTCCAGGAATTATAGTCCTGCACGCCACCTTGCAGGGTTCCCGAAAAGTTGGGCCACCCTCCCCTGTCCCGGGGCCCGGTGTTTCCCGACCCAAGATGCCACTTGCCAAATGAGGCTAGTTCATAACGCGGAGCTACCCTCGAAATAATCTCAGGAAAGGTTACCTCACTCGCTGGCAGAATATTGTCAGGGTTTGGGTTTCCCACTCCATGCTGATAAGTTTGCCGACCGGTCAGAATCGTAGCGCGGGTAGGAGAACAGATTGGCTGTGCATAGCCTCGAGTGAAGAGAAGACCTTCATCAGGCGTCCCCGTGATCTGTCCTGAAGAATACAGCAGTCCCCGGAGGTTGGGCATGTTCGCCAACTGAATTCCTGGGCCTCTCGCATTGTAGAGCTCCGAGGCATCAATTCCCCAGTCGTCAAGAATGAGAAGAAGGACATTATTCGCGCCCAGGACCGAGTAGGCATTCAGGGAAGTAACAGAGCGATTAAGTCGCGCCCTGTAGTCTCCACCTGGAAGGTCTGAATCATCAAAACTCACTTCCATTAATCCCGTGGAAGAGTCATAGGCAATAACCTCTGCTTGTTGCCCTCCCACTGTCAGGACCCCGACATTTTCCGGGAGAGGTGGCGAAATCGGAAACTGGAACACAAAGGAAACTGCCGGAGTAAAATTAAATTCCTCGAGACCATTCGTATCAAAAGACTCCAGATCCGTGAGCCTGCTACGGAAAAACTTTGTGTCAGAGGCCGGGTCCTTGTCAGCGGAATCAGAAAAATAGGAAAGCCTTTCGCCCTCTGGGCTCACATTAAAGGCCTCCGGGACCCATGAACCCACCGCGAGTGAGGGTGTTGACTCGATAACATAGCGACCGCCCTCTGCAACTGACCATTCCAGAGTGACTGTACCAGGCCTTTCGTTCTCGACACTATCAATAACCGGACCCACCCTCGGCCCCCCCCGAAAATGGACGACCGCATCGGCAGGAACTGCGGTGGGAGAACTTCCCGTGGGGGAACCAAAGTAATACCGCCCTATATTGTAAGGAAAAAGGGGAGAACCATCCGGGTTGATATTAGTGAAATAAGCCCAGGTTCCATCGGGGAAGTCCGGGGTTACACAATAACGAACGTTGTATTCGTTGAGGTCATGGTGCCGATCAGGATCAAAATCCTCCACGCCATTATACAATCTGAAACCCAGGTCGCCTTTGTAGGCATAATCCTCCAGATAGTGTCCGATAGGATATTCGGCGGAAACTGGAGGCCCGTAAGCCGCTGCGCTAAGAGTTACATTTTGGCCAGAATTTCGAGAGACCCATCTGGGTAAAGATGTTCGCCCTGTCAAAATCCCGGAAGGGAGGTTTCCACTGATATCTGCGAGATCCGTAGAACCATTACTCCCATCCCTTCGCTGGTAGCCAGAAACCATCCTGCGGATACCAGAATCCGGCCTCATCGGGGAAGAGTACCCATAGGGCCCATAGAGGGGTAGACCATCCCGAAACCAGCCAATAATCGGCGAATGCCTTCCCGTTGGACGTTCAGTGTAGGTATTGGTCGCGGGATCGTAATCAACCGAATCACCAAGGAAATGACGGATCGCTGGGGCATTGGCATGGTAGTGATGATTCGAACCAGCTTGATGAGCAAGGGCGTTGTCAAAGGTCACCCCTTCGTTCACGTAAGCATCCCGATTCCACACCCCATCTCCCCGCACCGCGGCTGGAGCACGAGGGCCGTCATCTACCTCCTGCGAGGTATCGTAGGAGAATGCATCTCGGGAGTCAAAAAGGGCAATCCCATCGACCATGTAACCAATCACTCCGAGCCCGGTCGGCGTTTTTGATGCCGGAATGAGCGGAGCTTTAGGAAACCGGTAGATCTCAGCACGATTGGCCGGGTAATTAGGGAAGAGGTTCCCATTCTCCGTATACCACGGACCCATCACGTGAAATCCAAGATTCGACGTCCGAATATAAACATCTGTCACAGTCGATGAGATTTCAGTCACCCCTGCGTATACCGGCTGTAACTGGTTCCCCTGCCCTCTCGACCATGTCGTGATTGAATCCCCCGTGACCATTGCCCGATTGTCGGGATAGATCCTTGCATAACGCCCCGATAATTCGGTGAACCACGAGCTGAGACGCGGCTCCCCCGCAGCCGGCATACTCAATGCCACAGAGAGCAGAAGGACAGTGGAATTCTTCATCGTTATCTCTGGAAGAAGGAACTTAAGGAAGGTCCGAAAGTTTCCCTGAAAATTACAAAAGCCTGCGATATTAGGGCAAATGGCGTCCTTTGCAGATCAATCAAGCACCTGTCCTCCCCCCTTCCTCTGCAAACCCTATTGAGGCACCTTGACCTGTGACGGCTCTACGGTAGCAGTAAAATACCCCAATGGCTCTTCATTCAAATCGGTAATGAGCCACGTTGCTTTCGAGAAACTCCCCCGTGTGAGAGTGTCTCCGGCGGCGATCTCCGCATAATATTTCAGTCCCCCTCCGTATTCCACCCAGTAGAGCTTCACCGACTCCTCTCTCGAGTTGATAATGCTGATACTACTGAGCGTTCCACCGCCTTTCGATCTCGGTGGCGTCTCTGTGCCTGCCGGCGTCCACTTCAGATCCACTCGTACCACTTCCTTTTTTTTCTCCTCTTTCTTTTTCTCACGCGCCTCGGCCTCTGCGGCAACCTCATCGAGATTGACTCCCCTCACAATTTTCAGTTCAGGCAACGAACGGGAGAGAGCCGCACAACCCTCTGTGGTTACCGCAGTTTCCCATACATACAATCGTTCCAGATTCCTAAGGGCCGCAAGATGGACCAACCCTGAATCTGAAACCTTTGTCCCGTAGAGATTCAAGTATCTCAAATTCTTTAATCCTGCGAGATGAGCCATCCCGTCATCACCCACCTCTGTTCTTTCCAGATGGAGGCGGCCGAGCTTGGGCAACTTTCCCACCTGTTTGAGGTCCACGCTTGTCGTTAGAGTGCCTCTAAGATTCAGCGCAAGAACCGACTCCCCGAGAAGCGCAACATCGATGAGGGACTCAGACTTCATCGCCTTCCCTTTTCTCTGAAACTCAATTTCCCACCCTCCTCCCATGGAGCGCACAATACCCCCAGCTTCCCGAATCGCCTGTAACGCCCCTTGATCCGCCTGAACCGGACCACTTGTTGTGACTAATCCCAGCGCCACGAGAACCCAAAACGACTTGGAAAGGCTAAAAGACATGAAAAAAGCTCTATTTGCACCATACACAAAGAGGCGTCCCCCGAATATACTGCGAAGATATGATCGCTTCACGGGGCTATATATGGATAATTTCCCTTAACAAATCCACCAGGATCGAATCGTGAGTCCGCATCTTCACTTTACGCGCCGCCAAGTTCTTCGTTCAAGCGCAGGCTTAGCTGGACTGACTCTCCCCAGTTGGATGCAAATGCGAGCCGAAGCGGCGACCGAACAGGCCCTCGCCTCCGCTCCAAAGGCCAAATCCTGCATTGTGCTTTTTCTCTGGGGAGGACTCGCTCAGCAGGAATCGTTTGACCCAAAACCGGACGCGCAGTCCGACTACAAAAGCAAGTTTGGCGAAATTCCTACCGCCACCCCCGGGATCCAATTTTGTGAGCACCTGCCCCTCCTCGCCAAACATAGCGAAAAGATGGCTATCGTGCGGTCAGTGCATCACTCCCAGGGCGCCCATGGCAGCGGCCTTTACAAGAGCATGACCGGCCGTGACCCGATTGGCGGGACGCGGGCCCGCAACCGGACCAACTGGCCCTCTCTCACCTCCTTCCTCGGAAGATTCCAGGAGAGAACCGCCGGCGTACCAAACGCCATCCGCATGCCGCACACCATGTATGACAACGGGGCGCTGATGGCAGGAGATGACGCTGGGTGGTTGGGATCTGATTATGACCCGGTTATGTTGCGAATCCCGGATGGAGCTCCCTACTCAGGCACCATTCGACATACCGAACCAGCCCTCGACCTTACTCTTGGCGTCAAATCGGATCGATTCCGGAAACGTCTCGTCATGCTTGACCAGCTGGAGCGTCGACTCGCTGCTAACGGAGCCGCCGAATACCAGGAACTCGACCACTTCCGGCAGATGGCTGCAGATATGCTGGTCAGCTCCCCCGTCAAAGAAGCCTACGACCTCGAACAGGAGGATCCCCGCCTCCGCGCCATGTATGGAGACCACATGGGCGGCCAGGGCATGCTTCTCGCACGAAGGCTCACTGAAGTTGGCGTGCCTGTAGTGCAGGTGGTATGCGCTGCGGAAGATCTTCAAGGTGGATACTCTGATACCTTCGATACCCATCACGACCACTTCCCCAAGATGAAGGAGCGCTTGCTGCCCGTCTTCGATCAGGCAGCTTCGGCCCTTCTCACCGACCTCGACCAGAGAGGACAACTTGACGAGACCCTCGTGGTCTTTCTTACCGAATTTGGGCGCACTCCCAAGATCAATGGCAAGGGAGGGCGAGACCACCACCCTGCCGTCTACTCTGTTGCATTTGCTGGCGGAGGGATTCGTGGTGGGCAGGTTTATGGAAGCAGCGACAAGAATGCGGCACTACCTACCAGCAACGCCTGTAGTCCTGCGGATCTCCATGCGACCGTTTATCAGGCCATGGGAATCGACCATCGGGCCGAACTCCACGACCGGGAGGGACGTCCCTTCATTATTTGCGAGGGCAACCCACTTCCGTTGTTCTGAGCGGATAGATCCTCATGTTTTCCAGCATCCGTCTGCTCTCCTGCCTCATCCTCACATTCAGTGTGAGCTATGCTGATGACCTTCCCCAGTGGAGCGAAGATGGCCCCATCACGCTTGTTGGGCCCCACGTTGGGCATCAACTAGTCCTGACCGACACCCACCGTGACCTGACGCGAACCGCCACCTATCAATCCATTCCGGAGGGTATTGTCGAAATCGACTCAACCGGTTACCTGCGTCCCCTTAAAAATGGAACGACCACGATCAGCGCTATCGTGGAAGGGAAGAGAAGTCTGGAAAGAGAAGTCTCTGTAACGGGACAAGACTCCGTGGCTCCGGTTGGATTCGTGAACGAAATCGTCCCCCTCTTTACCCGCCATGGTTGCAATGGAGGAAGCTGTCACGGGAAGGTTGGTGGCCAGAACAGCTTCCGTCTGTCTTTGATGGGATTTGAGCCCGAGAAAGACAGGGACTATCTCAGAGAAGGGCTCGGACGAAGGATCTTCCGCGCCGCACCCAGCCACAGCCTTCTCGTGTTGAAGGGATCAGGCCAGCTTCCTCATGAGGGAGGTTCCAGACTGACGCCGAACGGAGACGATTACCAAACGCTGATCAGGTGGATCGGACAACTGGGTTCGAGGGTTGAACCAGCCAGGGAGGAACCCGGGGTGGAGCGCATCGTCGTCATGCCCTCGGAGCGGATCACCCTTGCAGAAGCCTCCCAGCAGCTGAGGGTCACAGCCCACATGACTGATGGATCGTCGAGAGACATCACCCGGGCAGCACTCTATGAATCCAATGACGAGAGCATGGCTGAAGTCGATCTTCTTGGGCTTGTCACGCTCAAGAACAAGAGCGGCACAGCCTCGGTCATGGTTCGATTCAGGGAAGAAATGACTGTATTCCGGGCAACCGTTCCCCTTGGAGTTCCCGTGGACAAGATTCCGGCTCCGGGCAACCTCATCGACACTCACATTTTTGCAAAATTACAGACTTTGGGGCTTCCGCCCTCAGAGCCCTGCGATGACGGGACCTTTCTTCGCCGTGTCACCGTCGATATTGCCGGGCGTCTCCCCTCTCTCGAGGAAACCAGGGATTTTCTCGCAAATGACTCGCCAGCGAAGCGTTCTCAGCTCATCGATAAACTGTTGGAAGGAAGCAGCCACGCGGACTTTTTTGCCGGAAAATGGGCATCCATCCTTCGAAACCAGCGCCGGAATGACCGTCATCGCCCTGACACTTACGCCTTTCACGAGTGGATCCGGCAATCCATTCAGGCCAATAAGCCGTATGACCAGTTCGTCAGCGAAATCCTGACTGCCACCGGGACGATTCGAGACAATCCCCCGGTCGCATGGTATCGCAACGTAGGCGGGGACAAGGAGCGCATGCAGGACATGGGACAGGTATTCCTCGGAATTCGACTCCAATGTGCCCAATGCCATCATCATCCCTACGAGACCTGGAGTCAGGATGACTACTATGGCCTCGCCGCATTCTTCACTACTCTCGAGAACAAGCCCGGACGCCCCGGAGAAGGGGCATTCCTTCACCGGTCCAAGACAGCGCAGGCAAAGAATCCCAGCAGCGAAAAAAATATTGTGCCCGCACTGCCCGGCCGCGGACCTCTGGAGCTCTCTCCGGAGGAAGACCCTCGGCAGGCCCTCGCTGAGTGGGTAGTCGACCCGGAAAATCCATATTTTGCCCGTATGATTGCAAACCGATACTGGAAACACTTCTTCGGTCGCGGCTTGGTGGATCCTGAGGACGACATGCGTATCACCAACCCCCCCACGCACCCTGCTCTTCTCAGCGCGCTCGAGCAACACGTCGTCCAGAGCAAATTCGATCTCAAATCTCTCATCCGGCTGATATGCAACAGCGAGACCTATCAGCTGAGCAGCACGCCAAATGAGCACAATCAGGATGACCAGCAGAACTACGCAAGATTCTACCCCAGAAGACTCCAAGCCGAAGTACTCGCCGATGCGATCAACCAACTGACTAACGGGAGCGATTCCTTCCGGGGACAGCCTGCGGGCGCCCGCGCCATCCAGCTTCCCGATGACCAGTTTGCCAGGGAATTCCACTTCCTCGCGATCTTCGGCCGTCCCAACATGGCCAGCGCCTGCGAATGCGAGCGAACTTCCACTTTCAGTCTCGCACAAGCGGTTCAACTGGTGAATTCCAAGGAAACCAGCACGAAGCTCGCCTCGCCTCTCTCCCGGGTCTCCCTGCTTCTCCGAAACAGCTCCCTCACCGACGAGGAACGGATCAAGGAGCTCTACCTGCGCGCCTACTCCCGGCCAGCCGGGGCCTCAGATCTCAAACTCGCAGCGGAACACATCGCGGCGGCCGACAGTAATCCTAAAGCCCTGCGCGATTCCTACGAAGACCTGGTCTGGGTTCTCTTGAACAGCCGGGAGTTTATCTACAACCATTGAGCTCCCGCTTTGGTGCCCTCCAGCCAGAGCAGTCATCGAAATACGAAGATGTTTCCGAGGATCTTATCGCCATCCATCTGGTTCGTCATGCTGCTATCGACCACGAGCGGACACCTCTTCGCTCAAAAGCCCGTTCCCGTGCTGGAGTCCATTTTCCCGGCCGGCGGACAAGTCGGACAATCCGTAAATGTGACCATCAGTGGCGAGGAGCTGGAAGGAGCCACCGGACTGGTCTTTTCGACCGAAGAATATGGGTTCACCATCGATACGGAGGCTCTTCCCTCTATCACCTCACCAGAAAACCCGAATCAGTTCCGGGTGTCCATCCCTGAGAACGCCAAGACAGGCCGCTATGGAGTCCACGTCAGATGTGCCCGGGGCTTGAGCTCCCCTCGGGGATTCGTCGTCGGCACCAAGCCAGAGGTCATCGAGTCAGGTGTTCATTCCATGAAGGACCGAGCCATGCAAATTTCCGTTGATACAACCATCAATGGGAGAGCAGAGGAAAGTGCCAGTGATTTCTACAAGATTGATCTCGAAGCCGGCGACGCCATCCGGATTAGATGTCACTC
>PARF01000057.1 GCA_002709915.1 Roseibacillus sp. | reverse complement strand
AGTCCAGATTCCAGTCATACTCATTCTGCGCTTCTCTCATAAGCTGAAAACCCTGTGCATAGGAGCAGATCTTGGAGCAGTAGAGGGCATCGTGGATGGCTTGGACGAACTCTGCGGTGTTTCCGTCAAAAGGCTCGAGCTTCGCGTCGAGAACCTTGGCGGCGGCAACTCGCTCTTCCTTGAGGGCGCTGATGCAGCGCGCAAAAACGGCCTCCGCGATACATGGTGCGGCAATACCCATGTCGAGAGCATTGATCGAGGTCCACTTACCGGTCCCTTTCTGTCCTGCGGTATCGAGGACAATATCTACGAACGGCTGGCCAGTTTCAGGGTCCTTTTGCCCAAGAATGTCGGCCGTGATTTCGATCAGGAAGGAATCAAGAACACCTTCATTCCACTCTCCGAATACTGAGCTCATTTCCTCTGGCTTCATGCCGAGGAGATTATCCATCAGGGTATAGGCCTCACAGATCATCTGCATGTCGCCATACTCAATCCCGTTGTGCACCATCTTGACATAATGGCCTGCACCGTTATCGCCGATATAGGCGGCGCAGGGAACTCCTCCTTCGACAGGCTTGCCGGCTTCAGCCCCTTCAATGGGCTTCCCGGTAGTCTCGTCAACCTTTGCGGCGATGGCTTCCCAGATGGGCTTGAGTTCATTCCAAGCGCTTCGCTTACCTCCGGGCATGAGTGAAGGTCCGAAACGAGCTCCCTCTTCTCCGCCGGAGACCCCGGAGCCGATAAACCGGAACCCTTTCTCGTTGAGCATTTTTTCCCGGCGGATCGTGTCAGTCCAGAGAGCGTTGCCCCCGTCGATGATAATGTCTTCCGGATCCAGTAATTCTGTCAGCCCATCGATTACTGCGTCGGTGGGTCCGCCAGCTTGGACGAGGATGATGACTTTGCGGGGCCTTTTGATAGACTGCACGAATTCCTCAAGGGTTGCTGTGCCAATCAGTCCTCCGGGAGTTTCCGGGTTTGCGGCTACAAACTCGTCAGTTTTCGAAGTAGTTCGGTTGTAGACGGAGATGCGAAAGCCGTGATCGGCAATGTTCAGAGCAAGGTTCTGACCCATGACCGCGAGGCCCACGAGTCCAATATCAGAAGAGGAGTCAGACATGTTTTGCGTAAGTTTGGGGGCGGGGTTTAGGCCGGTTAGCGGGCACCTTCAAGGCTTAAAACCCAGCTGTTGAGGTTGCTTTTGGCCCGGGCGGAGAAACAGCGAGTTCCTGATCGCTTCTCCTGTAATACCATCGAGCATTCAAGGCATGATGAAGTATGCGTTAATGCTGCGGCTCGGAGTCCTTCCTGTGCTTCTGGGGCCTCTCGCCTCTTCGACCTACGGAGACGACCGGCCAAACCTTGTTTTCCTGCTCACGGATGATCAAAGCACTTCTTCGATGGGGTGTTATGGAAACGCCGAGGTGAAAACGCCAAATCTCGACGCGCTCGCNAGGGCAGGGATCGTATTTGACTGCCATTATGTGAGCACCGCGATCTGTATGGCGAGCAGAGCAAACATCATGACCGGGAAGTTCGAGTTCAGGCATGGGTGTAACTTCGAGCATGGGGCTCTGCACAGTTCCCACTGGGCGACGTCCTATCCTATCCTTCTGAAGGAAGCTGGATACCGAACGGCAATAGCCGGAAAGATCGGTTTTGAGGTGACAACCAGGAGCGGGAAGAAAGGGGTCCTGCCAGCGGGCGATTTCGATCGCTGGGGAGCAGGACCGGGACAGACGTCCTATCAGACTGCAAGAAACAGATCGATGGTGGATTACGCGGAAGAATTTCCGCACTCTTCACGTTCTTACGGGGCTTTTGGTGCGGATTTTATCGAGGAGTCGGTGAAGTCCGGGAGCCCATTCTGTCTCTCCATCAGCTTCAAGGCTCCTCACAAGCCAGCGACTCCTGACCCGGTAGATCATGACATTTACGCCGGCGTACGTTTTACGAAACCCAGAAATTTTGGCCGGGAGTATGGCCTCCACTTCGCACCCCAAAGCCGTTACGGGCGCCAGTATGAGAGGTTTCACAGCTGGAACTATTCGGACAAATACGATGAGGTAATGGCGACATATTACCAGCAAGTCTATGCAGTTGATGCGGCGGTGGGAATGATCCGAGGGGCACTCAGACGACATAAATTAGAGAAAAACACGGTGGTAATTTTCACCTCGGATAATGGATTCATGTGTGGTGCTCATGGCTACGGATCCAAGGTTCTACCTTACGAGGAATCCTCGCGGGTGCCGCTGATTATCTATGACCCGCGCCACAGAAACAGTGGTAAGGAGCTGCGCTGTGACGCCCTGACAGGCAATGTCGATCTTATGCCGACCTTAATGGATCTGGCCGGGGTCAGTGTTCCAGAGGGTATTGATGGAAAGAGTATTGTTCCTCTTTACGAGAATACCTCCGCGGAGATCCGGCAATCGCTCCCGCTAGTGAACGTCTGGGGCCCCTCCGAGGTTTTCAGCCTGTCGGTTGTAACCAAACGTCATAAATACATTTACTGGCCCTGGGCCGGGGAGGGATTCAGGGCGGTAGAGGAGCTCTACGACACCGAGGAAGACCCCCTCGAGTTGAAGAATCTTGTCACCGGCCCGGAGGCAGGTGGGTCACGTCTCGTCCAGATGCGCAGGAAATACGATGAGTATGTGGACCTCTGGCGCCGGGAAGCTGTTGACTATCATAACTACAAGCCCCTCGCGCGTCTCTTTGACCGGAATCTTCCCTGGTTGAGCAAAAAAGAAGCTCTCCGAGTCAGGAAATAAGAGAGAGGTCACTAACGATTCTCCGTGCAAGATTGAGAGAGTTGGCTCCTAGTGATCCCCGATGAAGACGCTCCTTGCCGCTTNTCTCATGGGGGCTCCCATGCTTTTCGCTTCCAAACCCAACATTGTCCTTGTCATGGCAGATGACATGGGTTGGGGGCAGACAGGCTACTACAATCACCCGGCGCTCAGGACTCCACATCTCGACGCGATGGCGGCGGGTGGGTTGCGCTTTGACCGGTTTTATGCTGGCGGACCGGTGTGCTCCCCAACGCGGGCAACAGTCCTGACCGGCCGGACGCACAACCGAACCGGAGTACAGAGCCATGGATTTGCCTTACGAAAGCAGGAGAAGACTCTGGCGGTAGCGCTCAGGGAAGCAGGTTACGCTACCGGACATTTTGGTAAGTGGCATCTCAACGGATTGCGCGGGCCGGGGGTTCCTATCCTGAGAGAAGATACCCATGGCCCGGGCGGATTCGGATTTGACCACTGGCTCTCGGTCACCAATTTCTTCGATAAGGATCCCGTCATGAGTCGAGGGGGCAGGTTCGAAGAATTCGCGGGAGATTCTTCAGAAATCATCGTCGAGGAAGCGCTGAAGTTCATCGGGGTGCAGGCCGAGGCGGCGAAGCCCTCCTTTTCGGTGATCTGGTACGGGACGCCGCACAGCCCATGGATGGGTCTGGAAAGAGATCTTAAGCTCTTCGCGGATCTCGATAACAAGTCGCAGCACCATTATGCGGAACTCGTGGCCATGGATCGTAGCATCGGAACCCTGCGAGCGGGATTGCGTGAGATCGGAATCGCCCGTGAAACACTTGTCTGGTTTTGTAGCGATAACGGGGGCCTTCCAGGATTCAAACCCGACACCGTAGGGGGCTTGCGGGGCTATAAGGGATCGCTTTTTGAGGGCGGGCTGCGCGTTCCAGGAGTGATCGAGTGGCCTGCGGGAATCACCAATCCCCGGGTGACTTCTTTTCCGGCTGCCACCATGGATATTTTTCCTACTCTTGCGGAAGTAGCAGGCCTCCCTGCTGCTTCGATGCTCCAACCCCAAGACGGGCAGAGTCTGCGTGCGCTTTTCGAGAGAGAGCTTGGTCCGCGCCGCAAGCCGATCGGATTCAGGAGCGGGGTTCGGGGCGCATGGATCGACAACGAATTCAAACTATACTCGAAGAACGTTCCCCGCGGGGACTTCGATCTCTATCATCTGGGTGAGGATACGGCGGAAAAGACGGATGTGAGTGCCCGGCACCCGGAGACGGCTCAGCGTCTTCGCGAGAATTTTCAAGCATGGGATGCAACAGTCGAGGCGAGTGGTNAAGGANAGGATTACCCCTCTGGCGAGATTGATTCACCTCAGCCGCCCCGCATGTTCTGGACGGATCTGGATGCCTATCGGCCTTACTTCAAGGCATGGCGCGAGCGCCCCGAATACAAGGGGCGACTCCAACGGAAGTAAGAGAGGGGACAAGCCGCTACCGATGGCCCCTGAGTAATCTGGTCTTGATGACACGTGAAATACCTGTCCCCTGTTCGGGCCTCCCNACTTCAGCTCTTGGTGGCAATTCTATTTATTCCTCCACCGAGACTCGATAGAATCTTCGGGCTTCGCCGATAGCCCGAGGGTCTAACTGCAAAGTCACTGTTCCCACTGCGATGATCCCGGATGACGTTACCTCCCAGTTGATCAGGTCAGCACTTGCCTCAAGGGTATAACTTTTTCCCGGGACACTATCCCACCTAACCGTAATGAATCCGGTTAGCGGATCTTTGCTGAGCGTCGTTATCTGGAAAAGTGATGATGCATCGAGAGGGTCTGTGCCAGCTGCAACTTCAGATCCATCGGTAGAGCCGTCTCCATCCGTATCCGGGCGGAGCGGATCTGTGCCTGCAAGGGCCTCAGCGGTGTTACTCAGTCCGTCGCCGTCACTATCAATGAGCAATCCGCTACCTGGAGTTCCTCCAACCACTCCGCTGGCAGTCCAGTTGCCGGGGGCTGAGTAATCAGGGACTGGAGTGGTAGTATTCGCGAGGACAAGACTGAAGCCGTCTCTTCCTGCAGCTTCCGGCCAAGGATCGCGGTCGTTGTAGCGGAAATTTGCAATGGTGGTTCCCACTCCGTCCACCAGGTGGAGTCGCTCTCCCGCATTTTCAAGTCGGGTCGGGAGAAATTCGCCTGCAATACGATCGCTGTGAGATGTGCCGTAACGGGCTTCGAAAGAGGCCCTGTTGCGAACAACGAGGACGAATTCTCCCGGGGCCAGTGTGGTTACATCTGAAAATGTGAAATCAAAATCAATGCCCTCAGTGAACTTCACGGCAGTAAGGTTGATAGTATCTCCACTCACATTCTTCATTTCAATGAATTCGAAGTCAGAGGCATCGTTTGCAGCCGCGAGCTCCTCGGAGGTTTCCGGGGGAAGCGGTGCGTAGTGGACTTCAGTCACAACAAGATTTGACGCATTCGCAATTGGTCCCACGAGGAAGTGAGAGGTAACAGGACCGCTCCATGCCGTCAGTCCCCGTCCATTGCGGGCTCTCGCGGTGATGGTAGTGGTTCCGTCTAAAGTAATGGGTTCGTCAATGTTAGCGAGTAGTGCCCTGCCGGATCCGTTNCCTCCTGGAGCACGGGGATCTGTTCCATCGGTGGTGTAGTAGACCACTCCCTCGCCGACGAAGGAGAACTGATCTCCTACCTCGACAACGCCGGGTTGCCGCATTTCCTGATCAGAGCTGAAGAGTGGCTTGGCGGTATACTGTCGATCAATCCAGCCAACTCTTGTTCTCAGCCACTGCTTTAGAGTTCGGACCTCGTTACGATGACTGGCGTTGCCCCACTTATCGTAGTTCCTCTCGGCGGGGCTGCGTCCGAGTGATGAGTCGTTAGCACCAAGCGGGTCCCGTCCATCGATTTGCCGCGCAAAATCGTTGATGATATTCTCGATGTTCTCGGTAGAGAACACATTCTCCCGCAGGTCCTGCCACAGGTCCGTATGGGCCTGCCGGAAGTCGGGCTTGCTAAGAACCTGACCCCACCAGACGTAGCGGCCGTCACTCCATGTTCGACTTGAATCGCCAGACCCGTCCCACTGGGAAGGATTGTTGTCCCGGCTATCGGTAGAGCCCATTGTGCGGTCAAAGTCCCAGATCGGTCCCGCTCCCAGCTTCCCGTCATTGGTGTCACTACGGTGCTTGTAGTAATAGCCGCTGAGTCGAAATCCATCAACGTTCATGGCCAGAGTGTTGAGCCAGTGATGACGCAGCCATGAAAATTGATCGATGTATTCGGTAAAGTGTTTGCCGGTGCTCGGATTGATTCCATTGCTNGCACTGATTGCGGCATTGATTTCATTCATGTGAGCGGTGAGCCACGACCTCTGTCGNCTGGATACCTCTCGCTCCTTCGGTTCAACCCACCCCAGTGTTCCCAGACCCGCNACGCTGAATCCACTGTCTCCGGGATCAAGACGGTCCTTCTTGAACATGTATCCGCCCGAGACTGCGGGTTCTCTTGAATCTCTGGGGTCGATCCGTGCTACGGGCACTCTGCTGTCGTCTCGTTTTATTTTTTCAATAAGTGAGTAAACTCCAAAATAGGATCCAGAGTAGGTGAGGGGGCCGCCGCGGACGTTATGAACGACTTCAACGAACTTGGTGCGGGTGGCATATTCACCGGTCTGCCGACTCAATTCATACATCAGATCATTACGCATGAGCGCCCGGTCAAACTGATATCGCCCACTCAGGATCCAGTCGGATTCACGGGGCAGATCGAGGGGAGTGATACCCTTATCAAGCCCTTCTTCATCTCGCGCCTCTATCGTCATGGAATATTTTGGCCAGCCGAAGGAAGAGGATCCGCGTCGTTTGAGACCAACCCTTGTGTCGGTGGCGAACTCATCCGTAATTCGAGCTCTGCCTGTTTCGGGATCAGGCTCGATAATTGCCATGAAGCCATCGAGGTGAGTGTTTCCACCCGGATCACCTCTGTTCCACGTTTCGATGATGAGGATCGGCAGGTTGGAATTAAATTGCTGCAGGACGGCTTCCCCCAGCTTCAGGAAGCTGCGCATCTTGACGGGGCCCTGCGCATTGTTCTCACCGAAGACCCGTGCTCTTATCTGAATTGAGTTATTGACTGGAATCGGGTCGGTGTAGCGAGGAGAATTCGCGTTCGGTTCTGACCGGTCCGTGGTGTAACGGATGACCTCACTTGGGAAGGTGCTGGAAAGAGTTACTTCAAAGTTATCGATAAAAGTCTGNCTCGGGTGGGAAAAAACCACCTCGCTGGTCGGGAGCTGCTCCTGACTGCCGTTGCGTTGCCCCGGAGTGGGATTCGTGAAGTAGGCCGATTCACCCAGNTCNAGTGACAGGGTGCGGATCACACTAAGCTGGGGCCTGAGNAGCAGGTCGTCATCGTCCGNCGANGAATTCATGAGATGNAGGGANAGAANATTCTCNCCCGTTCTGAGCCGNCTGAGGTGNCTGTTGAGTTGGATTGTTTGAAAATCCAAAGCCTCGGAGTCGGNGCGATCGCTTANNGCNCTGGAATTGAANACGGGNGCNCCAGGAGCATTCAGNGAGGTGACNCGGACNCCATTGAGGTANGCGACAAGNCCGTCATCATATTGAACATCGAGAGAGAGGCCGAGAATATCGTCTGTGCGTGCAAGATCGAAAGGAATTCGGATATAGACTGAAGAATTGCGATTAAAGGCCACCTGCTCAAGGTCACTTTGGATCAGATCCCCATAGCCTGTTCCCCGCTCGTAACCAGCCCCGAGGAAGCCGGCACTCCATAGATTGTCGTCGAAGCTGGTCTGGGTCCAGCTGAGGCCCAGACCATTGTTCGAGGGCACGTAGGTTCTGCAGGCAGAGTCAACCCCGATGAGGATCTCTTCACCAGTGATCGGAGTCTGCTCAATCCCAAAGGATGCATCGTCGAACTGTGCAGGGTAGGTTGGTGTGTAGTCGTCCAGGATGGAGACTCCATCGGAGGATACTAGAGCAAGATACTCACCGCTGTTATCGAGTCCGAAACTGGTATGAAGTTGCTCTCCGGTGATTGCACGGTCCTTCCCGGAGGCGAAGATCACCAGAAACCCTCCTGGCTGGAGAACGGTGTTGTCTGGGATGCGCCACTTTGTCGGGTTGTCCGGATTGTCCGTGATAAAATGGCCTCCAAGATCGTAGGGGGCGGAATCTGGATTGTAGAGTTCAAGCCAGTCCTCCCATTCGCCATCCTCATCCCTCAGACCCGATTCGTTGTCGGCGAGAATTTCAGAGATAATCGGAGCCGCTGAAGAGGAAAGAACTCCTGCGATGGCGAAGAAGACAGAGAGGGCTCCCGCCGCCAAGTGGGTTTTTGAGGGTTCCATGATATGGGGATAAGGTGCGGAGATTCGGCTGGCAAGCCTGCTTACCAAGAGGACTGATGATTACCCTATCAGAGTTAACTCATTTCGATCAGCAATAACCGACATAAGGCCCTGCAGATTGAGAATTGGGAGTGGTGATTGACCGGGGGAGATGATTGCGACAGCGTTCGGTGATTTGATTTTATGAAAGGTTCATCTTTCAGATTTCCAAAGGGTATCCTGTTGCTGTTCATCATCGTGCCGGTGTTGATTGAGAGTGTTGAAGCCGGAGAGGATGACTGGCCAAGATTTCGTGGTCCGGGGGGGGCGGGGACTGGTTCCGGATTTGATTGCCCGGGTGGAGTGGACAAAACGGCAATGGCATGGACCGTTGCCCTGCCGGGACCAGGATCCAGTTCTCCGGTAGTGTGGGGCCCGCGGATATTCGTAACGTCGGAAGATCGACTTCGCGGTCTGGTTCATCTCGAGTGTCGTCGTGTAGACGATGGGAGTGTGTTGTGGAAGAGGACGGTTGAAGTTGGACCCTACCGGACCCACAAGATGAACAATACGGCAGCCGCGACCCCGGCCGTCGATCAGGACATGGTGGTCTTCAGTTGGTATCACTCCGGTAGGAAGGTCGCGGTTCTCTCGGCATATTGTCACAAGGGAAAGCATCTCTGGGATTACGACATTGGATCATTCAAGGGAGCTCATGGACTCAACCTGATGCCTGTAATCCACAAGGGCTCAGTCATTTTTGCTCACCTACATCAACAGGGTGGATACGTGGCATCTATCAAGGGTGCGACCGGCCTCCCTGATTGGAAAACGCCGTATCCAAGGCCTAGTCCGAAGACGACTTACATGACTCCGCTGATTCGCAGGCTGGATAAAGATCCGTCACGCTATGAGGTTGTCATTAGTAGTACTAGCACAGGGGTATGTGGTATTAATCTCGAAAACGGGAAAGAAGCGTGGTCGCTACCCGGTGTTTTCAAAGAGCGTTGTATTGTTTCTCCGGTTAATATTACGGCAGGGGGTGGCCTCCCGGGTTCCATCATCACAGCGGGATGCAAGAAAGAGGGGGGCAATAATGTCTTTGTCGCACTTCGGCCACCCGAGGGTGGAGAAGGTCGCGCCGAGTTGCTTTGGCAGCTGGAACAGGATGCTCCCTATGTGCCTACCCCGGTTTCAGATGGAAAGACTCTCTTCGTATTGTCCGACCGGGGGATCATTCAGGCGGTTGACCCGCGAACAGGGCAGGCGCAGTGGGCCAAGAAGCTCCAGGGGAATTTTTATGCCTCGCCCCTGCTCGTCGGGTCGACGTTATTATGCCTTTCACGGGACGGGGAGATGTATTCCATAGATGTCAAAGGGGGGGGCAAAGTGTTACGAGTCTATGACCTTGAGCCCGGGGATGAGGTGACGTGGGTGGATTCCAGTCCTGCTCTGGCCGGCAATAGCCTTTTTTTGCGGGTTGGTGCCCGCCTTGATTGCTACCGAAGTAAGTAGGCGTGCTCGGTAATGCCTCGGTGGGGCATGCGGCTGGGCAGTCTCAGGCAAGCGCCTTTCATTAAGAAGAATTTAGTAAATTCCGTCTGCGTTGCCACCGCTGTGAACGTTTTGTGGAAATCACGGCTTGTGAAGGGATAAAGGCCCGCCTAGGAAGGGTGTTACCTTAAAAATCCAATGAATAATCTCACCATCCTTATTCTGGGCGTAACGGCCATTATCCTTATGGCCCCGCGGGCGGAGGCCGTTCTTGCGCGTTTTATCAACATTAAAAAAGGCGCGGGGGATACCAGGTTTCACCTGGGAGAACTCGAAGCGTTTGAAGCGGGAGTGGTTCCTGACGAAGCAGGTGCCGCCGGAAGGGGTGGTGCGACGAGCACGAACGATATCACCGGAGTAACGACATTCAATATTACGGATGGCCCCGAGATTGGAACCACCCAGAGCCTTGAGCATGGTCCCGTCGGAGGCCCCATCGACAATGATCAGGAAAGTGCTGGAGGAGTGTGGTCTGCAAGAAGTGGTCTCGCCAACAATGCCCAGTATACCATCGATCTCGGTGCCGAGTATGATGTCACCACGGTGGTAGCCTTTGCTCGGAATGACACTTGCTGTGATGATCGTTGGTATCCTCTCGAGATTCGTTTGTTCGCAGATGATGGGACGGGGCAACCCGGAGAGATGACGGCAGAGGATACGACCACTGGAGGTCCTGATAACGACAACAGTAAAAAAGTATGGTTTTTCGAGGTTGGAACGGACGAGGATCAGGACGGACTCCCTGACACCTTTGAACAGAGCATCATCGACGCCGATCCGAATGATGAGGTGTCCGGTCTGGAGGATGTTTCAGATCTAACTGACTTTGATAACGATGGGATGAGCGATGCGGCGGAGCAAGCTGCGCAGACTGATCCTCTTGATTCAGATTCGGATGATGATGGTTCCCCGGACGGAGAGGAAGTCGCTGCCGGGACTGATCCTCTTGACGACGATAGTGATAATGATGGGTTGCTTGATGGGGTTGAGAGTGGGACGGGAACCTTCCTGAGCGCCAGTGACACAGGCACGGACCCCCTTGACCCTGACAGCGATGATGACCTTACTTTTGACGGACAGGAGGTAGATGGAGGATTCGATCCCAATGACCCCGCGTCCAAGCCGGAAATCAATCTCGCCAACCACACCCCGGAGAGAGTTCTCTATCGCCGCACGGATAATCTGCCCGGGGCGGATTTCACCGGGGCCCTCCCTCAGAACGTTGATCAAATGGCACCATTCGGGGAATTGGATGATCCAAACTCTCTTCTTCTTGAGGGAATTGATGTCGACCGGGAGCCCGGCGGACTTGGTACGGACCTTCTGGGCGACAATCACGACCTCGCCTATGTGTTCCAGTTCTATGACGAGGACGGTGTGTTCTCCTTCACCGAAAACTACGACGACCGCGTCAAGGTTGTGGCAACTCCGATCGCCGGGGCAACCAACCTGAATGCCCGGGGCAACAATCTGCAGCATACCGATGTATCCTGGAACGTGCGAACTTATGCCAACTTCGACTTTGGCGAAGGAGGATGGTTTAACGTGGATATCTGGTTGAGCGAAGACGGTGGTGGCGCTCAGTCCGCGGCTGATATCGGATTCGGCTATTACAAGGACTTCTCCACGAATACTGCAGACTTCGGCGGGATTGGCTACGCCAGTGTCTTTGGAATCAGCAGTGGTGTTCCCGCGGAATTTGATGCTGATGGAGCAGGGTTAAGCTGGGGGGTCTATCTCGACAGCTTTGATCCGTCCATTGATGCCGACGGTGATAGTATTCCCGATGGATACGAAGAGCAGTTTTTTCCCGGTGATCTGACCCAGCTTGGTCCAGGCGACTTCGATGAAGATGGCGTAAGTGATGCCGAGGAATACGTTGATGGAACGGATCCAACTGTCGCGGATGCTGATGAAGATGGATCCAACGATGGCGAGGAGAAGGCTGCCGGAACGGATCCTGCAAATCCGGACAGTGATGAAGACGGGTTGCTTGATGGTGTGGAGACTGGCACCGGAATCTTTATCAGCGCGACTGACACTGGCACCGATCCACTCGACGCTGATACCGACGATGATGGGGCCAGCGATGGCTTCGAGGTAAGCGAAAACTTTGACCCCAACGATCCAAACAGCAACCCTGATATACCGGTCGTCCAGCCCTCTTTCGTGCCCATTGATGAGCTGGCTCCCGGCGCTTATGGCCCCGATATCACCCAGAACGGGGTGAACTATCAGGAGAACCATTACGCTGGCGGGGTGATCTTTAACAACGCCGCTCAAGGGAACTACGATGTGCATGTTTCCGGCGACCCGGCTCCGCTGCGATCCTTCGACGCCATTGAGCCCCTCGCCAGTCATGGGAACGGGGGGAGCGCGATATCGGTTCAGAACCGGCCTTGGGGAGACGGAGGCGGAGAGAACTTCACGGTGCGTTACAACGGTTATCTCGACATGTCGTCCTTCTCCCCGGGAACCTACAACATCCACCTTGGGGCAGATGATACTAATTTCTTCATCATGGACACCGTTGACGGTCAGGTGACCGCGCAGCACAACTGCTGTCCGCAGAATCAGACGACATCGTTTACCATCACCACTCCCGGGCTCTTCCCGTTCGACAACGTCTTTGGCGAACAAGGGGGAGGAGACTGGGTCGACGTCGGCATCAGCGGTCCAGGGATTACCGGAATCGTAGCAATTGGCGACACCGATGCCGGCAGCCCTCCAGTCTACCCTATTGGAGTCAAGTCAGAGGACACTGATGGGGACGACCTGCCCGATGCATGGGAGATCTCATGGGATGATATTAACGACCTCACCCAGCTCTCAGGGACCGGAGACTTTGACGACGATGGCAGTAGCGATCTGGAAGAGCTTGATGCCCGCACCAATCCCACCAATGACGATACCGATGGAGATGGAATTCCAGATGGCTCCGAGACTGGAACCGGAACCTTCGTGGATGCGAGTGATACCGGGACTGACCCTCTCGATCCCGATACGGACGGGGACGGCCTCAGCGATGGAGTCGAGAGCAACAGTGGGACGTTCACCGGTATTGATGATACTGGGACAAGCCCTCACGATGTGGATACCGACGGCGACGGATTTGAAGACCTCGATGAAGTGGAGAGTCTGTTTGACCCGACTGACCCTGGAAGCGTGCCGCCAATTCCGCAGCCTGTGCTCCTCGCCTACTGGGATTTCGAGGGGCAGTCTGAGGANCAGAGCGGGAACGGTGCNGANCTCTCGATAGANNGNTCNGCGGTTCTNTCCCCGGACGGCGANGGGCACCTNGGNGAGGGTCAGTCGCTNGATCTCGGGGCAGCGAATAATGGGGCCTACGCNAGAAGCGAAATGGGCCCNTGGCTCGATCCCGCCTACGATAACAACGCGATGGCTGTGAGCTTCTGGCAATATAATGTCCAGATTGGAAACACGAGTGCCTTCTGGCTTCACGCTCCTTCGGCCACAGGAGGAGANAGAGGTTTTCAGGCCCACACCCCATGGGGNAACGGCACCGTGTATTTTGACCAGTCCGGCTGCTGTGNGGGTCCGNNGCGGCTTACGATTGGAGGGGTCGTCAATCTCAACCAATGGCAGCACTTCGTCTTCCAGAGGGATACTGANGGAAATCGTGAGATCTGGGTGGATGGAGTGAAGGTTGCTGAGGCAGCTGGCGGAGAACCTCTTGATGCCTTTAATGGGATCATTACGGTCGGGTCCGATAACACCTTGAACAATAGCTTCGGAGGCCGGATTGACGAGATGGCGATCTTTGATCTGCCTCTGCGCCCGTCGCGGATCGTGGANCTCGCGGAAGGAGCCCCGGTAGGTTCAGCACCCGAAATTGATCCTCTTGGTCTCGCGGTGAACCTNATGCCCGGAGGGGAGATCGAATTGTCGTGGAAAAGTACGCTCGGGAAATTCTACGATATCCTCATCAATCCGAACCTGTCGACTCCGAGGGAGACCTGGGCGGGGTTGACGGACGCTCAGGATATTGCGGCTGATCCTTCAGGCACGAATACTCTGGTCATTCCCCTTCCGTTTCCTGAAGAGGGNTTTCTGGCGGTTCGCGAGAAGAATCCACCACCTCTCTTCTCCGATGATCTGGAGACCGGGGCGGCAGGGTGGACTACCATTGTAAACGACGCCTTTGGTAATACGGAGTGGGAACTGGGAACTCCCACCGGGACAACTGGCCCCCTTGCCGGGGCTGGTGATTCCGCCAACGCATGGTGCACGGGACTGGGTGACTACGGGGTTGGGTCGGATATTTCCCTTCGCACCCCCGCCATCGATCTTTCCGGAGTTGCTTCCGCCCTGCTCAGCTTCGACGCCTATCGCGATGCCGANGGGTTCGGGGATACGGCGACCATCCGCTTTCTGCGCTCCTCCGACCAGTCCCAGCTGGGTGAGGATGTGTCGATTGACATGACGATCTTTGACGTGGATTACGAGGCTATCGAAGTCCTTGTTCCTGCGGCCGCAATTGGTGAGTCAGTTCTTATCGAGTTCAACTTTGTGAGTGATGGGACGCTGGATACTTTCAGCGGGCTTTGCCTCGACAACATACTGGTGCAGGTTCCATAGCTCTGCGTCATTGCGGTGCCATTTCGTGCGGAAATCATGCGGCGCCTCCCGGTCAGGGGAGGTGCTGGACGAGGACTCGTCCGAAGAGTTGGTCGTAGCCTGCAGCTGGCTCGGTGTATTGGTAGGTGAGAGTCTCAGTCCCATTGTCGTTTTCAACACGGGTCAATAGCAGGATCTTTGGGTCTCCTTCTGAAATCCAGTTCTGGAGGTCGGGACTGATCTGGACTGTGAACCCTACGTCGTCTGCTGCCACGTTTCTGGTGTAGGAGAAGGTCATGTAATCCCCCGGGTTCTCGCCGTTAGTGAAGCCGCTGATTGAGGCTGAAGGCTGAATCATGCGAACGCCAGGGACCGAAAAAGCGTGTTGGAGCAGATTATTTAAGCCATCGCCGTCGTCATCATCCAAGGGAGATCCTGTGAGCAAGGTGCTGTCGGAGCCGCCAGGCACTCCATCCGGAGTAATACTTGAGCGCCAGTTTGGAGGATAATCATGATCAGGAGCAATGGCAGGGCTTCGCAGGACCAGGGACAGTCCGTCCCCGTCGGGCGCCTCCGGCCACGGAGAGGCGTCATTGTAGGTAAAGCTACGGATGACGCTGCCGCTAGCATTGGAAAGAATGATAGTTTCCCCGTCGTTGCTCAAATTGTTGCTGAATTCTCCGGCGATGCGGGTCCCTGACAGCCGGTTGCCGTATCTGAGCAGGAAGGCATCTCTGTTACTGACGATGACAACCCTTTCACCAGGGGCCAGAAAATGGACGTCTCCAAGGCTGAAATCAAAGTTGACTCCTCCGGTGAAGGCAATTCCCTCGAGATCGATATCAGTTGAGCTGATGTTCATGATTTCAAGGTATTCAAAATCGGTTCTGGCGTCGAAGCCGGCGGATTGTTCCAGGGGCGTTGGAGGGCCGGGTCTGTAATTGAGTTCGCTGATTACGAGGTTGTCTGCGGATGCCATCTGGCCACCTACGAGAAAGGACTCAGTCTGGAGTGCGCCCCATCCGCCGGGCGTGAGAATGCGGGCATTTATTGTCTGGGACTCGGCCAGAGTCAGCCGGGACGAATAAGTTAAGGCAGAGGGTGAGATAAGGGATCCGCTGTTGCTGCCAACCAGTTGTGGGTCGAGGAGAAGGTCGCTACTGGTGGTTCCCGTATTCAGCAATTGAATCGCCAAAACATTGTTTCCGACCCTGAGTTGGCCAAGAGCGGCGGATATATCAAAAGCTTCGAAGTTGACCGCCGCACTGTCTGGATTGGAACTCGTGGCGTCTGAGTTCCAGACCGGATTAACCGGTGCGTTTGGGCTCGCTACACGTGATCCGTTAAGGTAGGCAACGAATCCATCGTCGTATCGGATATTGAGAAAGAGGTTATCGAACCCATCAATAATGTTCTGATTATCAATATTGAAATCGAACCTTGTGTAGAGACTGGTTGTCCTCCGGGGCACGGAAGTTTCGATGAGGCCGTCAAAATCGTCTGGAGAGTTTTCATAGCCTATCCCGGCACGCCCAGATTCCCAGACCGCTATATTGCCCGGCCCGTTAATGCTGTTCCAGCCGGCTACAGGTCCGTCGGGAATAATCCAATGCAGGGGGCTTCCGGGAGGCAGAAGAACACTCGAACTTGTATTTCCCGGGATCCGGGGATCCGATCCATCAATTGTGTAGTAGATCGTGCCATTTCGACCAGAGTTGTTGCTCATTGTTAGAGAGCTACCTGAATTGACGGGACCTCCGGAGCGACTGAATGAGGGGGGAGCAGTATACTGATCGTCGATCCAGTCGAGTCGCGCCCAGAGCCACCCCTTCATCCAGTCAACTTCATCCTGATGAGAGTTTCTTCTGGAAGCCCCTGAAAGATTGCGGTTGCTACCCGGGAGAGGAAAGGGGGGCGTCCATACCCTCGCATTTGGCCATAAGTTCGTGCCGAGAATGTCCCATCTTTCGAAATTACGAGTGACCGCTTCTGAAATCTCTGAGGTGAACGAGTCGATCAGGCTCATTAGCCGGTCGGTGGCCATCATGGTCTCCCGAAGTTCAAACCACCGATCCCAGTAGCGCGTCACGAATTCAGGATCCTGAAACAGGCGNCCATACCATGGATACTCCTGGGCGCTGACCAGCGAGTAATACCATCCCTGAGGGTATTCTCCCTCAAGGTAATCCGCATTCCCCAACGAGAGATTGTAGTCCCACACGGGAGAGGCGATCAGTTTTCGGCCCCTGTCCTTGTAGAAGTAGCTACTCAGGCGGTAGCCGTCGATGTTCTTGAAGACTTCGACCCATATGTGGGTGTCGATAAATGAATCGACGTCAATGTAGCTTGCATAGCCCTCGAGGGGGTCAGCAAATTCCGGTCCATGGAGGGCATTTTCGAAACTGTTCATATAGTTCCTGAGCCATGCCTGCTGCGGGCTGCTGGGAAGATCGGGCTCGACGAAGGCAAGTTGGTGGCCTTCCCGTGCGGTGGTCAGGGTGATATCAACGGTCTGGCCCTTGTCTTTCTTGATGATATATCCCCCGGTAATGGAGGAGGGGTCAGAGTCGCAGTTTTCCAGCTCCTTGATATTTACCCGGTCCTCGTTCCGCTTGATTTTCTCCATAAACACATAGATTCCCCGATAATCCTCCATCGAGATATTGTCGCCGTTTGAGTTAAAGAAGAGCTCACAGAACTTCGTGCGGACAGAGGGATAGCCAAGTTCCCGGCTGCAGTCGTAGACGATTTTGTTCCGCATAAGGGTCTTATCGGAATAGGGGGCATGAAGGATCCAGTCGGATTCGGAGGGCCAGCCCCAGATGCTTACGTCTTTATCGTTTCCATCGCTGTCCCAGGTTTCGAAGGAGTATTGCTTCTTCGGGAACCCTGANGAGGTTTGTCCACGAACCCTCATTCCTCCGCGCCCTGCGAAGTCCGGAATATCGGATACTGATGCTCTTCCTGATAAAGTATCCACATCGAGGAAAATGGATTGGACGGGACGTCTCGGGTTCTGGGAGTTGGCGCTCGATTCTCCGTCGATGTTGGCCCCGAAGGAGTCTATGATAACGATCGGGAGGTCGGAGCTGAAGTTCCTGATGTCGCTGGCAAGGCGGAGGAAGGTTCGATCCCTCACAGGNCCAGGCTCCCGGCCAGGTTCGAAGATGCGGGCCTTCACCCGGGTGGTGGCAAAGATGCGGATAGGTGAGGTGTAGAGTGAGGAGCTTGAAGTAGGCTCGCTTCCATCGGTCGTGTAGCGGATCGTAGCGGTAGGAGACGAAGTGGAGAGCTCGAGATTAATACTTCGTATGATGACCTGATCGTCATGGGAAAATACCGGTTTTTCCGAGACGGGGATGCCCTGAGGAGCGACATTCATACCGCCGGGGCTGGGGCTTCCAAAGTATCCCTCGGACTGAGCCTCTCCAAGCCGTCCGTATGAGATATCTTCGTATTGTTGACCGAAGTCGTATGAAGACACCACCGTAAGGCCATCTGGTTTGACGAGCGCGAGGAACCCTCCGTCCTTATTTATGGCAAAGTTGGTGTGTAACTCCCCTGTCGGACGATCCTTCCCTGAAGCGAAAATAATCCGATGCTCGTTCGGCCCGAGTGACAGGTCAGGAATTTGCCATTTCGTGAGGTCCGTGGGATTATCGGTAAGATACCATCCTCCGAGATTTCGTGTTTCCGCGGTCGCGTTTNAGAGCTCAATCCAGTCTGAGCTCCTGCAGTCTTCATCTTCCAAGGTGTTTTCGTTGTCCGCCATGAATTCCGAGATGACGGGTTCCGGAAGTAGAATCAGGGTAGCATCAGTCGTGGTAATCTGGAGGTTGTCGATGAAAACACTCTGATGGGCCCCTCCTGTTCTTGCACTGAAGGCGAATCGGTAACTGTCGTTTCCGGAAAATCGAGGGGTAGGCACCTCCGTGAAGACCGGAAGTAATCCGAACCCAAGATCAATTTTCATGCTCGCCCCCGCAGTTGGGCTCCAGGATACCTCCATGGATCCAGAGATCGACTGACCGTTTCTGAGAACGGTTCGGTTTTCGAATGCGAGGTCTTCGCCATTGATGGCAATATTCAATCCGTCCTCACCGTTGCCGTTGTCCCAGGTGTCGACCTCGAAGGAAATATGTGTGGCGGACGGATGCCATCCTTCCTCACCCCAGCCATGAGCATCCGCGGCGCTTTCGTCAGAATGCGAAGGGTCGTAATCGGGAATTGCTCCGTAGTTGAAAGAGAAACCGTCGGCGGGATTCGAGCCTCCCGGAAGATCTGCGAGGAGGAACTCGAAGGTTGCGTTCCACCCCTGGGAGGAATTTCTGAGGGAGGGAATCCGGAAAGAAGACGAAGTGTCACTGGTCCCGGCACGTGTCAATTGCAAGGCTCCATCCTGAATTGAGGCGATTCCGTCGGACCCTGCAAGNGTCGTTCCGTCTCCGAGACTGGTCGTTCCGTTGGCAACGGCNAAAGCCTGAGGACCATACTGGTCGGCCAGAGCAGCAGTAGATAGCATCAGGGCACACAGGCTCATCCTGATAGGGAGGGAAGAGTCAGGTTTCATGGAGGATTCCGGCTGCATCTGTACGTTCTTCAAGCTCGTGAGAAACCCTATTCTGGTCAATTTCTCTTAATAAATAGAAATTCCAACGCATACCCTGATAGGGTATCTATCGTCGTTTCGAAGATTCGTGACGCCTCAAAGGAGAGGTCGAGGAAGGAGTTTTTCATTAATACCCGCCTTGGGGTGAGATGACACCACCTTCCTGCACGTGCGACCACCTTTTCTTCCGTGTGGCGGCGTTCTTGTAGTAATCTGTATCCCGTATGTGTTTGGCCGCTAACGAATAAGAGGGGTTGCAGGATCTGGGAGCACCAAACCCAGGGTTCCTTCGCGGAGGGTCTATTTTAAGGAAAAACGATCAGTGAGAGGGGTTATTTCGTCTGCGCCAGAAGGAAGAGAGCAAAGGCCCGGGTCAGCAGAATCGATGGGGGGTCACTTGAATTTGAAGGGGACACCACTGGAATCGCATTGGCGCTGCGGGCGATCTCGGTTAAGTGGCAGGGAACAAATACCCATCAATTTTGAATCGTCTTCTGAAATCTCTCCTCCTTGGTTTTGTCGCGACACTGTTACAGGCAGAGACCGGGTCCGGGCAGGCACCCAGTCCTGCAACCTCTCTCCCGCTGGGCGAGACTTTCGAAAACATGTTCCCGGTGACTGAGGGGCCATGCGAACTGGAAAGTAACCGGCTCTATTCAAACTTCAGACTGCTCCTCGATTACGATGCCAGAGAGTCCTCCGGCGCCAAGGTTGTCGTTTTCGGTAATTACGTTGTGGATCTGCCTGCGGGGGAAGGGCGCCGGGTTGAGCTTGCCTATGAGCACGCCATCGGACAGACAGCTCGGGTCCGGGTCTGGCACGAAGGCAAGCTGATCGGGTCGGGNGAGGAATTAGAGGGCTCGGCGCCAGAGGAGGATTCCGGATCCGATGCGATTCTTGCTGACGGGAAGGATTCCTCGGAGGTGTTCAGATTTGATCGTGATTTCACGGTGATGGTGAAGTTCAAGACCGAAGGAGAAGGTCCTCTTNTAGCCAAGGCTCCTGCCGCAGGGCCATGGGTGAAAGACGGCAAGATGCTATTCATTCGAGATGGAAAACTCGTTTACGATGTGGGTTGGTTGGGTGACATTGAGGGCGACAAGAGAGTCAATGATNGCAGGTCCCACGTAGCGGTCCTGCAAATGGACGGCAAGACCGCCCGCATATTCGTCGATGGTCGCATGGAAGCAGCGAAGCGGGAATTCAGAAGCCCCGACGTAGACGGACACCGCTTTAAGATTGGTGCAGGATCTTCTGATTTCGGAGGGTCATGGGTTGGTGAGATATCCAATGTTCGCTGGTGGAAGAGGGCTCTCAGCCTCGCTGAGGTAAAAGCGCTCTCAGGGGGTGAGGAAGACACCGTTAATACGCCGGATTTCAATTGGAAGCCCGGAACAGAGCCAGCTCCCGAAGCTGAGAAGAGACAGTTGATAGCGGTCAACTATGGAGCCCTCGCGGGCTATGGGACAAGAGTTCAACTGAAAGCAGGATCAGGATTTCGCCTCAATGGGGCACGGGTCCAACCTNTGGAAAAAGCGGATCATGCGGCTCTGGTTCGAAGCTGGAATGAGGGCAGCCTTGCCCGGGGCCGCCAGATTTACAGCCAGCTATGCGTGACTTGCCATGGCAATCTGGAGAAGGAGGGATCACTTCCGACAGCGCTGCGTTTCCACAAGGGGCAGTTCCGTAATGGCAAGGATCCCTATCGGATGTTTCAGACCCTTGAGCGGGGTTATGGCCTCATGGTTCCGCAGCCTCAGTATACGACCGCGCAAAAATACGATATCATCCATTATATACGAGAAACCTTCCTGAAGGATGTTAACGAGAGTCAGTTTTCTCAACTCGATGAGCAATACCTCGCGCTCCTTCCCCGTGGGATGACCACGGTGGAGGAGCGAAAGGATCCGAAGAAAGCTCCGCAATACGTTCTTCAGGACTATAGTAACGCCCTGTTCTGGACCATGCAGGTGGAGAGTGGCAATATCGCTCAGAAGGGAATTACGGTCAGGGTGGATAGTGGCACCGGTGGGGTCGCTGCGGGAAAGGCTTGGATGCTCTACGATCACGATACGATGCGACTGGCAGCTGCTTGGACAGGGAGTCAGTTTGTCGATTGGCGGGGGATCGCTTTTGATGGTTCCCATGGGACTCATACGAGTATCTCTGGGGAGAAGAAGTTTGTATTTCCCAATCGCCCAATGTGGGCAAACCCGGAAACGGGAGATTATGAGGACTTGCGCATCACTGGCCGGGACAACAAGCCTTATGGGCCCCTGCCCGGCAAATGGGTAAGATTTCGGGGGTTACGATACGCAGGAGATGATGTCGTCCTATCCTACACGGTAGGGCAAAGGGAGGTTCAGGAAGTTCCCCAGTGGAATGCTGGAACCGGGTCGTTTGTGAGAATTATGAGGGTAGGCGCAGGAAAGGAATCTCTCCGAATGAAGCTCGATACTGCGACAGAGCACACCTTTCCACCGCACGAGCAATCGAAGGTTTACCGGATCGTCATCAGGGACAACGTTACGGTGGAGGCTGCGGAGCAGGGGGACGCAAGGCGATTTGATCCGGAACCGGCACGGCGTTTCCCTGGGCGGCTCGTTACTACAATCGTTCCGGGTGAGGAAGAGGGCCCTTTCGCGATCGACGTTCTGCCAACGCCGCCGCCCTCTGAGAACCCGTGGCAGTCGTGGATGAGAACTTCAGGATTTGATTTTTTCGCCGGGGGTAAGAGTGCAGCGATTTGCACCTGGAATGGAGATGTTTGGATTGTGGATGGCGTCGACCGCAGCGAAGGCGTGCTCCAGTGGCAGCGAATCTGCTCAGGGCTTTTTCAGCCGCTGGGTCTTCGGATAGTGGAGGGAAAGATTTATGTTGGATGCAGGGATATGATTGCCCTTCTTCACGATGAAAATGGAGACCGGGAAACAGACTACGTTGAGGTTTTCAACAACGACCACCAGGTTACGGAGCATTTCCATGAATTTGCGATGGGTCTTCAGACAGATGATGAGGGAAATTTCTATTACGCAAAATCNGCNCGTCATGCTCTTACCGCGGTGGTGCCACATCACGGCACCTTGCTCAGAGTGAATAAAAACGGTAGCCGNACTGATATANTGGCTACCGGATTCCGGGCAGCCAATGGGGTTTGTCTGAACCCTGATGGCAGCTTTATTGTGACCGATCAGGAGGGCCACTGGAACCCCAAGAACCGGATCAACTGGGTCCAAGGAAAGGGAAAAGAAGATTTCTACGGGAATATGTTCGGCTACCACGGAATCACGGATTCCTCCGACTCCGCCATGACCCCTCCCCTGTGCTGGATCACGAATCGGTTTGATCGTTCGCCGGCAGAATTACTCTGGGTGCCGGAAGACTCCGCGTGGAAGTCTCTGCGGGGGTCTCTTCTAAATCTTTCCTACGGCTACGGTAAGATTTATGTCGTTCCTCACGAGAAAGTTGACGGTCAGGTCCAGGGCGGGATGTGTCAGTTGCCATTTGACAAGTTACCGACAGGCGTAATGCGGGGGCGCTTTCACCCGGGGGATGGACAACTGTATGCGTGCGGAATGTTTGCATGGGCTGGCAGTCAGCAGCAGCCGGGAGGATTCTACCGGGTGCGAGCTACTGGAAAACCTGCCTATGCCCCCGTCGGTCTTGAAACCTCCCAGCGCCAGATGCGGGTGTCATTCAGCGAGCCTCTCGATCGGGAGTCTACAGTGAAGACAGAGAATTGGGAGATTGAGGCTTGGGATCTCAAGCGCACCAGAAATTATGGGTCCCGGCACTATAACCAGCGCCGCTGGCAGGTAACGGCGGTGACGCTGAGTGATGACGGACGGGTCGTAACTCTGGAAATCCCCGATCTGGTGCCTACCTGGGGTATGTCAATTCGCTGCAAAACAAAAGGGATTGCAGGAGTAGAGGTGGTGCGGGAAATCCACAATTCTGTTCACAAGATTGGGAGGTAGACACCCCATCTTCCGCTGTTTTCGATTATAATTATATCTATATAGTCAATATCTNTGGATAAAAGTCTCCTTGCTTGATTGAGAAGCTGGGGACAAGTTGGAACCAATTCTGCTCCACCAAAAGTATTGACCATGAAAGTTCCCCCCAGAATTCCGGCTGCGCTCCTAGCGGTGCTGATTGTGCCAGCGCTCCCGACCCAAGCCGATTACGAGGTTGACCTTGACCTTGGATCACTCCCCGAAGGGATTACGACCATTTCCGGAACAACCGCGGAATTTGTCACCGATAATCCTTTGAATCCCGAAGAGAAAATTACGATCGGGGGGAAAAACAATGCGGACAATATCAGAGGGTCGGAAAACGCCTTGGTTGTCTTCAATATTAACGAAACGCTGAGCTGGGGGACCGAGCTGGTTCATCAGTTTACCCTAGATGCTCCCTCAGTCGTTAATTTTATACCCAACCTTGCTGACGCAGAGGGCGACCCTGATTTCTTCCTGTTGGAGGGTCTTGCTACCGACGGAGATCTCTTGCCTGGAAAGAACGTGGCGACCGAAGGACTCTGGTATGCCTTCATGGATGGAGTGGATCCCGCTACTGAAACCGTTACGCTCCGACCCGGAACCTACTATTTCGTAGTGGAATCGTATAGCGGTCCCGATACGACTCCGATCGTGCAGGACTCGACATTCTCGATAGATATAGAAGTGCTTCCTGCTCTGTTTCCGGATGAGGTGAGCATTAACCTGGGAACAATCGGGACTCCATTGACTCCCCTTAGTTTTGATACTTTTGGTTCAGATTACGATACCAAGATCGCCGTTTTCTCCAGCGATACAGGCGAGCTGATCGAAGAGAACGATAATGATCCTGATGATGGCGGACTTGGTGATGGGACCCANAGCAGGATTGCCTTCCCTGATGGTCTTGCTGGAGGAAGCTACATTCTGGTTGTTGGTGGTTCTGGAGCTACATTTGAGGCCGGCCCTGTAACGACAGTCGGAGGCGCTACCGGCAGCGTTGTCATGAACCATACTGCGAGTGACACTGATCCCGACGCGATCGGCGGTCTGGGAACGCAGATTACAACTACTTCACCGGGGGGAGAAGTCTCCGAGACAGTCTGGTTTGAGTTTCAAATCATAGACAGTGGGCCGTCAAGTTTTCAGGATATCGGAAAGGTGGCGGATGCTTTCGCTCCATTCGAATTGAATACTTTTACCGGGACGACGATTGACACGGAACTTGGACTCTACGATGCGGACGGCAATCTCGTTCTTAACAACGACGATGCGGGTGGATCNCTCCAGAGTCAGCTCGATTTCCCTACAGGACTGGCGGAAGGNTTTTACTTTTTGGCGGTTGGTTCCTACAACACNCAGTTCAATGCTGTTGACTTTGGACTGGAAGATCTTGGAGGCCCAGGGGGCTCTTATGCTCTCACACACCCGAATGGTCTTGAGAATGGAGTCCTCCCGGCAGGNGGCTTCGACTGGTATCGGCTTGAGGTGGGTAGTCCTGTCGGCGGCGGCGGGGGAGGCGGAGGAGGCGGCGGCGGGTCGTCTCCAATTCAGATAACCAGCATAAGCTATGATCAGGANCGAGATGAGTTTACGGTAGCCTGGGAATCCACGATCCCCGGACCTTTTCTCATCGAACTCGGAACGGCAACCGACCTCGCTGCGATCACCCCGCAGGTGAACATCTTACCAGAGGTTCTGGCTGCAGGCATTACCGAATCCCCGATCACAGTGCGGGTGCCCTCCAACTTAGTCGGCGAACCACAGCTCTTCCTGAGAGTTTACGAGGATTCCCAGTAGGCGTTACTTGCGTGTAACGGGCAGGGATGCTCCAAGTTTCTTCTGCCACTCCGCGAGCTCAGCGAGCAGGTTTTGGGCTTTNTCGGGGTGCATCTCGGAAAGGTCTGTCGATTCCCCGAGATCCTCCCGGAGATTATACAGCTCTGTCTTTTCGAAGTGATAGAACTGGATGAGCTTCCAGTTGCCTTTTCGTATCGCNGCCCCTGGAGTCCACATGGAGCCATGNTAGTGAGGATAATGCCAGTAAAGCGCACGGGACGAGCTGTCTTGAGCAGTGCCGTTCAGAAGGCCGGAAAAGCTCTGGCCGTCCCTGTGTTGCTTTGGACGGAGAGGAAGGCCAGCAAGGGAAAGGAGAGTAGGATAAATGTCGGTGCTAATGACAGGCGTGCTGGGCTGCATGCCTGCGTTTACCTTGCCAGGAATTCGAACGATTAGCGGAACGCGGATTCCCCCTTCGTAAAGCCACCCTTTGCTCGCACGTAGTGGGAGATTGCATCCGGGCCCCACGCCTCGTTTGGTGGCGAGACCCCCATTGTCTGAGAAAAAGAAAATATACGTGTTCTCCAGAATGCGCTGCGAAGCCAGGTGCTTAACAAGCGCCCCAACCGAATCATCGACGGACTGAACCATGGTTGCGAGGGCGGCGTTGTCCTGACGAGGCCGGCTCTGACCATCATGCTCCCTGATTGCAGCTGGCGAAGGACCCAGTCGTAGGGCCTTTTCCCGGTAGTGTGCATGATATTTGTTCTCCGGAATGATGGGAGTATGAATGTCGTAGTAAGAAACGAAGGCGAGAAACGGCGTATTTCTGCTTTCGGTAATAAACTTTTTCGTCTCACGGGTGAGGTCGATGGTGCCGTGTTTCCTTCCAGTGGTATTCCCGTTCCCCGGAGATCCCTTGGAGGGTTTCTCGTGAGGATCGTAATACCGCTCAAATCCCTGTTTATCCGGGCTGAACTGGGTGCCTCCCAGATGCCATTTGCCGGTGTAGAACGTAGCGTATCCACTTTCCTTCAGGGCCTCGGCGATTGTAACCTCTTCCAGCGCCAACTGGTGATCGTCCAGAGGGGTCTTCAATTTTTGACCCTTTCCGCTGCTGCCGGGAATCCAATCAGTGATGTTGACTCTTACGGGATGCTTCCCGGTCATGATGGAGGCCCGGGTCGGTGAGCAAATTGACGCTGCAGTATAGGCGTCGGTGAAACGCACTCCCTCTTTGGCCAGCCGGTCAAGATGCGGGGTTTCGTGAAAGGTTGAACCGTAACAAGCGAGATCAGCCCAGCCAAGGTCATCGACCAGGAGAAAGAGGAAGTTAGGTCTGGCCTCGTTTCTTGAATTCTCTGCGATGACGCCTGAGGACAGGACAAGGAGAGAGGTGAGAATGAAGGATAAGACGCGCATGATGATCACTTTCCGAGGTANAGGTCCCTGCCCATCGCAAGGGCCGCAATCTTACGATCAGCTACCGAGCGCTTGAGCATCCAAAATCCACAATCGGGGTGGATATACCGCACTCGCCCGGCTCCGATGACCTTTTCGGCCTCTTCAATGGATTGTGCGACCTCTTCCGCAGTTTCCACTTCGTTGACCTTGATGTCTACCACGCCCAAGCCAATACCGACCGTCTGGTTAAGATCCTTCAGAGCCTGAAGATCATCCTTGGGCCGATGAGCGAGTTCGAGCACGAGGTGGTCGGCGTGCAGGGAGTTCAGGAACTCCAGTAGCGGTTGCCACGCACCTGCCTGAACGGTCTGGCCTCCATAGTTGCCGAAGCAGAAGTGGACGGCAGTTGGCCCCTCGAATGCATCGAGGACCTTGTTGATGGCGGTCGCGGCAAGTGGTCCGTCAGAAGGATTACCTGGAATGTTAGCCTCATCTACCTGCAGGCATGAGCACGGACACCCCGAGACCTGTTCCGCAATCACGTCTGCAAGAGCGAGGGTCAGGGCCGCAAAGTCATGGTAGTGCTGGTCCAGAAGAGTGCGGGCCAGCATATAAGGACTGGTGACGGTAAACTTGAACGGGCCACCGGAAACTCTGGCTGCTCGCTGGCAGTCCTCCATAAGGTTGAGCCCACCTCCGTGGAGTGCTTCACGGACCACCGCTGCAGGTTTGGCCCGGAAACCCATGCTTTGCATGGAGTGGAAGGCCTCGGCGTCCTTCCGCCCAATCGAGGTATCGCAGCCCCCCATGGGCGCAACGAAATAATCGATCATTCCGTTGGTATCGGGATGGTTAATGTCAAACCGGTAAAGCTCCCCATCTGTAGGAAGGTCGATTCCTGCCTGCCGTTGAGTATCAAAGATGACCCTCGTGGCATCGTTGACAGCTTGCTCAGACGGAAGCGCACTCAACCAGTCGGGGACGGGGTAAGACCCTACTGTGGTAGTCAGGATGCCCGTATTCTCGGGGAGAGGGGTGATGGTGTTCATGTTGANCCGTAGATTGCTGCCGGAGGGGTAAGTCTTGAACCGACGGGATGAACTTGCAAGTTACGATCCCTCCTTAAGGTCCCGCGCAAATGCCTCACGGTGACTCTTCTCCGGGCGAGGGCTGAAGAAACTGACCAGCGTGAAGACCATAACGTTCACTATTATGCCGCACATACCCACATCGAGGAGGCTCTTGAGGGTCGAAGTTCCCGTGAGAATCCAGTTTTCGTCGCCGAGCAGAAGTTCTCCGAGTGGAGGAAAGAGACAAACAGTAAGAAGGCCTGCGGCAAGACCTGAGATTGCGCCCCTGCGGCTTCCTCGGCGGAGGAAAATCATGTCGAAGGTGATGGGGGCGAGCTGGGCCGAGAAGGCCATGGCGAGGAAGAAGAAGGCNGTGATGGTATCGAGAAGCCCTCGCAGGTCCTTACCGGCAAATGTAATGGTTGCGGCCGCAATAGTGGCCACGANGATAACCAGCCGGCCAATCCAGGTCCGCTCTCGTTCTGAGGACTTTTTCNTGTGCGGGTGATAAAGGTCCCGGGTTACGATCGCACTCACGGCATGGAGATTTGAGTCCGCAGTAGACATCGATGCGGCCATGACCGCCACGAGAATCAGGGAGACGAGGACAAGACCGATAGTGCCGAACATTTCGGGGAAGTAATCCTGAATGACGTGAATCAGGATCTGGTCGACCTTTGATCCATCTGGAAGCTGGACTACTCCATCAATCGTTTCTGGTTCGTAGAGAACCCGCCCGCCGAGACCGACGAGAAAGACTCCAAAAATGAAACAAAAGGGAAGAATCGTGGAGAAAGCGATGGCCGCCCGGCGAAGGGTTTTGGAGTCGCGGGCGGCATAAAAACGCATCCACTGAGCGGGTTGAATAATGCTGGCTAACGATGCAAAGGCACAGAAAGTGAGGATTTTCCAAACGTTATGGGGGTTGGAATCTCCTGGCTCCGGAACAGTGAGAAGGCTCCCGTCGAGTTCCGCGGAGACGCGGGCAAAGAAGTTGGAGGGGCCCTCAAGGGCATAAATAACGGCTACCCCGGACAGGACCATGGCGCTCAGCAGGATAATCCCCTGCATGACATCGGTCCATGCGACCGACCGCATTCCACCAATGATCACATAGATCATGGTAACGAGCGAGAGAGCCGCTACCCCGGCGTCCTCCATTGTGATTTGCCAGCCGAAGATGGAAACATATTCGATTTCCCGGAAGAGGCCATCGGCGAGGAGGCCACCACCCTTGATCTGGATGACGACGTAAGGAATCACGTAAAGAGCTCCGGTGAGGGCGACTATGATGCGGAGAGCAGGGGAATCACCGTAGTAATCGGCCACCATGTCTGCAGGGGTGATGTAGCCACGTTTGCGGCCAATTCGGCGGATACGATTTCCAAGCAGGTAGATTGCCACCGCTGCTACCGGAAGGTTCAGAGCGTAGAGCATGGGTGCAATTCCTCCTTCGTATATCCAGCCCGGAAAAGTGAGGATGGCGAAGCTCGAGAAAAACGTCGCCATGATGGTGAGGGAAGTGACGATCACACCCTGCCCTCGCCCCGCCAGATAGTAATCGGTTTCGGCGTTTGTGGCGCGCCTGCTCCGGAGGAGGCTGATCACTCCCAGTGAGAGTAGCCCCACAAGATAAAACGCGAGGACGATATAGGGCCATGTCCCCAAACTTATGGGCGGNGCCGCGGTGGCCAGAAATTCTGAGCCAGCTGATTCTAGTCGGAGTCCTTCCACAACGTCAGGGCGGCAGCGAGTATGCAGGTTACCATTACGAGAAACCAGAGAACGACCCACAGGTAGAGGGCGGGTATTCCAAACCAGATATTNGGAGACTCACTTGTGCCATCAATCAACGCTGCTCCGGGCCCCGGTCCGAGAACCAGTGCGGTCAGGAAAATAATGGTTAAAAGCCAGCCCCTTCTCAAGATCCCCCCATAACAATGGAGAACTCCTCAGGGTGTCGATGCAAAACTTGAGCCGGCGTAATGGGACTCTCACAGGCGGGGCTTGTCTGGCTCTGNAATCTTGGTTTCAGTAGTCGGAGCCATGTCCTCTTCCTTNAGGATCCGCTCTGTTTCGTTTCGAANGCGTTGGATGCAAACCCGGTTCCCCTTTCAGTATGGAATAGCCGCGATGACCGAGCTGCCACATGTGTTTGGAGTGATGGAGGGAGATTATGAGGGGGCTGAATGGCGAGGTCTTGCCTCTGAGGGGCTACCTCCCAAATGGTTCACGAAGGATCCAGAGACCCGGTTTGAGGAAGATCTTCCTGCCATGGTGGAGAGTATCCGACACGCTGCTGATATTGTGGTTAACTCGAAACACGATTCAGTATTTTCTGCATGGTTCTCGCTGTATCAACAGCAGGACTGCTGGGCCCGGACGGAGGAATACCCTCCGCTGCTGGCTCATTTGGGAACCGCCTTTGTTGAGCGAGCACTCATTGATGGATTTTGCCGTGGGGCCGGCCTGAGTTTTGTGGATGCAGTGCGTTCTAATGCCCTGGGAATCGAACTGGGGAGGATTCATCCTGAGTTGGCTGGGACAGATCCCAGTGACTGGCTGCCTTCCGCGGGGCAGTCCATCATCGCTCGCCACACGATCGGGCTTGGCGATCCTCTGCGGCGGAGTGATATCCCAGAGGATGAACGCATTAGCGACGGCTTGCCTCACGCTCTGAGTGATGCAGCGGTGCAATATGGACTTCACCAT
>PARF01000056.1 GCA_002709915.1 Roseibacillus sp. | reverse complement strand
CATCTCCTCCATTGCAGACGGCAACAAACGCTCGGGACCACTGACGGTGGGCTTCGGGGGGAACCCCACCAAGATCGGACCGGAACTCAGCTTCGGCCTATCCATGGCACAGAAACTGGACGGCCCCATCCTGCTGATCAAGACGTCGTGGGGAGGCAAGTCCATCAATTACGATTTCCGCCCGCCTTCCGCCGGGGCCTACGTGCTGAACGACAAGCAGAAGCAGGCGGACAACGCCGCGGACATCCGCAAGAATGCCGGCCTCAACTGGCGGATGATGAATGAAGCGATCGGGGCGGTGCTCAAGGACCTCAAGAAATACCACCCGGCCTACGATGCCGCCGCCGGGCATGAAATGGCCGGGTTCGTGTGGTTCCAGGGATTCAACGACCAGTTCTCGGATGAATTCCGGAACAATTATCGCGACATGATGGTTCACTTCATCAAGGACGTGCGAAAGGAATACAATACCCCGGGAATGCCCTTTGTCATCGGGGTTCTCGGCACCAACATGACCAAGGAAGGAGTAGACAAGAATGCTGTTTCGGTCGCCCAGCGGGAGGCCGCCAAGGCACCGGAGTTCAAGGACAATGTCACCTCGGTGGAAAGCTACCAGGTCTACGACCTCGGAGCCCGGGCTGTCTACGACAAGGGATGGGCCAAGAACTTTGCCGTGTGGCGTGCCATAGGCAGCGACCGCCCCTACCATTACCTCGGAAGTGGCACCTTCTTTGCCCGACTTGGGGATTCCTTCGCCACGGCCATGAACGACCTGATCGGGAAGCAGAAGAAGTGATCTGGCCCAAAACCACCTCATGAAGATCATTACAACAGCCTTCCTCCCCCTCCTGCTGGCCCCCTCCCTCCTTGCCGCCGATCCACTCACCATCTCTTCCGAAGCCGATTGGAAGAAGTCCATCGCCTCATCCGAGGGTGTCGTCATCAAGAACGGGGTGGCCGAACCCACCGGCAAGACGGGCACCCTTACTACCAGGGTTCACAAGTTCGACCAGAAGCGCTCTGCTTCCTCCCTGATCATCACGCAGTCCGCCGTCTGGCAGAACTGGAACCCGATCGAAAACCTCGGACCCGCCAACCTGCGCGACGCTCCGGTCCTGCTCACCGTCGGCCCGGACAACTACTGGATGTTCGGCCGCTACGGCGGCNTGCACTCGAGGGGCCAGAAAGGGGGNAAGCAGACTGCAGGAGGTCGGNTCCCCNNGGTGGGACGACCCNGNTTTANTNCNGAACCTGCNAANCTTGAGGGCTTCNANNTTCCTCTCCAGACCACCCCTGACAAGAATCAGTACAANGCNCCNGGGGGGTTGAAGAAAGGCAAGGGCGGCTACCATGCCTGGCAGAGCCGGGACATGAAGAATTGGGNCCATCACGGACCCGTCACCGAGGGGTTTTCCAAGTGGGTGACCAGTGCCGAATGGGTCGATGGCAAGGCCTACATCTACTACGACTTCCCCAACGACCAGGACCCGCATGTCTACGTNGATGCAGATCTCACCGATGGCGAACCTGGCAAGAACATGGGTCTCGCCGTAGCCGATCCCTCCCACGGGTCCGATGCCGGCTTCATCCGCGATCTTGACGGCAAGATGCACGTCATCATCGAGGACTGGAGCCCCATCTCCGCCAACAAGCGCTCCTGGGATTCCCCCCTCGCTGGGCATGCTGTCAGCAGTAACGGACTCAACGGATTCAAGTTTGGGCCTCCCGCGGTCGACAACCGCACCAAGCCCACCGGCAAGGTGGCCACCTACAAGCATCCCCACTGGATGAAGGAAGACCCCAAGCGCTTTCCCTCTAACATTGCGGAATATGAGATTCACAAGCCTGAGCAGGAAGCCTACGGGGACTGGGCAGCCATCTGCATCGGAGGCCAGTATTACCTCTTCGGGGACTACGACCCCGCCGGCGGACACCAGATGGCGGTGGGGTGGTTCACCTCTCCTTCCATTGACCAGCAATTCACCTGGTGCGATAAGATCGGTAACGGACACCCTGATCCCGATGTCTGTTTCGCCGAGGGCCAGTTCTACCTCGCGACCCAGCAGCGCACCGACTACGTCAGCCCAGGCCCCTGGGTGGAATCTGTCGAGGCCCGCGTCGGCGTGGATACAGATAACGATAGCCGGATCGACACCTGGAGCGAATGGAGCGAGATCAGAGAACGCTATGACTATATCGAGGGGTTTTCCAAGCAGGTGAAGCGCACCCCGGCCGAACTCGACGTTTCAGACCTACCCCCGGGGCACGGTTTCCAGATCGAACTCAAGCTCACAGACATCACCGAGAATAAATCCAAGCCCATGATCGAAAGCCTGAGCCTTTCCTTCGAGTAGGAAGCCAGTCGCCCGGGAACCGGCTATGACACCCTCCCGGGCGCTGGGGAAAACGCCCAGAAACACCAGATCTCTTTACATGACCAATCGTATCCAGCCTGATCTTCGGTGCCCCCTCGGAAAGCTCCTCGCGGTCTACCTCTCCACCCTCTATCTCGGCCTCTCATCCTCCGCTGCAGACGTTTCTTCCGAACCCCTCGCCTGGATTCATTTCAGTCGGAGCGACAAGGACATTTCCCTTTTCAACGGATACCCCATGTACTTCGTCTCCGGCGGGGGCCTGGAGGTTCATCTCGACGTCGATCCGGACCCGGCGCACTCGCTGGCCTTCATGTGGCTCTGCAAGGAAAACCCGGGCCGCGGCTCCAGCCGCTCCATGAAGGTAGCCGTCAATGGCAACGAAACCGTCCGCACCCATCCAGCCGTCNAGGAAAGGGAAAGTGCCTTCTTCTGGGACGTCGTCCCGGTCTCCGCCTTCGGCATCAAAAAGAGGGAAAAGGGAAACTACCACATCGTGGCCAACCGCAACCCGGAGGGAAACCACTCCAGCGTCGTTCTCCAGGGGATCAGGCTCATCACCGACCAGCAACAACTGCAAACCCTCGCCCTCCCCACCGTTACCAGGAAGGCCCGGTTCATCAACCCTGGACCACTGACCAAGGCGGAAAATCTGGCACGAAAAGTGGACCGGCACGCCGCCCGGAAACGAATCCACGAGAACTGGGTCGGAGAAAGGAGGCTCTCAAGCAAGGCAATCCAGGACGACGAGTTCCTTAACGCGGCCCGGAAATTCGCCGACACCGCCATCACTCACGGGCGGGACAAATACGGNTCGGAGAACTCCGCCCTGTTCGTACAGCACCTCGACCGGGAAACCCTTAAGGCCCCCGGCACCCTGGGATGGCTGAAGCCGAACCAGGGCGGCCCGGACCATCCCGTGATCCTCTCGCGGTTCGAACGCTCCCAGAACCTTCTGAGACTCCTCGCCTCCATGAGCCTCTTCACGGGTGACGCCAGGTATGCGGAGGCGGTCATGGACTCCATGATCTGCATGTTCGAGGACTACATCTACCCCCGGAGCGGACTACTGGCATTTGGAAACCACATGTCGNTCGACCTCGTCGAGGGACAGGCCTACAGCGACGGCAGGGGCAGCGAGCAGTTTGAACTCCAGGAAACCTTCCCNTTCTATGAATTCTTCCATGACGTCTCTCCCGAAAAAACCTCCCGGTTCATCAAGGGGATATGGGAAACCTACATCCGGGACTGGCATTCGATGCGCTACAACCGCCACGCCAATTTCAATACCCAGGTAGATGTTGATGCGGTCTGGAACCGGCCCCTCCGGCCCGTGGCGGATCTCCCCGAATTTACCCAGGGCAGCGAACTGTCCTTTATCGGCCTTGCCTATGATCTCGCCTACAGCGGATTCACCCTCGGCTGTCTGGAAGACGACCTGAAACCACGCGCCTGGGCGAACCGGGTCCTCGAGGTCGTCGCGGCGAAGAGCGACCCGGAAACAGGAATCTGGCCCATGATGCTCTACCCTCCCCCCTTCTACCGACGCGGGCTCGAGACCTACGTTGAGGCCTATCCCGACTCGAACGCCAATGAGGCCAGGGTGATCATCTCGAGTTGGGTCAACAGTGTTCCCATTCACGTCCTCGGTGTCCTCGGCACCATCGAGCAGGCCCGGAAGCACGGCCACTACAACCAGGTAAGGAAGGTCCATGAAAAGGTGGACCAGTGGATCCTGAACTACATGCAGGCGGCCTATGATCCCGGCGCCCATCACCTGAGGAGCATCCTGCTGGATGGCCAGGANGTGACCGATCTCGTGTTCACCGAGGAAGCAACCCTCCACGGNTGGGGGGCACAGCCCGGGGGATCATTCCGGCACCGGCCCGTTACCCCAACCTTCTTCGCCGCCGTCGCGCAGGGCTTTCGCCTGTGCACTTCCCCCGGGCTCCGGGCCCGCTACTGGAAGCTCCTGCGGGACCTCTACCGGGGAGCCGGACTGGGGGACATCGGAGAGAACAACAAGGCCGCCCCCACCTTCAACTATGAAGCGGAGAACGGGGCAGAGGATGGATACGTGTTCGCCCTCTCTGAGATCTACCGAGTGACCCGGAACCCTGAAATCCTCCGGTTCATGGAGCACCTCGGCAGGGAAATCATCAGGCGCCGACAGGACCCCGGGAGCGGCCTCTTCGTCGTGGAAGCGGATCGCACCCAGAACTTCCAGGCCCTGAAAGAATTCAAGCAATCGCCTCACGAGGGAATCACGGTAAAGGAACTGATGCGGGAAAAGTTCGGCAGAAACCAACTGGATTACGATCGGCCAAAAGTAGTACCCCTGAACATCACNGAACCTCTCGCCCTCCTCGCCATNCATGGNTGCCGGACCGGGGAGTTCGAGAAAATCCCCTCNTGGNTCTCGANCGGCATGGCTCACCATGCGGTCATCAGGGAGCAGGAGATCTGGTTCGACCGCCCGAAACTCGAGAACTACTACAAGGACCGGAANGACTACATCAAGGNCCGGGGNTTCGTCGTGAACGANGACTGGTTTCCGGAGGAATAGATTATCGANNAATGAACTCATNATGAGAATCATCTCCATCATCACGCTTTGGCTNAGTGCCNCNCTGGCNCACNCCGCACAGCTGCATATCGGNACGGCGGAAACNACCATCACGCCTGATCGTCCCGTCGCGCTCGAAGGNTATTTCGGGCTCCGGGTATCGGATGGGGTTTCCTCCCCGGTNATGGCGCAGGTGCTNGTNCTGGAGTTGCTTGAGGGGGACAAAATTCAGGAGCGCTCGATCATGGTCAGTGCGGACCTNGTACACCTNCCGTGGGANATGTTGAACGCNGTCCGCGACCGGGTGGGCAAGGCGCTTCCCGAAATCGANACAACCAAGATCTTCATCAGCACNACNCANACGCACCAGGCACCCGTCGTCATGCGCGATAANTTNATCATTCCGGATGGCGTCATGACGGTNGAGANCTACNTCNATTTCTTCGCGAAGCAGGTNTCGGANGCCATCATCAAAGCCTGCTCGAACACGCGCGCAGGAAGCATGGCATGGGGACTCGGGGACGCGGAGATCGGCTTTAACCGGCGGACCGCCTATCTCAGCGGACGTGGGCAGATGTTTGGAGAGATGCGAACTCCNGACTACAAGGGGCCGGAAGGAGCGGTCTACCGCGGAATGCCCGTTTTGTTTTTCTTCGACTCCAGNGGAGANCCGATCGCCACCGCGATAAACCCCTGGTGCCCGGCACAGGTCGCTCCGGGAAACCGGCAGATCAGTGCGGATTTCTGGCATCCGGTGCGCGAACNGCTGAANAAGGAATTCGGTGAATCCTTNACGGTNCTCTGCTGGTGCGGCGCGGCCGGCGACCAGATGCCCGGGCCACGNCTCCATGCGGATGCTGAAAACCGGATGCTTCAGTTGCGCGGCNTCAAGGGGTGGACNGAGGAATGCGCACGGNGAATTGTCGCTTCNGCCCTCGATGTTTATACGCTCGTNCGCGANGAGCGCAAAGGCGATGTCGTGCTGGAGCATCGCAGCGATGAGATCCGGCTTCCCGGATGGAAGCTGAGCGAAGAGGAGATTGCGGGCATCCGGGCGGCGCATGACGGATTCGTGGAGGAGCTGAAGAACCATCCGGACAGGGCCAACGCACTGGCACGCCCCATTTCGTGGCGGGCGCAGACCCTGGCAGTCCAGGAGAACCTGATGAAGAGCACTGATGGCTGCTATCCGACCGAGATCCATGTCCTGCGGATCGGCGATGTCGCGGTCTGCACGAACCAGTTTGAACTCTTCACCGAGTATGGNCTCCGGATGGTCGCNCGNAGTGANGCGCAGATGACCTGTGTCGTCCAGCTTGCCGGACCCGCCTACTATCTTCCGACCGCGGAAGCGATCNNAGGTGGTGGATACAGNGCGATCCCGGAGACATGTCCGGTGAGTCCCGNCGGCGGTCAGGTGCTGGTCGATGAGACNGTGANGCGGATCACNAANCTCTTCAACGATCTCGAGATCAGCCTGCCGGAGGAGGGGCAGTTGATCGATGGAAAGCCGGTCGGCGAAGGGTGGGTCGATCTNCTTGNAAGCTGGGATACCTGGNAGGGCGANACGGANTATTGGAANCTCTCGGANNACGGCGTCCTGCGCGGCGAATCACGAGGCGGCGAATACCATTTNGCATGGACGAAGAGACAGGACTACCGCGACTTCGAACTGCATGCGGTGGTGAAGATGACCGGCGCTGGAGCAAACTCTGGCGTNGGNATCCGGCTCCGGCCGAAGTCAGCGCAGGAAGCACCGGGNTACCAGTTCGACATGGGGNCGAATTACTGGGGCTGCCTGTGGGAAGAAGGCGGAGCCGGAATGGTGCANAGGTTTCCACNNCATCACGCGGAGAAACTNGTCCGGNACGGCGACTGGAATCACTGGTACATCCTGACCANGGGGCACCACCTGCAGGGTTGGCTCAATGGGGTGAAGACGATCGATGTCGTNCACAAGGATGGGCCCGCCGAAGGNGCAATCGGATTCGAGCTGTGCCACGGCGGCAAGCACACCATCCTGGAGGTCATGGCGCTCACNATCCGCGAGCNTTGATCAAAGAAGCGAGGGCCNCGGATCAGGCCCGAATTAGACTGGATCGGGNTCCCCGCAAAACNCCNGGGCCCGGGGAATCGTCGTGAACGAAGGCTGACCCCTTGGGAAATAGGGCTTTCGATAGGTGCCTGCCGTCGTCTAGTTTAGCCACTCGNCTCTCTCAGCCTCACCCCGAACCTGCGTTCTCNNTGGCTGGAGNAGACTGTCNGCACNGTTNCCNAAACCTNAAGCCCATCATGACCNGCATTGCTCTTCCTCTCACAACCGCGGTCTTCCTTTNGTTCTGCGNATCNCCGGCGTGGACCGCCGACGGCAATCGCCTCGTATACCTAGACGAACCTAACAACCCATGGCAATTTGACCGGCAATCGCCCAAGCTCATCACCCCGCAGTGGATCGGGGAGAAGGGNGTGCAGGGGGTGGCCGTCCTCGCTATCGACGACATGTCNGGCGATGGCCAGAACTTCAGAAANTACCTGAGCCCNATCATCGACCGGCTCAAGCTCATCGACGGTCGCGGCCCGGTNAGCATCACNTGCAATCGTCCGGATCCCACTCANCCCAACATGCAGTGGNTGCTCGNCCAGGGCGTCTCGCTGGAGACCCACACCCTCAGCCATCCCTGTCCCCTCCTGCATNGCCTCGACTTTGCGCGAGCCGCCACCGACTACCACCGCTGCGTCGATCTCCTCGCCACCATCCCTAACAACCGCTCGGTGGGTTTCCGGTTCCCCTGCATGGACGGTCAGAACACGCCNAGNCCNCGTGCCTACGCGGAGATCATGAACNGGGTGAGCGAGATGGGGAATTTCATGTCGTCCAGCACCAGCGTGGGCATGGTCTTCACTCCCACGGACCGGGAACTGCCACGCTCGATCTTTGAGGGCGACCCCGCCGGCGGGAAGCGCTTCTCCAAGTATCTGATGAACGGATTCGTCAATTACATCGAGGACTACCCCTATCCCTTCACCGTCGGGAATATGATCTGGGAGATCCCCTTCGTCTATCCGAACGACTATACCGGCCAGGCCCTGAACGGAGCCCAGAACCCGGTCATGATTGCCGATTTCAAGGTTGCGGTGGACGCCACGGTCGCGAAGCAAGGCGCGGTTTCGCTTTGCTTTCACGCCGGCGGATGGATGCGCAATGACCAGATGGTCGAGATCGTCGATCACGCCGACCGCACTCACGGCAAGAAGGTGAAGTTCCTCACCATGCGGGAGGTAGACGAACGCATGGTCGAAAACATGCTGGCTGGCCATTCCCTCCGCAACGCGAAGGGCGGCGACAATGGCGTCCGCATCCTTGATATCGACGGCGACGGCTACATGGACGTTGTCATCGGCAACCCCGGGGCGAAGCTTTGTCGCATCTGGGATCCGGAAAAGGAATCCTGGCAGGAGGCCCCCTTCCCGACCCTCGTCACCCCCGCCCTGCGCTTTGGAATCCTCGATAAGAGCGGACGAGCAGCGGCCATCGAAACGAACGAGCATGGAGTGACGCGCGCCTGGCGCTTCGACGGCAGGGCCTGGGTAGCCGACCAGTCGCTCGGAAAGGGACTGGCCGGGGTGGCCACCCACCGCAAGGGCGCCGACGGGGGCGTGCGCCTGCGAGATCTCGACGACGACGGAATCTGTGAATTGATCGTCGGAACTCCCACCCAGTCCGCGATTTATCGCCTCGGGAAAAACGGCTGGGAGAAGCTTCCCTTCGGACTCCCGGAGGGATCCTCGCTTGTAACCCGGTCCGGAGGCGACGCAGGACTTCGCTTCGCCGATATCGATGACGATGGCCGACAGGACGTCATCTTCTCGAATGGCGAGCACTACGGCACCTGGATGTTCGATTCACTCAAGACCGGCTGGTCCCGCACTGGACTCAAAGGCAGGCGCCAGGGCGACGGCGTGGGAGAGCAACACACCCGTGATCGCAACGCGCTGGCCCCCATCGTCCGCAAGGACGGAACAAACAACGGCGCGTGGATCAAGCGCGGACATCTCTACTGGCAGAACGAGGACACGGGCGCGATCATGCCCCACCACATCGACCAACGNAGCTTCGGCGANCTNCTGGGCGAGCAGGTAAACCAACCCCGGACTGCGAGCTCGTCGTTGCGCGCGATGCAGGCACGTTCCGGCTTCCACGTGGAATTAGTGGCAGCCGAACCGCTCGTCATGGATCCGGTCGACGTGGCATGGGGACCGGACGGCCGTCTGTGGGTGGCCGAGATGGCTGATTATCCAATGGGCCTCGATCACAAGGGCAAGCCCGGGGGGCGAATTGTCGCTCTTACCGATACCGACGGAGATGGGCGCTACGACAAACGCACTCTCTTTGCGGACGGTCTCGAGACCGCCAACACCGTGCTTCCCTGGCGCGATGGTGTCCTCGCGATCGCACCGCCCAACATCTGGTTCCTGCGCGACACCACTGGCGATGGCAAATCGAATCTCAGGGTGCTTCTTTACGAAGGATTCGGCCGGGGAAACGAGCAGCATCGAGGGAATGGATTGGTCTGGGGACTCGATGGCTGGCTCTACGTCTCCAACGGGGACAGCGGCGGAACGATTCGATCCATCAAGACCGGCAAGAAGCTCAACCTCGGAGGGTTCGACCTGCGCATCCAGCCCGATACCGGTGGCTTGGAACCAGCCACCGGCGTCACCCAGCACGGCCGCAACCGTGACGACTGGGGAAACTGGGTAGCGGGTAATAATTCCAACGGATGGCAAATCGCACTGGAAGATCACGAGGTGCGCCGCAACCCGAAGGTCGATCAACCAAATTCCCGCCATCCAATAAACGGGGTGATCCCCCTCTATCCCATCAGCCGCGTCCTCAGTCACTACAGCGGGTATCGGGCCCCGGCGGCGGGATCCCCGGGCAGCCTCACTTCAGCCTGTGGATTTACCTTCTATCGCGACAGTTTGTTCGACGGTCACATCGCTCCCTCGGTCTACTTCTCCTGTCCCGTGCACAACTGCGTGCATCGGGAGGAGATCACCTGGAATGGAGTCCTTATGGAAACCGAGCGCGCGAGCGACGAGGCACGGAGCGAGTTTCTCCGTAGTTCCGATTCCTGATTCCGTCCCACCGCCATTCGCACCGGACCGGACGGCGCGATGTATGTGGCCGATATGTACCGGCTTGTTATCGAGCACCCCGAGTGGATCGACGACAAACTCGAGCAGGAAATGATTGCCGACGGCCGCCTGCGAGCCGGTCACGACCGCGGGCGGATCTACAAGACCTTTCCGAGCGGGGCGAAGCTCCACAAGAGGGTCAACCTTGCGTCGCTCAACCCGGCTGAGCTCGGTGCCGCGCTGGGCTCCTCGAACGGCTGGCAGCGTGACACTGCCCACATGATGTTGACGTGGCTCGAGAAGGACCAGCAGAAGAAGGCAATTCCGGGGCTCATCGGCGTGCTGCGGAGCAAGCATCCAGCCGCCCGTGCCCAGGCCTTGAGCGCGCTCGCAGATCTTGGCGCGCTTTCCGCGGATGCGCTGAAGATCGGTCTCGATGATTCACACCCCGGCGTGCGGCGCAATGCGCTGCGCGTGGGCAAGCACCTCTTCAACGATCATCCGGCACTCGGTCAGCGAGCGGTTGCCCTACTCAACGACGAAGATGCCCACGTGCAACAGCAGGCCGCCTATGCACTGGGCGCCTCGACGCACAAGGACGCGGGGCAGGCCCTTGGACGTTTCCTCGTGAAGAACGCCGGTCGTCCCTACCTCCGGGCCGCGGCCCTGACCTCGGCAGCGGCACTCCCGCATGAGGTTCTGCTCGCCGTTCTCGGGGCGGAGCGGACGCCGGTGACCTCTGCCCTCAGCGCGGAGCTGATGGGGATGCTCGGAGCGGACGCCAAAAAACTCGTGCCTCCCGTGCTAACGCGTATCGCGAGCAAACCGGACAACGGCGAACACTACCAGTCCTGGGAGTTTCATGCTGCGACGCGCCTCATGGAAGCCATGGGTGACGACGAAGCTGCTCGCGCACTCGTGCCCGCCATGCTGGTTAAAGCGCGCGATACGGTGATCGATGGGAAGAGGGACCTCGAGACCCGCCTCGCCGCGGTTCCGTTCCTGGAACGGGCTGCCCCCAACGCTGATGTCCGTCTGCTCACCTCTCTCCTGAAGCTGACGACGCCGATCGAATTGCAGGTCGCAGCGGTCAAGTCACTCCTGCGGCATGAGAATACCGTAGTGGCCAGGAGTCTCCTGTCCGGTTGGTCCGCGCACGGGCCGGCGGTCCGCGGCGCCATTATCGATGCTCTCCTGGCCCGGCCGNTNCTCACCGGCACGCTNCTGGATGCGATTGACGGAAACCGCNAATTGGGAGTTTCCCTNGACACCAGCCGNCGACAGTTGCTCCTCCGGCACTCCAGCGAGTCCATCCGGNTGCGAGCCACCAAGCTGCTCGGCGGCGCCACCAATGCGAACCGGGCGGCCGTGCTCAATAAATACACGCCGGTACTCACCAAGGCTGGAGACCGCGAGAAGGGCCGGGAGCTCTTTGGAACGCACTGTGCGCTCTGCCACCGGCTCAACGGCGCCGGCAAAGTAGTCGGCCCGAACCTGGCTGCGCTGAGCAATCGCGCGCCGCTCACGTTCCTCACCGCCATCCTCGACCCCAATCAGGCCATCGAGGCGACCTGGATGCTCTTTGTCGCCAAGACCACGGACGGGCGCNCTCTCGCCGGGGCGGTAGCGGAGGAAACGAGTTCCGCCGTGACGCTAGTGGGTGTCGACGGAGCCCGCACTCAAATCCCGCGGGACCAGCTTGTGTCGCTGGAGTCCACCGGCCGCTCGCTCATGCCGGAGGGACTCGAAGGAGCAATCACACTCGAGCAAATGGCCGACCTGCTTGCCTACCTCAAGATGGCGGGGAGGCCGATGCCCCAGGTAGTGGTCAGGGGCAATACTCTCGAACACCTCGACGCCAAGCACGACGGCTTCTACTCAATCTTGTTCGACCCTGTGGCCGGAGCGACGGGAATCGAGTTGGAATGGACCAACGAAGGCAACTTCAAGCACTGGACCATCCGCGAAATCGAAGCCTACGCTAACTTCGAGACGAAGATCGATATCGTGGCCGGCAGCGTTTTTCCGGGACCGACGCGAACCGGGGCCAACGGACTGGAGCAGGCCTTCGACGGNAAGGTCGAAACGTGGACCTACACCACTCCATCCTACACGGATGTCGCGCCCCAGCGGACGCTTCTCAAGCTCGCCCCGGGTGCTCACGTGCTCGACCGTATCCGCGTCAACCATGTGGGGGGCAACGACACCAACGGGCGGCTCCAGCAGATCACTGTTCGCGTCACCACCGATGCCAATCCCGATCTGGCCGCCCGAAAGTACGCCGATGTCGCCAATCTCTCGGTTCAGATCTTTGGTGAAGCGGGGGCCGAAGAAGCGACCANATCCGAGGAGAAGCCGAAACCCTACGGCGGCAAGCCCCACAAGATCCCCGGTCTGATCGAGGCCGAGCACTACGACGAGGGCCCTCCCGAAACGGCCTACCGTGACAAAGACGCAAGAAATCAGGGCGCTCCCTACCGCAGAGACACGCAGGTCGATATCGAGAAACGTGACGACGCCTCNAACGGCCACGGCCTCGGCTGGACGAGCGCAGGTGAATGGCTGAGCTACACCGTCGAGGTCGCAGCGGACGGAACCTATGCCATTGAGATGCCCGTTGCCTCCAGTAAGCAGGGGGGCCTCTTCCACCTCGAGATTGCAGGGAAGAATCTCACCGGACCCATCCGCATTCCCGACACCGGCGGCTGGACCACTCTCAAGAAGATCTCCACCAAGGAGGTGAAGTTGACCAAGGGCGTGCACCGCATCCGCGTCGTGATGGATGCAGTCGGCCCCTCCGGCTACATCGGGGACNTAGACTACTTCAAGTTCTCCGCCTTGGAGTAGGGCAGTTGGCAGGCTGCATCCTCGACAGCCTCCCTCTTGACGATCGAGGCAATCTCCGCGATCGGGTTCATCATGCCTGTTGTCGTTTCGCCAACTACCACCGCGACGTGGGAAAGGTCTCGGATCTCGGCTTCCAGGCGGGCCTGATCCGGGCGCGCCAGCTCACCACCAGACCCTTGTTCTGCTCCATTTTTTTGAAACTCGAGCTGATTCTCCAACCAAGCAATGACCTGCTCAATAATCACCCCCACGGGAAGGAAAAGGTCTCGGATCTTCCCAGTTTTTGTCACTTACCCCGGGCGGGAATCGAACCCACATCTAAGGTTTAGGAAACCCTTGTTCTATCCGTTGAACTACCGGGGCGTCTGAGAGGCTTCTATAGCGAGAAAACCCTCTATTTGAAGCCTTATTGCTGATCTTGGNTTTGATTTTACCCTGTCTCATCTCCTTGGGTTTTTCCTTTTATGGTCCCTCTCCGGTCCCAACAAGATACCTTTGGTCCCATTCTGGCCCCAACTTGGAACGGAAGACTCTACAAAAACAGGGATCAAAAATCCTGCAGGGCCTTACTAATAACATACGCAATCGATTTGGAATGAGGGTGCGCTACGGTAGAGGTCATGCAGACAGTAGACACGATTTACGAGGTATACCGTGCGACATACGCCAGTCGAGTGGGCCCCGTCGCTGAGTTGAGTGAGGGGGGTGCTCCCAACGATGANNAAGGGGAAGGGCTGCGCCGTTTACTGACCTTTATCGAGATTTGTACGACAAGGTTCCCAGGCGCTTTGATCAACGAAGTCGACGGCTCACCCCTGGCTCGGGTCGGGAAGCTCGACGTGATCAGCGGGTTTGAATTCGAAATTAGGGCGACCGACGATTACAACCCCGATCCTCGAGAAGAGGATTCCTACGGCACCTACTTGTCGCTGATCTTCAACGGACTAGGACCTTATCAACATTTGCGAATCGGTTCCAAAAATGAACAGGCACTTTTCATCCGGCAGGCAGAACGTTCCCGGCCGAGGTCGGCTGATGACCCGGACCTGAGGGAAAGGCTTATGCTGTCTCGCCGACGGGGATTACCCTCGCTCTCGACCGAGCACGCCGCCATCGAAGCTGCTTTTATCGAGGCCTTTCTTGCCGCAAAAAAAGTTGAATAGGTCTCGCATCCGTGAACAGCCGACCGGGCGGGCCTCAATCCTCAGGAGGATCTCGAGGCCCGGCAGACTCATCGGCCTCTAGCCCTTGCCGCGACCACTGCCTGACCCTGGCGCAGTCTTTTGGAATTACGTTGGACCTGCTGGAGGTCGAAGGAGCGTTTCCCTTCCTCTCCGTCATTAGAAAAACCTACTAACGCCCAAGCGCAGCGAGCAAGCACCGGGCTTGTGGTTACCGAGGGCGGCGTGGGGTTAGCTAAAACCGGACGTATGATGACCCTTACCACCAGCCACCACTTCTAACTCAAAGTCAGTCAGTCCTTCTTCGGATTCTTGTAGCTCTTCCCAGCCGGCCTCTAGTTCTTCTTGGGTGAACTCAAAGCCGTTTTCTTTNCCNAAAGCGACNAGATCAGCACCAGCTTTTACCTTTTCCTGCAAGTCAGCGCTATCAGCCACTGCTTGGCGGAAGTTTGTGAGTGTTTCATTCATATTTTTCCATCTCCTATCAGAAGAGGGTATTGGTGAGCAAGCACGGGAACCCTACCGGCAAAAAAGCGCATTGCGAGGCAGCGTCATCTCGGGAAAAAAATGCAAAACTGTTAGAATCTGCAACTAGCTAAATCGGTTAGAGATAAGGACCCCTCACGAAAAAACGAGAAGTGCTATCCAGCGTGAGGACCAGATCCTAAAGGACGGGTAACTTGCATATTGCTACCCCCATTTATGCCAGTTTTTATTTCGGGTTCTCTGCTTTCGCTTCTTAGGGCCCGGGATCATCCAAAACAGGAGCTCGCCAAGTAGTTCAAAAATGAGCTTCATCCTCCTGAGTCTTACAAGCGAGAGGTACGAGCGACAAGATTGCCGATGGTTTTTGCATGCTAATCCAGAGTCGTGAATGGTCCGCGTTTTTCCCATTTATGGCCCTTCTGGGAGCCTTTTGAGACTATCTTTGGCCCCCCATTGGCCCCTCAAATCGTCAAACCCTTGAAACATAGGGTGAAAAGTGGCGGAGCGGACGGGACTCGAAATCGTTCATAATGTCTGGGCGAGTCTCGCTTAGTCCTGTTTTTATTGTGTTTGAGAAATAGCTGTCCGACATGGTCCGGCATAGTCTGCGTGACTTTTGCGTGACTTTTCAGAGGTCGCGGGAGCGTTTCCCGTCCACTCCATCATCGGGAATTCCCCGTTCTTGTTAGGCTTAGTCCGCAACCACGCCTCGTAGCTGCGGGGGGCGGCGTGGGGTTGGTCCAATCCACGCGGATCGGGGCGGCGCTGGAGGTGTTTTAGTTTTTTTGCCGTTGTTTTTTTGAAGTAATACAGACGAGAGCCACAACACCGCAACAAAGGATAATGTCAAACTGGCTCAAGCCCCGGCCCCTGACCATGGAGCTGGCCATCACAGCAAGAGGCAGGATTGTCACCGCCATCAAAACGTAAATTAGGGTAGTTATTGCGAGCTCCATTCCCCTGCCTTTGAAAGTTCGGAGGTATCTTCCCAGTTGGAAAAACGTCGGGAAAGTCTGCTTGATTTTTTCCCCTCCTTGATTGCTGCTTTCCCTCTCGGGCAGCGGTGGGGGTGTTTTAAGTCTTTTTTTCCGTTGTTTGTTTTTAAACACATTGAGCCATACTAGGAGCTCCATAAAGAACCCCACTAGGGGAAGGGTAATTGCCATTTTTCCGAGCACAGCCGCGAGAACCTCTTTACCGGGATCCATTCCGCTTGCTTGTGTCAGAAAAAAAGCAGCCACAACCAGAAAGGGACACGAACAAATCAAAACGATCCCCAAGACAAGGCACCACTTAATCCACGACTTTTTGCTAGTGGGCTGCTGCGGAGCCGAGGGCCACACTGATGGTTTCTCTTCGCTCATCAATTAAACAGCAGGATTACTCTCTTCATCCATAAATCTTATCATATCCTCGCTTTACCGGGGATTCATAATCACGATGAAGTGATTGATCAGACCGATATTTTCTTCCCAATAAAAGGGCAACATCAGCAGCGCCGTCTCGCTTTAATACGGGTCCTAAAGACCGGCTAATTCCTACCAACCCTGAGGCGTAGTGAGCAAGCATGGGGCT
>PARF01000055.1 GCA_002709915.1 Roseibacillus sp. | reverse complement strand
CTGTTGGGTCGTGGACTCGTCAGTATAGCCAATCAGCTGGATTGAAGAACATTCCCATGGTCGATCACTCCTATCTCGCAAACAAGGCGCTTTGGGATGATTACTTTTTCTCCTCGATCGCGCCCCATCTTGTCGACGTTTACGACAGGGATCAAAAGATCACAGCGGAGGAGCTCGCACGGAGAGTGTTCTTTGGAACCGAACAGTTCCCGAACCGTCGCATTGTGCCATATCACGAAGGGCTCACCGGAACCTCGCTTGGAGACCTCTTTGGGGATGATGACGCAGCACTGGAACGGGCAGAAGTGATGGCGTCTCATCTGTTGGTGAAGGGCCCATTCAACGTGAATTCTACTTCGGTAGATGCCTGGCGTGCGTTGTTTTCGAGCCTGAGAGGGAAAGCGGTTGCAACTCTCGGTTTGGAGGAGTCTTTAGAGCCGAATGGACCAATCAGGCCGGAGAGCTCTGATGGAGCCATGGTTTCGGCTGCAAGTGTGGCTAACGGTGAGGCTTATGAAGGGAGTCCGGCCGATCCGATCGAGGTCGAACAGTGGACCTCCTGGCGATCCCTCACAGATGCGGAAGTGAATTCGCTGGCCGAGGCCATGGTCAGGCAGGTAAAGGCCCGGGGGCCATTTCTCTCGTTGTCTGAGTTTGTGAATAGAAGACTGGATGGGAGTGACCGGGAACTTAGTGTGAAGGGGGCTCTTCAGGCTGCTCTTGATGACCCGGACGTCAGTATCAATGAGGGATTTCGTGGACCCGTAAGAAGTTTTTCCGAGGAAGAGGTGAGCAGAATGAATCCTGCGTTTCCGGAAGCACTGGAGGGACCAGTAGCCTATGGAAGTTCGGCCTATGTGGATCAGGCAGACATCCTGCGTAGTCTCGGGGCCCAATTGACCCCCCGTGGGGACACATTTGTGATCAGGGCCTACGGGGATTCCCTCGATCAGAATGGAGCGGTGCGCGCGCGGGCATGGTGTGAGGCAGTGGTGCAGCGTGTGCCAGAATATCTAGAAGCTACTGGAGAAAGAGCAGACCCAGCCCACCGAAAGCAGGCAGAGCTAGTGAGTGAGGCGAACCGCAATTTTGGGCGTCGTTTCCGGATCGTCCAATTCCGGTGGCTTTCCGCCGAGGAAGTGTGACGGTTCGGGAGATAGTTTTTCGAGACAACCGCTTGCAGCTGGAAGGTCTGTCTGCGGCGAAGATATATAATTATTGATTGTCAGTATCTTAGCGAGGGCCTTGAGTCCTGATTGGAGAAGTGTCCTCGCAAATCGGCCGTATTCGGAATTTTTTTTGGCGACTACTTGCAGTAGCTCCTCTTTTCGGGTGAGTTAACTCCATCCAAGTATGGCCTTTGCCGATAGGAATCCTCCTCTATGGAACCCTTCCGGCACGCTCAACGAAAACAAGAACCCTACCAACCAAGTATTATGCAATTTAGTCGAGGACTCCATCCTGCCTTTGTCGCGATGGCGGCGGCCGTCGCCCTCCCTTTATCCGCTATATCCGGAAAAGCCCAGCTTGCTGAATCTGGCACGCCGGGAGATCGAGCAGTATACACCCTCGGGAGTGGAGCAACTCTTGCCTCTGGCATTGGAACCAGTGTGATCCATGGATTTGATGCGGTGACAGTTGATGACACCGCGGACAGTTTCGAACTGCAGGCTGGAGGCTTGATTGGCCTGACCGCTGGTCATCACCTCGTGCTTTACGGAACCCGCTACATCAACGGAGCGGGTGGCACCAGATCTGGGCTCGACAATACAATTGTCATTAATGGAACCGACACTCTCGTCTACGGATCAAGCTCTACCTACACGAGAGATGGAACGAATAATAATCACTTCGTCAGAGGTGGCGCGATCGTGGAAGTGGCGCAGGGTGATACGCTTGAGATCCAGTCGCAGAGAACTGACAACAATACACAGACTATCATTCAGCAAGATGCTGATCTCCAATTGGTAAAGCTCGACGATAATCTCAGTTATGCGCGGCTTGGAGTTCTCTTCGATTTTCAGAACTTCATGAGTAGCGCCTCTGCGGGGCCAGCAGCAGTGCCCTACGACATTCAGGATGAGCTGGATCCGGCCTTCGGCCACAACGAGGGAGAGAGCCAGATTACTCTGAATACTCCCGGGCGCTACCTCGTCTTCGCGAACACAGGGGTACGTATCAGTGGTGGTAACCGTCACAGGCAGGCCATCACACAGCGACTGACTCTCGACGGAAGCCCGGTGGAGGATTCTTCGACAGTTGTCTATATTCGCTATGCGGGAAGCGGTGATAGCCTGGGCGGGCTGTTGGAATACGGTTCCGCCTCATTGGGTATGATCGTCGAGACCGAGTCTGCCAATTCCGTTCTGGAGGTTGAGCTTCTTCGGGATAACGATGTTGGGTCCACCAACACGGCCGTGGCACTCGAGGCTGCCCGCAGCGGAATAACGATTCTCAAACTGCCGGCCTATGGAGATTATCTCTCTCTTTCTGGCCCTTCTCAGAATATCAATTTCAACCAAGGTAATCCAGAGACTCCACTCAGCCTGGCAGGAGGGCTACCGGTTTCGAACCCGTCCTTCGGCTACGATCCTGCCATCAACAGTTCTCAAGTCACCGTAAACCTCGATGGCGACTATCTTTTCCTCGCTTCACACTTTGCCGATAACTTCAACACGGCCGGGGCGAACGTCAGAACGATCTTCCGGCAGGGATTTCAAACTATCCCCAGCGGTGGGGTGGCAGGGAAAATACCTTACGGAAACGGCGGTGCTTACAATCGTGATGATGATGCAGGTGGAGATCGGGCCCGGGACTCTGGAAGCTGGGCGGGGGCCATCCTTCCCCTGAGCGCCGGTGATATAGTGGAGACCACTTCGGCCCGCTACGGGGGAAATCCCGCGACTTTTAATGCGACTACAGTTGGTCTTCAGGCGCTCAATATCGGAAGTATATCTTCGCCTCCTCTTGATCCACAGATCAGCCTAAACGGACCTTTCAATATTCTTGTGGAATCGCAGGGGAATGTGATCAGCGGGGAGAGCGATCTCCTGACCTCCGATGCAAACACTGGACCAGAGGCGCTGGTTTACACCGTTACGGGGGCAGTGACAGGTGGAACGCTCCAGCTTGGAGGAGTCCCGGTTGCCCAAGGGGCCTCCTTCACTCAGGAAGATGTCAACAGTGGTTTGTTGACATTCGATGCAGCAGCCTCGGCGCAGACCGGCGGGTTTGAATTCAGCGTGGCAGACGGAGGAGCACGACCCGACGCAGGAACCTTCGTGATTAATGTGGGTATTTCGACCACCCTCGCTGCAGACTCCGCAAGTACTGACGAAGATACGGCAATATCTGCCCTTGATCAGGGCGCTACCAGCGTGCTTGCCAACGATGTGGGAACGAATCTTACGGTAGTGGGCCACGACTTCCTGAGTGCGCAAGGGGCTACCGTTACCGTGAGCCAGGATGGGACCTTTACTTATGCTCCGGGTGCTGCTGCGGCTCTTCAGGCTCTCGCGATCGGGGAGACCTTGAGCGACAGTTTCAGCTACACCGCAGCAGATTTCCAGGGCGCGACCTTCGTCGGGACGGTTACAGTGCTTGTCACGGGAACCAACGATAATTCCCTCGTGACAAACGAGAGTGTCGTCAGCATTAACGGTTCTGGGAGTAGTCTCAACCTGCTTTCCAACGAATCTGATGTAGATTCCTCCGATCTTCTTTCAATCAGGGGGGCAACCCAGCAGGTCTTTGGCGGGGGAGGGGCGGTATCCGATGACATCTTTGATTTCAGTCTCGTGCCTCTGGTGTTTACGTCCCAGTTTGGTGCTACGGTCAGCATTTCCTCGGATGGAACCTTTGACTACGACCCCAGCACCTCAGCTATTCTCCTGAGCCTGGCTCCCGGGGTTACCCTCTCCGAAAGTTTTATCTACGACGTCTTCGATGGAACTGGCACGGTTTCGGGAGTTGTGACGATTACTTCCGGGGGTGCCAGCCTTCCTACCTTGGACTATGGCTCCACCAACGCGGAAAGTAGTATCAACATCGATATACTGGAAAACGACTCGGTGGGGGGAGCCGCAGGGACGGCAACCCCAGGTGCCGCCCTTAATTTGAATGCGGCTGGTGCTGCCAACACGAACTCAAATTGGGCGAACACGGGTTCCGGTGGGGGTGCCCTTACCATGGAGGGAGCTGGCACAGCCTCTGTCCTGATCTCTCCGCAGAATGCTCCGGTGGGAATTACGGCAGCCTATGATCTCTCCGGGAGTGGTAGTGGCGATCAGATTCTTTCCCCAGATGACGCAAACAATCTTTATGGAGGAAACATCACTACGGGCTCCTTCTCGGTGGAGGTCGCTATTCGTCCCGATGATCACATTGGACCGGAGCCCATCTGGGGCGCAGGAGGAAATGGAACCGGATCCTCTCTCGTCCTGATTGACGATCAGCTGATTTTCACAATAGGAAACAATGCACTGGTCGCGCAGGCGGTTGCCGCCATTCCCTCGAATGCGATTGCTGGCGGAGCTTACGCTCAGGTGATCGGAACATTTGACATAGTCTCGGATGTCGCTTCGCTTTACGTAAACGGGATTCTGGTTTCGCAGGGGAACGCGATCAATATCACGACAGGGACCGCAGCCAATATTGTCGACTGGGCCGGCACCGACGATGAAGGAATCGGCCGTTCGGCGGGAACCACTGGTGGGGACATCAACGTAGCACCCTACCTTGGCGCCAATGGGACAGTCGATATTCCCGACTTTAATGATGCCAATGACCGGTATGACGGGGAACTGGCCATCGTCCGGGTCTATTCCAGCGTCCTTTCGGCAAGCCAGATCAACGCCAACTACGAGGCGATCTTTGGAGCCGGAATTCCTGCTACCTCTGCTGACCTCGCAGATCTCGCAGGAGCTGGTGCTCCCGTGGTGGGTGATGCTGTAGCCCTGCCCTCCGGTGCTACTGTGACCCTCGAGGCGGATGGAAGCCTCACTTACAATCCCAACGGGGCTTTTGGATATGTCGGGGTGGGTCTCTCAGCCCGTGACTCTTTCACCTACACCCTCAACACGACGACTAACGCAGTCGTTACCGTGAATGTTGATGTCGAGGGCACAAATCCCGATCCTCAAATTTCGATTTCGGGAGGCCCAGACAGTGTAGGAGAGGGTGAAGCTATTGCGCTTTCCCTTGAATCAAGTGCGGCGGTTGCTGGTCCTGTCAGTGTAGAGCTCAGCTTCAGTGGCAGGTCGACCTTGGACGCCGATTTTTCAGCGGCGACCACGGTTGAGATCGCTGACGGAGCAAACTCAGCGGAAGTGGCGATTACCACTTTGACCGATAATCTCTACGAGGATCTGGAGAACATCATCGTCTCCATTGAGAGCGTGAATGGGAATGCTGTAGTGGGGGCCTCATCAGTCGCCGAGGTTCTCCTCAATGACGGTGACCCGGAGCCTGAGTTTTCTATCGCGGCTAATCAGGTTGAGGGACCGGAAGGGACGAATTTTGAATTCACGGTGTCGCCAGATGTGATCTCTCAGGCGGATCGCTCGGTGACCTTGAATTACTCAGGGACTGCAATTAACGGGGAAGACTTCTTCGGTGAGACCTCTCTGGTAATTCCGGGCGGAAACCAGTCTGTTACCATTAGTCTTCTTCCTTTCGACGATGGGCTTCCAGAAATTTCTGAAACCGTCATCGTGGAGTTAGAGGCAGTGGACACTGGAACCATCGGGGGGAACTCCTCGGCCTCCAGTGAGATTACGGATGGCGCAGGTACGCTCCTCTTCTTTGCCGACTTTGAGAACGTTGACCCCTTTGGGGATCCGGGCACTCCGAATTTGACGAAAGTAGGATCCGATGCTCCATTCGCTGCAAATTTAGGCACTGCGGTGGGCTCCTGGGAGGATATTCCGGTGCAGAACGTTTCCGGGGATATTCCGGGAATATATCTCGAGGTTGACGACTCAAAGGGAGACGGAGTTGATGAGGCTCTGGTGCTGGACCGACCCTTGCCGGGCGAGGGTGACATTACCGCCCGTCTTGCGGCTCCTGCCGACATCTCGGCAAACAATGCGGCCTTCATCTCGATGGATCTTGGAAATCGTCGGACTCAGAATAATAGCGAGGCCAAGAGTTGGAGGATTATTGGTCTTGATGATGCGGGTGAGAAGTCCTTCGAGCTCTACGTCAGCGGGAACAACAGCGGGCCCAACAACGAGCAGCTGCATCACGTCAGCTCTGAAGGTGAGCTCACTCCTCTCGGTCGCCGTGCAGACTTCGATAACACGGGTTCCATTGAGGAGGAGTCCGAGCAGAGCCGTCTCATTCTCTCCCTGACCTCCGAAGGCTACCAGGTCGCGATTGATCGGTGGCCCATCGAGGGCATCATTGACTCTGTCAGTGGGATTCTGCCCTATGCAGGAAACGCCACCCAGATCAGTGCGATTCTTTTCAGCCTCAGTGCGAGTCTGAACGATGTCGAGAGCAGCGGAATCATCGTTGATGATCTGACAGTGGGTGGAGTGCCCGGGAATGGAGCCCCGAGNATCACCCTTAACGGAGAAACGTTAGCGGATGGAGAATCAAGCTCACTTGCCGCAAGCTTTATTGCTACTGACATAAGTCTCACTGGTCTTCAGGTCGCTGATGCCGATGCCGGCNAGGGTCAACTGACTGCGACCTTCCAGAGCGCGGGAGACGCGCCCGTGACCTTTGCGGCAGGTGGTCCGGCGGTTGTTAACGGTAGCGGAACGGCCTCCCTTGTCCTTGTGGGAACCCTTGACGAGATTAATGCCAGCCTCGCGGCCGGAGTGGTCTCAACAACGGATGGAGTAACGGGCGGAAATGCGGCGATTTCCTTTACTATCGACGATGGGGGAAGTAGTGGCCCGGGAGGGCCCAAGGCGGCTACCCATGACCTTGTATTCTATGTGAACGAGGGCCCTACGGTGACCATCAATCAGGCCGCAGGTCAGGATGATCCCACTGGAAGCGCTACAATAGAATTTGAAGTCTCCTTCAGCGAGCCGGTCACAGGTTTTGCGGCAGACGATGTTGACCTCTCGGGTAGCACGGATACAGGTAATCTTGTAGCCAGTGTCAGTGGGACTGGGGAGACCTACATCGTCTCGGTCACTGGGATGAGCAGTGGAGGGTTGGTCATGGTTTCAGTCGCTCAGGGTGCGGCAAACGCAGCTGCGGGTGGAGCNCTGACCGAGGCCAGTATCGCGGTNGACTCATCNGTNCTGTATATTCCCCAGCTGGCGCCAACCGCAACGAACCTTGTTCAGAATATTCAATACGAGGTAGGCCCTGTTGCTCTTGGAGACATTCAGATTACCGACCCCAACGGCTCGGTAGTAACAACCGCCCAGGTAGCTCAGTATGATTATCCGGCGGTTCATGAAGATTCGCTGCTTCTGGCTCCAGACCCGGACACCGATGCTGGATTTGCGATTGATCTCACGTTCCAGCCTTCTGGATTTGATGATTTTGGAACGGTGCGTGTCGTCGAGATCGGGGGAACCTCGAATGGAAGCGGTGTTTATCTGATCGATGGAATTCCTCACTTTGTCAGTAAGATGGAGTCGAACCCGAACGATATCCCGTCCNGCCTCAGTGATACGGACTGGACTGACGGTAACATCTCAGTGCCCCTGACCGCTGCACCAGTGGGTCTTGATGAACCTGTCCAGCTGGCGCTGGTATCCAGCCTCGATGCGGTCACATTCTCTGTGAATGGGTTTGGCCAGACGACGATCGAGCTCACCGGTCGAGGAACGCGGGGGAACTGGAGTGGAGACGACTCAATCAGAGTCGGACAGAACATCGATGGAGGACGCGGAGGATTGGGAACGGATCCCGAGGGAATCTTTGATGATGCAGGTTCCTTCCCGATGGAGGGGACAGTCAGCCGTGCGCGGCTATGGCATGCACCCGATGCAAGTCCGTTTGCCATTCTTGCTTCCAGCTCTCCTGAGGAGGTTACAGCAACCCTCAGCCTGACGCCGGGAGAGGGAGATCTCACGGAGCCGACGGGGGTGGTTTATGATCCGGTGACGGGAGTCTGGAGCATCACCGGAGCCGTACGGGAGGTGAACGCGGCTCTCGCAGCAGTCGAGTTCCTGCCCAATGGCAGTTCGCCGGTCACCATTGAGGTGGCGGTAGACGATGGTGATGAAGATGGTGGGGGCCCCCTCACAGGTTCNATCACGCTCTTTACCGGGGTATTGNTCGATGGCGATGTTGATGGTGATGGGATTCCTGACAGTTACGAACTCGCCAATGGGCTCGACCCCAATAACCCGGCGGATGCTGGAAGTGATAACGACAATGACACGTGGGATGCTCTTTCCGAGTATCTCATGGGAACAAGTGCCAACGATGGTGCAGAGCGGCCTCTCTTCGAGATTGTTCCTGTCGGCGTTGACCAGGTCGAAATTACTTACGGACCGATTCTGGCGGGGCGGACTTATGAAGTTCTCTCCTCGAGCAGCGGGCTTCCTGAAGCCCCCGCTGCAGATAGCTTCACTGCCGCCCAGGACGGGGCGACGAATGTAGTGGTTGATGTCACGGCTGATGCCGCACGTAAGATCTACCGTCTGCAGGTCACNGTGCCTGCTGCNGAGTAATCCTTCTTGTTGAGCCTGTCAGGCCCGCTAGCGGGCCTGACAGGAAGAGGNGCTCTCGGTCAGATCATGGGAATCATTTGAGTAGGCGCTCTTTCCCATGGACCGGCCATGCTGCCGCTCCTAGCGGAGAATGGCCCGCAACCGAAGGAATTTTGTGGAGGATTCCTGCGGGGTTGGAGCCCTGTAGACGACGCGTGCGATGCCTTTCGCCTGGTCGCGGATAATTGCAATGCGTTCGAATCCCACAAGAGGTTCCCAAGTGACGAGGTCAGATGTTTGCTCGAGACTGATGTCGATGTCGGATGCGCTGAGGTTAAGTTTTATGGCGATCTCAAGATGTCCATCGCGAGATATGGATAGAGCTGGGGTAGCTAGATCATTTCCCGGTGAGCGATCGTCACCCCCGGTTGCATACTCAAGGAGGGCTTCAACCCCGTCTCCATCTTCATCTGTAGAGGGTATGCCAGAGAAACGCGTGTTATCACTTTCTCCGGGGTTACCCATACGCTCGTCGCTATCGCGCCAGCTCAGAGCATCACTCAGATTTGAATCTCGACTGACAAGACTGTATCCCTCCCCGTCAGATCCGGATGGCCATTCGGATCCGTCATTATAGGTGAAATTGAGGATTACATTTCCGGTGGAATTCTCGATTACAAGCTGCTCTCCACTGTTATCGAGTAGCCCGTCGTATTGTCCAGCTACGGGCAANCCCAGTCCGTAATGAGAGACGAAAGCCTCCTCATCAGAAACCAGAAGAAGGCGGCCGCCTGGAGCCAGGCGGGTGTTGATAGGAAAGGCAAATTGCACGCCCTCAGTGAATTTCGCACCTCCGAGCTCAATGGTGTCGGTCCCGGAGAGATTGACCAGTTCGATAAATTCAAGGTCCTCGGAGGATCCTGGTGGATTGTACATCAATTCCGAAACGGTCAGACTAGAAGGTTCTGCGAGCTCTCCTGCGAAGAAGGTCGCTTCGTTCATGGCTGACCAGTCCCCCCCACTAAGGACGCGGGCCCGAAGCAGAGCGCTTTCATTGAATACCGGCGGCCGGGTATATCGAATTGCGCTTGCGGATACACCATTCTGTCCCGCGGCAGGGTCACGAGGGTCGGACCCGTCCATGGTATAATAAACAATACCCGCTGGGTTCGGATTGCTAATCGCTAGAGCCTGACCTACCGCGACGCTTCCTCCATGCTGGCGGAAACGAGGGGCCTCAGTGAGGGGATAGAGGTTACGGCTTCGAAGTTGCTCCAGAAGGACTGCGCCCCGCTGAGGAATATAGCTACGAAGAATCCATGCCTGATCTTGACGATAATGCTGGTTGCGGGTGTAACGGGCAAAATCGCCAGGTTGCCAGCGACCGGAATCGGTATCATAGCGGAAGTCCCCCCACCGGGCGGACTCAGCTACGACGGCCTGATCCATGAGATCCGAGCGCGCCCGCCAGAGGGCTCCTGCGATTGCCGGGGAGAGTGCTCCATCATTGAAAAGATGGCGATGTACTCTGTCGGCAAAGCGCATCCTGTATTCAGCGTTGGCGGAGAGATCCTGGTGGAGGCCGCTGGGGCGGCCGGTGCCATCCCTGCCGGTGACATTGATGTTCAGGGCGTTGGAGAGTGGTTGGGGATTGTTAATGACCCCGGGGCCATTTGGAGAAATAGCAAATTCAGAATCCCATGGGAGCATCAGGTAGCCGGCACCAGCTTCTCGCTTTCGGGCTGCGCGCCAGTTGTGTCCGTCCCAGTCGGTGTTTCCCACAAAAAAATTAAGGAGCATGTAATCGATGAGCGAGTCGATATCGAGATACTCCTGGATCGCGGCATATTGTGAGGGGCTTGTGATATTGCCCCTCGCGATGGACATCATAGTATTCCACGCAGTGGTATCTCCGCTTTTAGCTTGCCCGGAACTCAGGGCGTCATAGTCGTCGCTCTCGCCCCCGAAATATGAGGCCATGAAATCCCCATCTGGTCGCTCATGGACATGATAGAGGCCCCAGTAAAGACCATTAAGATAGAGGTGAACCCAGCGCCCATGACTACCTGGTTGCCCCATGGCGAGATAGAGGTCATTCACCCACTGATCACGATTGTACTGAGCATGTCGCGCCTGATAGTAGTGGCGATGCGTCCAGGCAAAATTGAATCCTGCTCTTAGCTGCAGGAAATCAAATTCCTCCACGGCGGTATCCCCGAAGGGTGCATCGCGAAAGAGTGGATATTGTAATTTTCCGGCACCGTAGTCCCTGCGGAAGCGAAGGCTGAGGCTATGTTTGGGAATGTCAGGATTACGGCTGCTTCCTCCCTGAAGCCTCATCCCGGCATCGATTTGAAAACCTGATTCGGATCCGTCAGCGCTGATAAGCTCCGCTGAAACAGGACGTTCCCACGAGCGGCCCTCGCTCTGGGGGTTCTGATAGATCCCGGCTCTTCCAAACATGTGGACAGGGTCGATCGCAATGGAAAGAGTGGGGAAGGCCTTCAGCGCTTCCTCCATCTCAGGGCCGTAGACTGGGTGGGTAACAATATCGGGATCCATCTGATAATGGGCAGGTTTGTTCGCCCACGTATCCGGATAACCGGTGATGTTTTGGGGTTGCTGCAGGATATCTTCTAGAAACAGGTAGGTCTGGGTATCCACGTTGGTCGGCTCGTATCCTTCTTTAAAGGCCGCAGCGCGCAGGGCTGTGGTGGATGAGATACGAATTGGATCAAGGAATAGAGTGCCATTTCGAGGTGATGGTTCGGTTCCGTCAGTGGTGTAATAGATCTCTGCATCTGGCGTGGCGGTGGTGATTTCCACGCTGAAGGGATCGGTGTAGAACCCGCGATCCACACTGAAGGTTGTATCTGCCACGAAGTCGATCACGCCAGATCCCTGACTGGGAGCTCCCGGGGTCGGGATTGCATAGAATCCGCCTGGGCCGTAGGAGAGATCTTCCCGCTGCTCGGGGTAGGTGGGCGAGAATTCGCTGACAGGACTTCCTGAGACTGGGGAAACGAGAGCAAGGTATTCTCCGTCGGCCCTCAGGGAAAAATTGGAGTGGAGATTACCATCAGGATCAACGTAGTCGTCACGTTCCTGTTGGGAGGCAAAGACAATAAGATAGCCACCCGCTGGAATGCTTGTTCCGGAGGGAAATGACCATCGGAAAGGATCCTCGGAATTATCTGTCAGGGAGTATCCTCCGAGGTCAATTGGGATCAGGTTGGGATTGTGGATTTCAATCCAATCCGAATAGTCTCCGTCACCATCTTCCAGAGTTTCCTGGTTCCGGGCCATGAACTCGCTAATAACCGGAGGCAGTAACTGCTGGTCGACGGTGATCTGGATACTCGCAGCAGTAGTCCGGTTTTCACGTGATGCCGTTAGGGTATAGACCGTAGTCTCTGCTGGCACGACTTGTCTTGATCCGCTGGCGGATACAACTCCGATGCCGGGTGTGAGAAGGACATTCTCAGCGTTAGTCACGCTCCAGGAGAGAACGATGGGCGATCCGGCATCGACCATGGATTGACTTGCTTCAAAGGTATCGATGACGGGAGGCGCGGTATCGGGGGAGATGCTCAGGGCACCAGATTTGCAGATCTCGGAGAGATCTTCGTCACTGAGAACTCCTGGAAGATCTCCAGTCTGGAAGAAGGCAAAGTCGTCGAGGGCTCCCGCGAAATCGTTCGACCCGGATGCGTTCGCATCATCGGCTGCGAGAAAGGCGCCGTTGGAGTGGAGATCGATGGGGCCAGTGCCGAGGGAGAGGGGGGATTCGGTGGCAGCACGGATGTCCTCAATAGAATGGGCTGTCCCGTTCTCGAGGACTGTGATCATAAGGGCAGAGCCCTCTCCGGCTGTGGAGTCGTATCGGACTGCAACAAAATACCATGTGCCGTCATTGCGGAGATCCAGCGAGTGGGTATGAGTAGTGCTGGTTATCCCGTTCCCATCGCGGAGAAGAACTCTCACGCTGTTTCCTGGCGCTCCACCGAGATCGATCCTGATGCCGTTGGCTCCATTGGAGGTTCCGCTCATGGTTTCATAGATTCGATCGAATGAATCGAGGGTATCCGGGCGCATCCACCAGCTGATAGTGAACTGGTCACTAGGGCGTACTGCAGGGTCTGTTCCAAGGTTGACGCCACTCTGGAGTGTGAATTCACAGGCCGTACCCAAGAGTGGGTCGGGGGAGGCAACGCCTCGGAGGACATTGGAACTATTAATGAAGATTCCGTTGTTTCTTCCGAGAGAGTCTACAACGGTGGGGTCGTCGGGAGCGTTCTCATCAAAGGAGTAGTGGGCCACGAGGTCGGCTCGGAGCGGCAGGGTGCCGACCGTGGACAGCATAACCAGGGCTGGTAGCAGCGGGAGAAAACGGGACATCATGATGTCTATCGAGGAGCGAGAGGGGGGGGATCCTCGAGCTGGGGATAGCTTCGAGGAGAAATCCCAGCGTTCCATCAAGGGTGGGGTGGATCAACCCCTAAGATTTTCGGTTACCTCCAACTGGTTATTGGTGACCACAAGCTACCAAGGCGCCTAAGTGCGGTGATCAACCCACGCGATTTTCTCCAAAGCTCTATTGACTCAAACGGGCAGTGAAGGTCGTCGTCTGGATGCCCCGGCGGGCTGGCTACCTTCTCCGACGGAGAAAAATTCCGCCGAGGGCCACAATCGCCAGCAGGGATGTGCTTGGCTCCGGAACGCCTACCGTGATGGCGCCCCCGCTATCTTCAATGGCCCACTCATGAATCAGGCCCCCAGACTGGTTATTTTCCTGAAGGGTGACCCTCATCCATCCGTAGGCGGTGGTGTTGTCTTCGAGGACAAGAGAGAAGCCGACATAGCCCGGGGTGTCCGGGGTGAATTCAGGAAAGTGGGGGTTGGGATCGCCAGAAGCACCAAATCCTGTAGCTACAGTAGACGCGCTGTCCACGGTGTCACCGATGCCGAGCTGACGCAGGGGGTCGACGTTGCCGGCTCCAGTCCGCACAGGTTGCCAGCTTGGCACAGCCGCGGTCTGGTCCGCGTCATTGGTGACTGCGCCACCTCCCAGAAGGAAGTTCACATCGCCCCCGGGTAATCCTGCCGCGGTGATCGATGAGTTGCCTGTTTCAAGATCGACCGAGACTCCCTCGAAGGTTGTCGGAATTGGAATGTCCTGACGCGGAAACCAGAGAATAGCTCCTGGTGCCATTGCGGTCATTCCCACGATAAGAAAGGCTGTCAGCGCGCGTGTCATTAACTTTAGTGGTATGAGAATTCGGTGAAACTTGGTTCAAGTCGAGAATTACTTTTCAACAGGCAGGATGACCTCGATTTGGGGGGCGAATTCGACCGAGTTTCGGCCGAATCGGGCCTTGCCACCACTGTCAGGTAGGACGAGAGGCATTTTGAGCTGCACTGCTTCGATGGCCGCCCCTCCGTCTCCAGTGCCTGTCGCGATGACAGTAGGAGCCTCGGTCGCGTTCTCGAAGGTTCCGAGATCCCGGCTGAACTGATCGGTGAAGACGAGTCCGAGTGCACTGTAATCGGTCCTTCGAGTGTAGCGCATGTAAACCTCGCCGGTGGCAGGGTCGGGCCAGAAAGTCAGGCCGCCTAGTTGAGTGATGGTTCCGTTGGCTCCGGGGTTGGCTACTTCAAGAGTATTAGCAGCGCTACTGACACCGACGGGATCAAAGCCGTAGGCGAAGTCCAGTAAGTTAGAGAGGCCATTGCCGTTGCCGTCATTGTCATCAGCGCCATTGCCGGAGTTGTCCGTGCTCCCAAAGAAGGCCAGTCGCCAAGCGGCTTGAGGGCTGAGGGCATTTCCGGTAGCGCGCACGTCATCAAGGAAAATACCACCGCTCACTCCAGTGTTGGTACTTCCTGAAACCCGGAAAATGACCTGAGTGATGGAGGCAGCACTGCCGGCGTAGGGCAGTTCACTGGTAGTGGTATCTGGTGCCGGGCTGGCTCCGAGAGGATACTTCTCAATCTGCACACAGTATCCCGTGTTAGTGAGCAGGATCCGCACGTTGGACATCCGGTCTTCATTGAAATTTCCGCTATTGTTGAAGTCCTCTACGTTGCCGATGGGTGTCAAGGTGCCATCACCAGCAACGTGGAAGAGCTGCTCGTGGTTGGCGCCATTGTTGTTG
>PARF01000054.1 GCA_002709915.1 Roseibacillus sp. | reverse complement strand
GCGGCGGTGGTGACCGTCGTGGCGGCGGTGGTGACCGTCGTGGCGGCGGTGGTGGTAGTCGTCGAGGCCGCAGCAAGCAGGACGGCTTCGGAGACGGCTTCTAGCCGCACTCCCAGAATAGCCCCGAGTCTGAAAGACTCTCTTTCGCACGCGATTTGGCGTTGCAACAAAAGCGCTTGTACACGTTGATGTATCAGTCATGAATGACGGTGCAACTGATCCCCAGCAGCTTTCTGAGCGAATCGCTCAATCGAGTTCTTGGGTGAGATCGGTCAAAGAGGAAATCTCCCGGGTACTGGTAGGCCAGCACGAGCTTGTCGACCGTCTTCTCATTGGCTTGCTGTGCAATGGCCACATCCTGCTCGAAGGCATGCCAGGCCTTGCCAAAACTCTCTCCGTCAAGGCGCTCGCAGGCACCCTGAACCTCAGTTTTGCTCGACTGCAATTTACTCCCGACCTGCTCCCTGCAGATCTCGTTGGGACCATGATCTACAACCCCAACGAGCAGACCTTCGCGCCTAAGTTAGGACCCCTTTTCGCAAACGTGATCCTGGCTGACGAAATCAACCGGGCCCCCGCCAAAGTTCAAAGTGCCCTTCTGGAGGCCATGCAGGAACGGCAGGTAACCCTCGGAGAAACCAGCTATCCCCTGCCAACTCCATTTCTGGTTCTCGCAACCCAAAACCCGATCGATCAGGAAGGCACTTACCAGCTGCCCGAGGCACAGCTGGACCGGTTCCTCCTGAAGGTTGCAGTCAGTTACCCGGAAAAAGAAGAGGAACTACGTATACTGGACCGCATGGCATCGACCACTCCTCTGGAAGAAACCCAGCAGGTCGTGAAAGCCGAATCGATACACGCTTCTCGCTGTCTTCTTGATGATATCTACATTGATCATGCACTCCGTGAATATATTGTCGATATTGTGAATGCGACTCGCTACCCAGCCAAGGTCGATACCCGCCTGAAAACCCTTCTGCGGTCAGGCGCCTCACCTCGGGCATCAATTAATCTAGCTCTTACTGCCCGCGCGCGCGCCTTCATGGACGGACGCTCATTCGTGACACCACAGGACATCAAAATCCTCGCTAGGGACGTTCTCAGACACCGCATCCTCCTTTCCTATGAGGCCGAAGCCGAGGACATGAATCCCGAAATGATCATCGAGAGGATTCTCTCCAAAGTTCCGGTGCCGTGATTCCCTCCGCGCCTTTCTTTCCTTCCGCTCAGAAGGGCGCCGATCCGTATTGGCGTTTAAACAGTAACAAATTCCTTCTCAATGTCTGATTCTGCCGCTGTCGAGGCCACCATAAAAAAGGTGCGACACCTCGAAATCCGCGCAAAGAAATATGTCACAGAAACATTCGGCGGGGATTACTATTCCTCCTTCAAGGGACAGGGTCTCGACTTTAATGAGTTCCGTGAATACCAGCATGGAGATGATGTTCGCTTCCTTGACTGGAACGTTACTGCCCGGACAGGGATCCCCTATATCAGAACTTTCAGGGAGGAACGGGAGCTCTCAATGGTGATCGCTGTTGACGTCTCTGGCTCCACTCACTTCGGCAGCAGAGACCTAAGCAAGATCGAGCTTGCTGCTGAATTAGCCGCCGTTCTTGGATTCAGCGCTCACAAAAACGGAGATAAAACCGGCCTCCTCCTGTTTGCTAATGAACCCCTTCTCTATCTTCCTCCCGCGAAAGGCAGCAAGCAGGTCTTGCGAAGCATAAGGGAGATTCTTACCTCAAGGCCAGATACTCCCACGACAAATCTCCCGGCAGCCTGCAGGTTCCTAGTCCGCTCGGTTCGCCGAAGAGCCCTCGTATTTTTAATCTCTGATTTTATGGACACTGACCTTGGGCAGCCTCTGGCCACACTGGCCCACAAACACGAGACAATCGCACTTCATCTGAGCGATCCTCTGGAAAAGAATCTTCCTGCGGTTGGGAAAGTTGTTTTTCGTGGAAATGAAACCGGCCATCTTACCATGGTAAATACTTCTAACTCTAACGTCAGAATGGCCTATAAAAAACTATCCCGCCGTTACCGGGAAGGCATGCGCCGGCAATTTCACAGGCACGGGATAGACCATGTCAGCCTTTCCACGGCAGAGAACTACCTTCCCGCTTTGCGGCGCCTTCTTAAGACGCGGGCTCCAGCCTCTAGATGAATTACGGATCCCTGCTCTAAGCGAAACTCTCAAACTCAACACGTGGCATAAGACCGTGACCGCACTCCACGACATCCCCGACCCTGAAAATCTACTTCCGGGAATCAGGATTGCATGGTGGATCTGGTTTCTTGCTACGATTGCGACCATCGCCCTCGTTCGGCTTATAAAAGCTAAATGCACGCAGGCACAACAAATCGGGGATGCCCACGATAACTCCTACCGTGCGTGCAAGGAGGAATTAATTATGTTCAGAGAACAGATAGACGACTTACCTTTGGCAGATGTTGCAACTCACTGCTCTCTTATCCTGCGTGCCTATATGCGTAATCATATCGACGACCGAGCGCTGTATGAGACCCATGATGAATTTCTCCTCCGCACTGAAGCTCTTGATCACCTTCCCAGAGGAGCGCGGGAAAAGCTTGCGCCCTTCCTTTCAAAACTCGCACTCTGTAAATATGGCCCGAGCACGGTGAACCGAGCAGCGAGCGGGGAAATACTCGAAGAGTCCCTTCAAGTCATGCAAGGACTTGAATCTACCAGAAAACATGAAATAGCATGACTACACCTTTCGAGCATTTCGGCTTTGAAAATCCATGGTGGCTTGTCTCTTTGCTTATCCTCCCTCCCCTATTATTTCTCAGGAACGTTCCCGGCGCAGATTCAGGATTTTACTTTTCTTCTCTCGGGATTCTTTCCTCGATTGGCAAGAACATCCAATATCGCCATGGCGCCTTAAGCCCGGCATTGCTGACTTTCACGGTTCTCTGCTGTTGTCTCGCAATGGCTCGTCCCCAATGGCGGAACATCCGTGTAGACCGCTCAGCAAGCGGCATCGATATTATTATTGCTCTCGATGTCTCAGAGTCCATGAAGACCGAAGACTACTTCGAGAAAAACCATACGGGCACATTCCGTCAAAAAAAGCAACGGATCGAGGCCGCGAAGGACGTGATCAGGAGGTTTATCCAACGTCGGGAAGAGGACCGGATCGGCCTCATTGCGTTTGGAGCGAAACCCTACTCTGTCTGCCCTCTGACACTTGACCACGCATGGCTTTCGAAAAGACTGGAAGAGTTAAGGATCGGAGACCTTGATTCCAATGGAACCGCTATAGGATCCGCAGTTGCTGCCTCGACTACTCGACTTGATTCTCGGGAGTCTAAAAGTAAGGTTATTCTTCTGGTAACAGATGGGGAGAGTAACTCAGGTGCTCTTACTCCCGTGCAGGCATCAGATGCTGCGGCCTCCCTGAAGATCCGGATCTATACGGTGGCAATCGGAGCCGAAAAAAGTGGCCCCTCGCAAAACGGGGTCAGCCAAAACGCGGAGGAATATGATACTGAAACTCTGAAAGAAGTCGCCGCTATCAGTGGCGGTCATTTTTTTCAAGCTTCCGACATGAGCAGTTTACGCAGCACCTTCTCAGATATCGATTCGCTGGAAAAATCGGAGACCAAGAAGGCCTCGATCATCAATTCCAGAGAACTCTATCCTTGGTTGCTAGGAGCGTCAGCAACCTTCGCTCTTCTCTCGGTAGGATCCCTAGCCCTCACCCCTCCTACCCTGTCATGATCCCGTGAGATTCATTCTTCCAGAGTATTTCCTTCTTCTCTTAGCGCTTCCTCTATTCATCTTGGGAGCAGTAATTGTCAGAAGAAGGGTCCCTAATCGAATAAGACAGCTGGTGGGGAAGCGCCTGCAACCTCTGCTTTACCAGCCCCGCGGCGGAATGCGAGATTGGGCGGGTCTCTCCTCCCTGCTTATTGGGCTGCTACTACTGATAGTATCCTTGGCATCTCCGAGCGGATCGGTCCGGGAGGAACGGGAAAAGATTGAGGCTCGTAGCATTATGATCGTGATCGATATATCTCGCTCAATGTTCGCGACAGATCTTCAGCCAAATCGGCTTCATGCCGCAAAAGCCTCAGTACTTGAGTTACTGGACCGCTTTTCATCTGACCGCATTGGACTGATCGCCTTCTCAGGCACGGCGTGGGTCCAGGTTCCTCTCACTTTAGACCACCAAGCATTGCGTAGCACTTTGGAGCAACTCAATACCACAATAAGTGAAAGCCCTGACTGGATTCCTCGTGATGGATCCGATCTGCCATCCGCTGTGAGACTAGCCGTGCGAACTCTCCAAAAGAATGCCCCACCTTCAAGTAGCGTAATCATCCTAAGCGATGGAGAAAACCATCATCTTGGTGTCCCAGAGGCTGCTATTGAAGCTGCTGCTTCAAAGGTGACTGTTTTTTCGATAGGATTTGGAACTACTGAAGGGTCCACCATACCAGACCCCTCTTCCGCAGATGGAAATTTCTATGACCATGATGGATCACTGGTGATAAGCTCTCTCAACCGTGAACCCCTTGCGCTCCTTTGCAGAATCACCGGGGGAACCTATTCGGAGGGGGCAAACGGACGCTTTCTTTCGCAAGTCCAGACCGCTGTGGAACGCACGGCATCAGTTGAGCTTGAGGGTTCCTGGAGGCAAATTGAGAGCCCTCTCTTCCAATGGTTCCTGGGTCCCTCTATTTTATTTTTCTCCGCCGGCATGGTTCTTATTTCCGGATACCCACTTGGCCGAAGGAAGAAACAACGGAACCTAGGGCCTGCAATGACAACGTTGCTTAGCGGCCTCCTGATCTTAGCCTTTTCTTTCCCCTCTCAGGCCGCGCCTCTGTTGCCGATCCCCGCAACACGCGCCCTAACTAAAGGAGATCCGGAAAAGGCTCTCCTTCTCTTCGAGCAGGAAATCAGAACATCAAAGGGTGAGCGAAAGGCCAGACTCCACCTTGGAGCAGCTGCAGCAGCTTACAGAGTGGGTGATTTTCTCACCGCCCAGCAGTATTACTCCGGAGCTCTTCTCTCAACAGACCTGGAAGTTCGGAACCAAGCGCATTTTGGAATCGGGAACGCCTCTTTCTACCGCGGCTTAAGAAGCCTCGCTACGTCGCCAGATTCACCCAGCATACTACGTCATTGGAGCGATTCTATTTCACATTTCAATGAGGCCCTGAAGATCGACCCCTCCAGCAATAAAGCTTTCGAAAATCTGGAATACGTTAAACGTAGAATGAAGGAACACTCAACGAACCTGATCAATCCAGCGATTCCAGAGGAAGGCAGCAACGAGAAAGAAAATTCACCAGAAACCAAAACTAAGCCACCCGGGGAAGAAGCACAAAACAGTGGCCCAGAGCAGCCCAACACATCGACGCCTCCCAACCCCGCTTCAGCCAAATCCCCGCCGGATTCCGAGTTTCCTGAACAACAAGACGACCCTGATAAAACAGACCGTGAGACCGAACTTCCTTCGCCATCGAAAGGTCCAGTATTCGGAGAAACCTCAGAGGAATTTGCCCGCCGCATCCTTCGCGATAATGCAGATTTCGAAACAAAGCTAATCCCTAGGAAACTTTCCAAGCGCCAACGCCCCAGGAAAGATTGGTGAGAAGATGAAATTCTTTCGCTTCACACTTATACTATCTGTGATCCTGTTCAATAGCGTAGGTAAGTCTCCTGCCGACCAGAAGTTGAGCGCATGGCTAGGCTCCAGCTACGTTCTTCCGGGAGAGGAGAGCGAACTCTGGCTTACCGTTACCTCTGACTCTCGACCCCTCGAGAAACCAAAAACTCCAGCCACAACGAGTATATCTTTTAGGTTTCTTGGCGAAACGGTCTTCCCTTACTCGACAAGCAAGAGGACTTACACCTATCGCTATGTGGTTTTGTCTTACGAAAAGGGCCTTCACGTTATCCCACCCTTTTCTCTCAATCATCAGGGAACCCTTCTTGAGTCTCCATCCTTCCAGTTTTATGTGCAGGACCTCCCTGAGAATGCCTGGTTCACAGCAGAAGTAGGAGGCGATCTCCAACATTTTGCCACCACAACCAGGCTACCTTTCAGGACACCTTTTGAAGCGGAAGCTATTCTCGTCGAGGCAAAAATCTACCTCCCTTCGCAGCTTCAGGTCGAAAAGGCTTCCATCGCAAACCTGGCTCGCGAAGGAATTGCGGCGAAACGCTTTGATCTCTCTTCCGTGATACCTGAAGGAAAGATGTTAACCTCGAATGTTCGACTGAAACAAAAAAATTATACAGGAATCACCTACCGCAGCAGCATTACAGCTCTTAGTGGTGGTAATATTTCTATTGGCCCGGGCAAGGCTGAGCTAACCCTCCTTGCTCGCATATCACGCCGCGGGCTGACTGAAACCGTGCCCGTTCCCATTGAAATACCACTCCCTCGAGCCACCTCAATCGCCCGGTCTCTTCCACTCCCCAAACCAGAAGGCTTCAGCAATGCGGTCGGAAATTTTTCCCTCATGACCCGAGCAACCTTGGGTCGCATCCGCACACAGGATCCAATTTCTGTTCGGCTCACAATTGAGGGCACGGGAAACTTGAACACCCTCGCTCCACCGGCCTTTGGTGGCAACAGAGAAACCTGGAAAGCCTACCCTCCCCATCGACTTCCTCTCCAAAGAAGCGGCAATGGGGCAGGCGGATCTGTAACCTTCAGCCAGACACTACGCCCCAAAGGCTATCAGTCCTTCATTCCCCGGTTCAAATTTGTCTCCTTCAATCCAGAAACCGAGAAATACGTCACGTCCTATTCAGCCCCTATTCCTGTTGAGCCCACTACTGAATCAACGAATTCCACATTAGAAAGAGGGCTCCTTGCCGCAAATGACGACCTCTTCGACGGAGTAGAGAACATTCTGAGCATTAAGACCTCGGACCTCTTTACGGATCGTCACAGAGGCATACTTGCCCAACGCTGGCATATCATCCCCTGTTTTCTCTCTTTGCTTCTTATTCTGCAAATTATCCGATCTCGTATTCTACCTCGCCTAACCCCACCAAAAGGCGATGCAGATATATTGCAGGCGATCAACGCACTCGAGAGGGCCGATGCGCACTCTCAGGCGTTCCTTCGACAGGCCGGCTCACTTATCGAGCAGTCCATTCCCGAGGATTTACGAGATGATGAAATCCGCGACATACTCACGACAAGGGATGAACATTGTTTTCGCCCTGACAAAACTTCTCATTGTATTACTGATACAAGGCGACAAGAAATCATCCAGCATCTCAGGCAACTAATCATTAAAAATGCGTCTTTGACCATCTGTCTCGCCACCCTTTTTCTCAGCAAAGCGGAAGCGTCGATTCCTGCTGAAGCAGACCGAAAGATATACCTGCAAGCTGAGTCTGCTTGGAACGCGAGGGCCTTCCGTCTGGCACTCGAGCTTTATCAAACTGCTCACGAAAATCGGCCTTCTTCTCCCGACATCCTCTACAACATCGCAAATTGCCATTTTCAACTCGGAGAGAATGGATTGGCCTCTCTATATTACCATCGCGCTCTACAGCTCGATTCAACCCACCCGGAGGCCCTTCAAAACCTTGAGTTCATACAGAAGACAACGGGTGCGATTCGTCCCACGACAACCGGATTACGAAAGTGGATTCGCAAAATCAGCCGCAACACGTATTCAACCACTCTCGCTGCTGGCCTCTGGCTGACTCTACTCGCCATTCTATCTCTGGTCCAGAGTCATCGGTTTCGTAAAATTTATCGCACCTGCCTCTGGATAGGGGTCATCACTTCAGCAGCCTCAGGAATCAGCCTCGTAGTCTATCCAACCTGGATCGGATTTTCCGCCAAACACGACCGAGCCGTGATGATAAACTCTGCCCCAATTATGGCTGGAAATAGTGCCACGACCCATGAAGGAACAAAGGACCACAGCACAGAAAACTCACAGAAAATCTTCTCCGTTCCTCCCGGAAGCATTTGCCGACTGATCACCACTCGAGGCGAATGGTCGTATATCGAGCTCGCGAATGGATTGAGGGCATGGGTCCCTAGTAGTTCTGCTTGTGCAATTCATCCTGTAAGCGCTGTCCCCGATCGGCTCTAGGGTAGGACATGGCTACTTAGCCTATATATTTTTAGATCTGGCCCGAAATACCCCCTAGATACTTTAAAAATATTAAAAATTAGTTTGACTGTTCTATTAATTTTGCAAAACAATAGCTCTTATCATGAGAGCGTCTGCATTCACCCTGAGCCTTCTCTGTGCCCTCCCTCTTCACGCTGAATCCACTAAGTACGATCTCCTCCGAGCTCGCAGCAATGAACAGGAGAGACAAATCCGCACATTGGAGAGCGAAATAGAGGCTCTACACGATAAACTGGCCCTTNAGCGGCGCCGGTCCCGGGTGACAAGCCCGGTCTCATCCTCAGTAAGCCGTCCGGAATCACCCGACGTCAAAACCTATGTTGTAACTACTGGAGACACCCTTTCGTCCATTGCCCGCGCGCACCACTCCTCAGTGGCCAAGCTGATGAAAGCAAATAATATTGAAGATCCAACCCGCTTACGGGCGGGACAGCAAATCGCCCTGCCCTCTGATGCGGTTATCTCCTCCCCTACTCCTTTTTTCAAGAAGACTCCTCCCAGAGCGGTCCCAGTAGCTGAGGAGAAGACAACGCTCCCAGCGAAGCTTAATTCCGACCACACCCAACCGATTGAACAAGGCGTGACGAAATATAAGATTCAGCGCGGTGACACCTTATACGGCATCGCTCGACGCTATGGTCTCAGCATCGAACAGCTGCGAATTCTCAATCCTGATGTCGAGGATCGCATTCTGGTAGGACAAGAAATCGCACTCCAGCACCAGGCGACCCGAAGATCACAAGAAGAAAGACTTTCTGTTATCCCGGCAACGGTAAAAAAAAGAACGCCATCACCAAGGACCATTACTTACAAACCCGTCCAGACTAACGTACGCCCAACCAAGAAGACTCCGACCAAGGAACCGAAGAAAACTCTGAAGAAGGCTACAGCTCCATCAAAGAACAAGATCTCCACNGTTGAGCTGAATTCGTCCAAGACGAAGTCCGTGGAGGCTCCTACGAGAATTTCTTCTATCTTCGTCTCGGAAGAAGTCACTTTTGCTGATTTTGCTAGACGCCATGGAACCACGCCGGAGGAGCTCAATGCTCTCAACGGTTGGGATTTCAGAGGTAGTCTTCTGCTGGCTAAAGGCTCTGAAATTTATGTTCCTGGAAGCTAATGATCTGGGCTCCAGTATTCCTTTTAGCCCCTTCTCGAATCTCAACGGCAAGGCAGGGCGACGCCCGGTAGGAGCTCCGGTTCTGCCGGGCGTCATTTCTTCCGGACACCAGCCACAGCTGATGTTTAGAGACGGTTTACAGTGTCCTCAGGGGATACAGTAGAAATAGCAATATCCTCTACACTCTGCATCATAGGATCTTGCCGTTTTCCAAGCAGCCAGCGTCCCCCTATCCGTAGATCCTCAAGGATTACGTATGCAGAAGGAACCAGCAATAACGTGATGGTAGTGGCAAAAAGAATACCGAACCCGAGAGAGATCGCCATTGGAATGATGAAGCGGGCCTGCATGTCCGTCTCCATCAGCATCGGTGTGAGACCGACAAAGGTCGTCAGGGAAGTCAACAGGATCGCACGAAAACGAACCGCCCCGGCACTTACTGCGGCCTCGAGGATATTCGATGAAGATTTTCTCTCCCTGTTAACATAATCCACCATCAGAAGACTGTCATTAACCACAACACCAGCCAAAGCAACAAAACCACACATAGACATGATACTCAGTTCCGTTCGCATTAAGACATGTCCAAGCACCGCACCTACGATCCCAAAAGGAATCACTGACATGATAATCAATGGCTGGAGGTAGGATTTCAGCGGAATAGCCATCAATACATACATCACTATCAGAGCAAAAATAAATCCAAGGCCAATTTCACGCACGCTCTCGGCTTGGTCAGACTGCTCGCCCTCGAAACGATAGTTCACGGTGGGAAAAGCAAACTCCAACTGGGACAGGGCCTCTTCTTTGAAACGCTTTACGACTTCGTTCGCATTACCTCTCGTGTAATCCACATCTGCAGTGATCCGAATCGCGCGGTTTCGATCAGCTCTGCGGATTGTATCCGGCCCCCTGCGCTCTTTCACCTTTACCACCTGAGTCAGTGGAATAGTCCCCTGAGTTGTCCTCAGCTTCATCCGCTCGAAGTTTTCCACAGATTCCCTCTCCGCTTCGGGGTAACGCACCATTACCTTGACCTCATTATCCCCTCTCTGCAGTCGCTGAACCTCATCCCCATAAAACGCTCTCCGTACCTGAGAAGCAACTCCCCCCAGTCGTAGACCTGCCGCCCTTCCCTCCGGCGTAAGCTCCTCAAAAACAAGTTCTCTCTTACCGGGGCGATCCGTATCTGCGATATCGATGACTCCAGAATAACCCTCAAGCTTGTTCCGAAGGTAATCCGCAGCAGATCTGAGGTCCTCCTGCTTCGGGCCCGTTAAAAGAAGATCTATCGCATTTCCTCCGCCAGCAGCCTGCGCCACGAATGAAAGTTCAACCGCACTGGGAATGTTACCAACCTGCTCCCGCCATTGTCGCACAATGTCATCCGAAGAGATGTCTCTTTCTGCTGAGGGTGCAAGCTCCATGGTCACTTCTCCGAGATGCACACCTGATTTCGCACCCCCCGCTGAGAAATCTGTGATGAAAGGCTGAACTCCCGCGCTGGCTAGGATATGCCGCACGACCGGTCTCCCATCTCTTGTGACAAACTCGGGAGACTCTGAAATCTTCAAAGCCTCTTGCTCGATCTTCTCTGTAGCTGCCCGAGCGGCAGCAAATGCAACTCCCCTTGGCAATTCATATCGTGCGATAACGATGTCTGCCTCGACCTCCGGAAAAAACATGCTCCTGATCCACTTGCCCTTGACGAGACCAAAGGTCGTGCACAGCACTGCCAGAAAGATGGAAAGAACCACGTATCGCCTTCGCAGACATAACTTCAGAAAGGGACTGTAGATCCTACTAACAAACCGCTCCAACCCGAGCGCAATAGAACGCTGGATTCTCCCAAGAAACCACGGCCGATGATCAGGGTCACTCCGGCGAAGAAGCGCGAGATGAGCAGGGAGAACCAGCTTTGACTGAACCAGGGAAAAAAACAGAGTCGGAATGACGACTAACGGAATATTTGGCCAAATCTTACCACTTACGCCGCTCAATCCCAGCATGGGCGTAAAGGCCACCATGGTCGTAAGGATACCGAATATAACCACCATTCCTACCTCATGGGTACCCCTCCATGCGGCCTCCCGGGGCTCTTCTCCATTGCGCATCCGCCGGTAGACATTTTCGCCGACGATAATCGCATCATCCACCACAATCCCAAGCACCAGGATAAAGGCAAACAGCGAGATCATATTGATTGAGATTTCCATCTGCGGCATGAGCCATATTCCTCCAGCAAACGAGACCGGGATGCCAAGCGCCACAAGGAGGGCAAGGCTCGGACGGAGAAAGAGTGCGAGCACCAGAAAAACCAGTAAGAGACCCCACATTCCGTTTCGCTTCAACAGGGACAGTCGTCCCTCCAGAAAAACGCTGGTGTCATTCCAGACTTCAAGCTGGATTCCCTCTGGTATTTCAGCCTTGCTGTTATGGAGAAACTCAGTGATCGCTTCTCTGATCCGCAGAGTATCCTGCTGCCCGGTTCGGTAGACGTTTACCAGAATCGCCTTCCTCCCATCAAAGGAGTTCGTCATCTCTAGATCCTCAAATCCATCATTAATGGTCGCGATCTGCCTCAGCTTGACTACTGAACCATCCTCTCTCGTAACCACCGCAACTTCCCCAAACTCCCACGTGTCGTCGGGCTTACCCAGAGCGCGTATCACGACTTCTCCCGCCGCGGTCTGCACTGAGCCTCCTGGGAGATCCTGTGACGCTCTCCTGACCGCATCTGCAACATCACCAATAGTCAGTGTGTACTGGCGTAGTTTTTCCTCTGATACTTCAATTGAAATCTCATACGGCAAGGCTCCTGCCAGCTCGACCTTCGTGATTCTACTTTCCTTCCTGATTTTGGACAAAAACCAAGGAACTGGATCCAAGATATCAAATTTCGGCTCGGCGGGGCTGAAATCCAGCAGGCCTCTTCTTACCCTGTCAGCAATTGTTCGTAAGCTGCGTTCATCAACATCTCCAGAAACCGCGATACTCAAAACCTGAGAGCTCAGAAGCAGCTCTTCAAGAACCGGTCGCTCCGCCTCTTCCGCAAAATTATCAATGGCGTCAACCCGCGCCCTGATTTCATCCATAACCTCCCTCAATTCATACTCATTCTCCACCATTACAGTAACCACTCCCATGTTCTCTGCGGCTAGCGAGTTGATTTCACGGATTCCATCCGTATCGGCAATCGCCTCTTCTACCGGAATGACAACACCTTCCTCGACATCCTCAGGACTGGCATTCGGATATGGTATCCCAATCGAGATTGCATCCACAGACACTTCCGGGAACATCTCTTTTCGAAGCTGGAACCATGTGTAGAAGCCCGCAAGAAGAACCGCAAGCATCAGCGAGTTTGCCGCTACATGATTACGGCTGAACCACTTGATTACACCTTTCATTCAACATATTCTCCTCTTGGAGATGGATTACCTTCTCTTCTAATCTTCGCGGACTGTGCACGAACACGGGTGTTTTGAATAAGAGGGCTGGGCGGAGTGGTTACGACTACCGAACCCTCTGGAATTTCTCGTTCCCCATCTCCACCACGAACAACGACATGAGAAATTTCGGTCCACAAAATCTTCGCCGGACGAATATTCAGACGACCATTTTTTACCAGTAGCACCTTGCCTCCATCAACCACCCCAGATCGAGGAATCCTCACTGCCTTAGGAATAGTTTTACCTAGAATGGAAGCTTGGACGAACATTCCGACTGGAGGAACCTCCGTACCGTCCGCACCGAACTCCGCAACCACATTTATGGAGCGAGTCGATCTCTCTACGATCTCTTCAGACCGTATAATCTTACCGGCCCACTCAACTGACTCACCCCCAATCTCACCACTGACCACCACATCACCTACCAGGGCTCCTTTCTCTTTCTCCAGATACCCATAATCCGTAAGAGATAGTGGAAGTCGGACTTCAACCGGGCCAAGCGACACCAGTTCAACAAGCGGCGCTCCCGGGATCACCGAAGCCCCAACATCAACATAAGCCCTTTCAATCCGGCAGTCATAAGGCGCTCTGATCTCCGTTCTTTTCAGATCCTGAAGAGCAGTCTTAACCCCTGCCTCAGCAGCCCTGATTTTCGCTTCCGCACTTCTGATCTGAGGAACCCGTCTTACAAGCTCGGTAGGCTCCTGCCCCTTCCGGATCTTTTCCCAGTCTCGCAACGCCTGAGCTCGCCTTACCTCTTCCATTGTCAGTGCAAGCTGCGCCTCCGCCAGAGTAGCCTGTGCGGCCGCCACTGCAGCCTCGTAGTCCCCTTTCTCTATCTGCAGGAGGAGCTCCCCTTCCTCGTCGCCACTTGGACCTTCGAAAGTGCTACCGTTACGAAACCGTTCGCTCACAAGGGACAGTTTCCCCCCGACCTCGGCCACGAGCTGAGTCCGGTGGCGCGGCTTAACCTCTCCCTGCGATTTCAACTGAATCTGGATATTCGAAACTACTGCAGACTCTGTTACCACGGTGACTATCTTCTCTTCTGGTTCCGCTGTAGACGCCTTTGGCCCATTCATGATCAGAAACCGCATTACCCCCACACCGCTTGCAAGAATAGCGATAGAGAGCATTCCCCAGACACAACTGCGGAGCATCCGCGAATTTGACGTAACGATTTTCTTCATTCTTTTATGGGGAGGCTCGCACCCGAAAATCACCTCCGAGAGCGAGGTGAAGGTTAACTCGATTTTCCAGTCTTAATCTCCGTAGAGTCACCAGCTGAAAAGCTGTTTGCACCTGTCTATCCTGTGCCGCGAGCAAGGTCAGGGCATCAACAGCCCCATCCGCAAAATCAAGGATGGATGCTTCAGCTGCCTCCCGCGCTGATCGGGCCGAATCAGCGACCGCACTCTCTCTTTTTGCATAAAACTGCTCAGCCACCAGCGCTTGTTCCACCTCTGCAAATGCCTTCAGAACGGCTCCTTGCAACTCCCGGAGAGCGATCGTTTCATCGTAGCCCGCAATTCTTTCCTCCTCTCGCAGTCGCCCACCGGCTATCAGAGGTTGAACCACTTGACCTGCAACAGACCAGATCCCGAGCCCCACATCAAGCACATCCTCCAGATCCCCAGTACTCGTTCCCGCCCGCCCCGTTAGTGAGAAACTCGGAAATCGCGCAGCCCGAGCCGCGCTTCTCCGATTCCCCGCGGCAGCATACCTTCGCTCAGCCGCAATGATATCAGGCCTCCGCTGAAGAAGCTCAGAAGGCAACCCAGCCGGAGGAACAGGCGGCGCAGCAGGAAGCCGTTCAGGTTGACCCTCGATACCCTCCGGAAAACGACCAACGAGAAGCTCTATCTGCCTCCGAGCACGAGCTCTTTCTGCCTGCCAGCGGGCCAGCGATGCACGAGAACTGGCAAGATCGGTTTCGGCGAGGCGCAGCTGGGATGCCAGCCCCCCCTCCAATGCTGCCGCAAAACGCTCCCGAATCGAAGCCACGGTTTTTACTCGGACCTGAATCGCGGCCGCTGCGAGCCTGATTTGCTCACCGGCCTCTCCTAAAGCGAACCATGCCTTTGCCAACTGCCCCGCGAGGGACGCTCGTGCTGCCATGTAATCCTGAAACTGTGCCAGACTCTCCGCGACCGCAGCACGTTGTGAATTCCGCACTCTTCCCCACAAATCAGGCTCCCAGGTGACATCCAGAGACGCCCCGTAAGACCCAGCCGTGTTACTACCAAGTTTTATTGGAAACCCTGGAAATCTTTGCTTTTGCTGGAGAGTATTGATTTGACCAGAAACCTGCGGCGCTCTTCCTGCCCCCGAGAGTCTGGCTACCGCTTCGGCCCTATGCACCCGCTCTGCTGTAGCTTTCAAATCAGGATTCGCGTTCATGGCTTCCTCTACAAGCAGGATCAGCTGGGGGTCCTGAAATCTGGCAATCCACCCCTGATCTACACCAAGTCCTCTGGCCTTGCCCGTAGATGCCGACCACTCAGAAGGAAGTCCATCGGATACCGAGTCTGGGAAGCGATCTGCAGTTCTGGTGGAGCACCCGCTTAAGGTGAAGACCCCACCAACCAAAAACCCAAAACCTCTGATAATCGCGACCCTCATAGTTCTCGACCTTCGAATTCTATTCCCGCTCTGCAGAAATCAATAATGTTAGCCAAAAGAGTTTTTGTTGAAGGATTTCCGGACCTTCCTTCAGATAACTGGCGAAGGGTTTCTCCGTTGGTGAGTGTATGCGCCATCACACCAAAGGAAAAATGCATCCTCCAAAGGGCGGACTCCTCGTCAAGCTGTGGAACCGACCTTTGGAAAGCTGCCGCAAACCGACCTGCCATTAACGCAAAAAGTGAGCAGGCATCGGCGGGAAGCGAATAGCCACGCTCTCCTATCAACCGCCCCATGAATTTCTTGAAAAGATCTTCCGACATTTCTCCACTCGCGATGTGTTCCACCACGGGAGACAAGAACGCCTTGAGAATTTCTTCGACCGGAATCGGCGCCTCAGAAAATTTCTTCTCCAACTTATCCAATTGCCTCAAGCGCTCCTCATTGACCGGGCTGAGATGCCGTATGACAACGGCATCTATAAGCTTATCCTTCGATCCAAAATGATAATTCACCGCTGCTACGTTCACCCCCGCAGCCCCGGTGATTTCTCGAAGCGAAACAACCTCAAATCCCCGCTCCGCAAAAAGGGCTTCCGCTGCGTACAGAATTCTCGCGCGTGTCGTCCGTGTTTCCTCAGCAAGGATCTTCATCAATTCAAGCATATGCTTAAAACGGAAGTTTTACTGGTCAACCTAAATTTATTCGGGAAATTTTCGTAAGGCACCACCCACTGCGGATGTGACCTTTAGAATAATGAAGAAACCCGGACTTGCCGACTTCAACTACTGCCCACAGGCTCCGAGAACACTCGTCCCTTTAGAAAAATCGCCACCTCTTTCCAACTTCATCACGGTGACTGCCTGGCAGGGATGCGGGAACTTGAGAGCGAAAGTGTGGATCTCGTAGTCACTTCTCCACCTTACAATCTTGGTCTTGATTACAGCAGCTATGCCGATGATATCCCACGTGAAGCCTTCCTCAAATGGTGCACTAGCTGGTCTGTTGAAGTGTTGAGGATCCTCCGCACAAACGGATCATTTTTCCTCAACCTTGGAGGATCTCCCAGTAATCCACTCTTACCCCATCAACTACTTCTTACTTTAACGTCTCCCGACCTGTTCAAGCTACAGAACACTTTCCACTGGATCAAATCGATCTCGCTTGAAACCCGTGACAAAGAAACCATCAGTGCGGGACACTTTAAGCCCATTAATTCGCGGCGGTATGTTAATGACTGTCATGAATTCGTCTTCCACCTGACGAAGAGTGGATCGGTCCCGATCGATCGGCGGTCAGCAGGAGTTCCCTACGCCGACAAATCGAATATCAAGCGTTGGAAGCACACCGGGGGTTACGATAGAAGGTGTCGCGGAAACACATGGTTTATTCCATACGAGACGATTCATTCACGAAAGGATCAGCGTCCACACCCTGCTTCCTATCCACCTGCTCTCGTCGAGCAATGCATCAGACTTCACGGACAAGGTGAAAGCACAGTCCTGCTAGACCCATTCCTCGGTATTGGATCCTCAGCTGTTGCCGCGAAAAGTATGCAGATCCGGACCTTTTTAGGTTTTGAAATCGATAAAGAATACCTCCAAATTGCGAAGGAGCGAATTAACACTTCTGAGCCGAAAGGGTCTGCCAATAAGAGTGAAAGCAGCACATCACCTGGGGACCCCGAACTCCCTCTCTGAATTTCTAATCAAGTCGCATGCAGCAGAATATTACAGAGGAATTCGTCAAGGTTGAGTCAGTTTTCGTGCGACATCGGAATACACTGATGATCAAGGGCTGCTTCACCTCTATTTACACAGACTATTACCTGCACCTGATGCAGCATGCTTTACGGTATCCTGAGGAGCTCGACAGCAACCTGAAGGATGCCATGGCGATGCTCGTCCTTCATCTCGTAGCCCGTCCTTGGGCGGAAACGATCGCCTGGACCGCGAGCATACGCGCCCCTCGCGTAAACTTTTTTGTTACAGGGTCATCCATTAACGAGCAAATCACAGGAAGGTGCTTCACCGAAGATGTGCGAGAACCGCCTCACAATCTTTTCTACTCACAGACAACCGTAGCAGACAAAGAGCCTCGCATGAGCTCCCTCGAAGTAGACACCGCTGACCCACTCGAGTGGGTCGAAAAGCTCTATGAACGCTCGGAGCAAAGGCCCGGAAGAATCTTCCGACTACCTGATGAAAACTACGTTCTCCTAGCCGCCCAACCTGATTTCGACGAAAACTGGTTTCACTCCGTCAACGATAAGGATGTAGCAAGCATCCAGCAGAAAGAGGAGACAAAGACCCTTGAAACAAGAAGGTTCCGTTGGCACTGCGGATGTAACCTTGATCGGATTCTACCGATCCTCGGAGGTTGGCGGGACAAGCCAGAAGATCTATTCAAGGGCGAATCCGCGATTTCAATTCAATGCCCGCGATGTGGTGCAAAATTTTCGGTCACAAGGGACATGATTTGACTTCTTTCTCTCCTGACCTTTCGATGCCCTAATGTCTTGTTTTGACGTCATGCCCACGCGAAGGGGCAGCGGATCCCTGAAGTGGGACCAGAAACCGGAACTTCGTCCCTTTTGGGTGGCTGACATGGATTTTCAATCACCTCCAGAGGTGATTGAAGCACTGAAGAGGCGCGTCGAACACGGGGTGTTTGGTTATGCGGTGCCTCATGATGGACTTATCGAGTCGATTCTTGATTACCTCCGAGAGCGTCATGAAGTATTCAGCTCACCTGACGAGCTAGTACATCTCGGAGGCCTCGTTCCTGCATTGTCGCTAGCATGCAGAGCATTTGCTGAAAAAAACGAGTCCGTTCTCACGTGCACTCCCATCTACCCACCATTTCTACATGTTCACAAAGACGCGAATCTTAACCTGACTACTGTTCCATACATCGTCTCAGAAGGAAAATGGACCTTCGACTGGGAGGCTCTCGAAGAAGCTGTCACATCGAGCACCAGACTCTTCCTTCTCAGCAATCCTCAGAACCCGCTGGGCCGGGTGTTTTCCGAAGGAGAAATCCGACAACTGGCAGAATTTTGTGAGCGACATAACATGATCCTTGTTTCAGATGAAATCCACTGCGACCTCATTCTGGACGAGATAGTTACACCCCACTTCACCGCATTGCGCCTGCCTGAATCCTATGCGGCGCGGACCATCACCCTTCTATCCCCCAGCAAAACCTTCAATATTGCAGGGATGGGATACGCCTATGCGGTCATTCCGGATCAAAAACTCAAGAATCGCTTTATGGCAGCACAGGGTCACACCTTGGCTGAGATTAACTGCCTTGGTTACTACTCAGCGGAGGCTGCCTACCGCTACGGGGAGCCGTGGCGACTAGACCTCATTTCCTATCTTAAAGAAAATCGCGACCTCGTCACCGAATTTTGTCGTGAAGAAATGGGAACTATTACAATCCCTGATATTGAGGCGACCTACTTGGCATGGCTGAATTTCGAACGAACAAGCATTCCTAATCCGGCCTCTTTCTTAGAAAAAGAAGCACAGATATTTCTTTCAGACGGCCGTTATTTCGGCGGGGAAGCGCACGCTAGACTCAATTTTGGTTGTAGTCGATCCCACTTGGAAGTGGCAATCTCAGGAATCAGAAAAGCAATGGAGACCGGAAACTAGGTCATTACTCATCCTCATTTTTCTCAAGACTTTTCGACATTTGTAAATGCTCCATACCGGCCTCAAAAAATGGAGTCCCTGCAATCTCAAACCCCTCCCCTTCGTAAAACCCTACCGCTTTAGCCTGAGCGTGCAAATACACCTCCGAAAGCTGAGACTCTCGAGCGACGGACAGCAGTCGCCTGAGTAACTTAAGACCCACTCCCTGGCCGCGAAACTTTTTTAGCACCGACAATCGTCCGATTTTCCCACAAGGCGCGAGTCGTCCGGTTCCAACCACCTTGTCATCTTTGTCCCGAACTATCACGTGCTGACACAGCCCATCATTTCCATCCCAGTTGATACTGTTTGGAACCCCCTGCTCCTCGCCAAAAACCCGATCCCGAACTGCACGTATTCCGGCCTCCTCTTCAACAAAATCTACGAGGCTCACCTCCATGGCACGCAGCCTCGCGTTGGAACTGGTGCTCGTCAATCGATGACTGGCTATTTTCACTCTCCTGCAGTGAACTTGTGGGCACTCCCTTCTTGCCCCGTGCCTGCGCCTGACTCATTCTGAGTCCGTGAGGTTCGCTTTCCTCTTCGCTTGTCTTATTCATGTCACTCCCTTTTTTGCGAGGGCTGATGACCATGTGATCCTGTGTGGCGGACCCGCGCTCCGTCAATGGGAGGATCTGCGGAGGGAAAATGAGCAGCACGACCGCTGGTGGGCTAATTTCATCCGAGCCTCAACACTACGCATGTCCCAGATCCGCCTCGAGCATGGAGAAGACGCCAACTTGGTATGGATTGTCTATCGCCGAGGCTACCTGAACCGCGCTAATGCCGACAATAAACCTTACTTGGATTGGATTGAGGCCCTCGCGACAAAAAGGAGTTGTGAGTTAATCTGGATTGAAAGAGGAGAGCAGGCAATCGAGGCGATCAACGCGCGATCAACGCGCTCCATTCGGACATTTGATTTCTTCGGGCACTCTACTCGCCATGCTTTCCTTCTCGATTACGGCAGTGATATCATGGCCATCTCAAAAGCGTGGATTCACGAGAACGACCTTTCCAAAATAAAGAGAAAAGTGTTTCACCGAGAAGCGCGGTGCCAGAGCTACGGATGTCACACTGGAGAAAGCATGAGCCGCTTATGGCGCCTTCACATTGGAAACAGCTTGATCGGGGCAATCGGAAAAACCGACTACAGTGGGATTGGCCGTGGCATCATGCCAACAGTCACTGGATCATGGATTCGTTGAACGACTATTGAGATTCAAATGCTCTACTCTGACCTAGAAAAAATCTATAATCTGCCTTTTTTCGAACTCCTCCAGAAAGCAAGGAGAATCCACGAAGAGCACTGGACCGACTCCAGCGTGCAGCTGTGCACGCTTCTCTCTATTAAGACAGGGGGATGTTCTGAAGACTGCTCTTACTGTGCGCAATCAGCACGCTACAGCTCCGGTGTAGCCGCGGAGCGGCTTATGGAGAAGAATGAGGTAATTGATCGGGCCCGTGCTGCTAAATCTCACGGCTCTACCCGATTTTGCATGGGCGCAGCCTGGCGCGGAGTTCGTAGTGGCACTAAGCGCTTTGAATCCGTCTTGGAGATTGTTCGTGAAGTCGCTGCCCTCAATATGGAAGTATGTGTGACTCTCGGAGAATTGGGTGCAGAGGAGGCTGCTGCGCTGAAAGAGGCGGGAGTAACCGCCTACAACCATAATATCGATACCTCTCCCGAGCATTATCCTAACATTGTCAGCACACATACTTTTCAGGACAGGCTCAAGACGATCCGAAACGTGCAGGATGCTGGAATGTCAGTATGCTGTGGAGGTATTCTGGGGCTGGGAGAGACCGTCAAGGATCGGCTCAAAATGCTGGAAGTCATATCTGAATTCAATCCTCCACCCGAGAGCATACCCATCAACTCGCTCATGCCGATGCCAGGCACGCCTCTTTCAGACAACAAGACAGTAGATGCTTTCGACGTAGCTCGACTCATCGCATTAGCACGTATCTCGGTCCCCGCCGCGCGAGTTAGATTGTCAGCAGGGCGCACCCGGCTCTCCGATGAAGCACAGGCGCTCTGCTTCTTCGCTGGTGCAAATTCGATATTCTACGGAGACAAGCTTCTCACCGCTGCCAACCCTGCCGTAGAAAATGATCTAGCCCTCCTCGGAAGACTGGGATTGGAGGCCAAGGCTTCTGACCGTACCGCCCCAGCTCCTTGCTCCAGCCCGGAGCGCCCGCTCTCTCCTGCGGTCGAACAAGATCAATGTGCCCATGGTGCCGCACGTTCTTAGGGTCATCATCGCGGATCAAGAGTTGGAGGTTTGGCGAAGTGACCAACTGATCAACTCTTATCCGGTGTCGACATCAATGTTTGGCACTGGGAGTGAGGAGGGCAGCCTCAGAACCCCCTTGGGAACCTTTGAGATCTCTGAAAAACATGGGGACGGGAGACCTCTGAATACTATTTTCAAGGGCCGTAAACCTGTTGGTCATTGGACTGACGAATTGTGTCCAGAAGAAGATGATTTGATTCTCGGACGCATTCTTCGGCTCAGCGGCCTCGAGCCGGATAATGCAAATACCTTCGAACGCTTTATTTATATCCACGGCACGAACCATGAGAACACGATCGGAACGGCAACCTCTCACGGGTGCATCCGCATGAGGATGGAGGATATTGCCTCGCTCTACGAAATCGTGCCGACAGGCACTCGAGTTTATATTAGCCCCACCCGCCCATCGTCTGGCACGCTAGGCTCGAAGTCGGCACCAGATTAAAGCTAGTGCTTTCGGTCGGGGAAAGGCGTGAAACTGGATACAGAAAACGCCCTCCTTTTTCAGGGAGAGCGTTTCCTAGAATTTTTGTGCAACCAGACGATCTATGAATCAGAGGCTGTGGTCTCAGCCACTTCCTCTAGCTCTTCGTCTTCTTCCGAGCCAGCCTCAACAGCCAGATCTACCCACTCTATGATGGCCATAGGAGCGGCATCCGAAAATCGAGGCCCTAGCTTGGTGATTCGGCAATAACCTCCCTGACGCTCGGCACATGCATGCGCAACAACATCAAAAAGAGTTCTCACGATGTCTTTATGCCGCAAAAAAGCTACTGCCTGTCTACGCGCATGAACATCCCCGCGCTTACCGAGGGTAACAAGTTTCTCCGCAACGGGACGAAGAGCTTTTGCCCTCGCAAGAGTTGTTCGAATTTTTCGCTCTCGGATCAAAGCACATGCCAACCCCGAGAGGAGAGCTTTTCTTTGGCTCGCGTCGCGCTGGAGTTTTCCGGTTTTCTTTCGATGCCTCATGACTGGTTTAGTCTGGTAGTTATTCGTCGATGTTCTGCGCGATGAGATCTGCCAGTCCGACAGGAGCCTCATCCTCGGCACCGAGACGCGGTGCTGCAACTGATGGCATTGGCCCGCTGAGAAGCGATGGATCAAATGTCATGCCGAGGCTGAGCCCAAGCTCTGACAACTTATCTTTAATCTCGTTCAGAGACTTCTTACCAAAGTTGCGATACTTGAGCATTTCGGCCTCCGTTTTCATTGCAAGCTGTCCGACGGAGGTAATGTTGGCGTTGTTGAGGCAGTTTGCAGCCCTCACTGAGAGTTCAATCTCATTGACACTCATGTTTAGAAGCTTCTTCAGCGCGGCATTCTCTTCGCTCTGCTCGGCCGGGGCTTCCTCGAACTCGACTGCGTCATCATCGTAGTTGACGAACACATCAAGGTGGTGGCGCAGGATTGCCGAGGCGTGAAGCAGTGCTTCGTGGGGCTCGATGCGCCCGTCAGTCCACACATCAAAGATGATTTTGTCGAAGTCCGTCATCTGCCCAACCCTAGTATCTTCCACCGCATACTTGACGCGAGTGACCGGGGAGAAAATCGAATCAATCGCAATAACTCCGATCGGCATTTCCTCCCTTTTATTTTCGTCTCCTGTTCGGAATCCCCTTCCCACCTGAACTTCAAACTCGCAGTCGAACTTCACTGAGCGATCCAAGGTACAAATCACCTGGTCTTTGTTGATCACTTCATAGATGTTATCGTCGTCAATATCTCCTGCCGTGACCACCCCAGCTTTCTCAATCTTAATGGAAAGAACTCGGGGCTCCTTGTCGTGGTGACGAAACTTGACCTTCTTTAGATTCAGCACGATGTCTGTGACATCTTCAACGACTCCAGGCAGAGTTGAAAACTCATGCTGAACACCGGCAATTCGAACCGAGGTAATTGCCGCTCCTTCCAGAGAGGACAGAAGCACGCGCCTTATTGAATTTCCCACGGTATGTCCAAACCCACGCTCGAAGGGCTCGGCTACAAACTGCGCGTAGGACTCGGTGGCAGTCTCCTCGTTCTTAATCAGTCGGTTTGGAACTTCAAACCGATCGAGCCTAATTGGCTCACTCACACTTTCGTTTTCAGCAATGGATGCGTCAGACATTGTAATATGGGGTTGCCGGGTTTCCCTCTGACGAGAGGCCAGCCAAACTTTTGACTGCCCAGAGGACCTACGGCGATTATGAACTCTCGCGGCCGGGGACTAAAGGGGATCTCCCCTGCTAATGCAACCTTAAATTACAGCGCCTTCTCATTCGAAAACCTCTTGGCCTCCATCTAACAAATCCAGTTACTTTTGTATTGGATTGTCCCTTGCATAAAGGCATATCGTACCGCCTGCCAGCGACATGAAATCGAAACGCAACCTCACCCGCTTCACTTATGAGACTACCGCTTTCCAAGGCTGGCGCCTCTGCCTGAGTAGAGCTGGCACTACCTTCACAAAATATTACAGCGACAAAAAATACGGAAGCTCCAAGAAGTCGCTGGCAGCAGCTGAAGCCAGTCTCGCAGAGCTGGTGCAACTTGTTGACAATTCCCGGCGGGTAGACAACAAGCTCAGCCAGGCCACGGTGCGCAAGGCCCGGAAGCTTCTTGCCAAATTCTGAATTCCGAACCAGAGCTTCGAAGACAAGTAGTCAGCTTCCCGAGCATCGGCCCGAGGTTTCAGGCTGCGACCGATGCCAGTCTACTGCGCAGCTCCCCCAAGCTTCTCTTCATCAGTAAGAGCCGCGACGATTTCTCGAAGTTCCTTGGCTGGAATCGCATAAGTCTCACAACGATTCGCACGCGCGATATTCATTCCCACGCATTGCCCTTCCAAATTGAGGAGAGGACCACCTACGCTGCGAACCGAAAGCGGCAGATCTGTTTGTAGGACCCTCGGGAAATCACTCCTCCTTTTAGAAAACCGCCCACTCATCGCATCATTCCTGGTCTTCTTCTCCTCGAAAACGCTCTCCCTTCTCTTTAATTCTACTTCCAACTCTAAATCTTCTCCCTTTCGTTTTAACTTCAGTTGGATCCTGTCACCCGGCTCCTTACTGCCAAGCAGCTCCTTCAGGTCCTCCATGCTGCTTACTGCGCGACCCTCCATTTCCAGAATCACATCGCCACTTTTTATGCCGGCCTTACCAGCACCGGAATCCTCCTGCACTTCCTTTACCGAAAGACCTTTCTCTTCTCCACTAGTGTCCAGCGTTACACCGAGCACCACTGGAGCTCTTCCCTCACCAACCATCCGAGCATTCGCACTGATGATCCCAACCCGGAGCCTGCGGTCACGGCGAGTTGTTGATCCGTTGCTAATGACCCACGTGCCATGAGAAGGCTCAGACTCCGCCCAGTCGATAACTGGTAGCCCCTGCGCCTCTACCTTGAGGAGTGCCACATCCCATTCGACGATTGAGGATACCACCGTCACCTGCTTGAAATGCTCTCGGTTAACCCTGACACTGAGTTCTTCTACCCCTTCAATCTCGCTGGCCTTTGTAACCATGTACCCGTCAGAGCTGACGATTACTCCATAAGCGATTGACTTCCATCCATCGTAGACCACCGCACTGCTTTCTTGCAGCACTTCTCGAACAGGATCGAACGCCTTCCATGTTTCCTTACCGTTGAGACGGAATTCTCCCTCGAGCTGCCCAACCTGCTGCTGGGCGGACGCTGTAGAGACAACCAGTGAAAGGAGAATCGAAACAGCCCTATTTTTTACCCAACTCAACTTCAATTTCCTTTTCTTCATCATCTCTAAGGATCTTAAGTTTCACTTTCTGACCAGGCTTAAAGCCTTCGAGCGAAGCTGAGAACTGCTTCGCTCCGTCCAATTCGTCCCCGTTCAAACTTAGAATGACATCGCCCTTCTGCAAGCCGGCGTCAGCGGCAGGAGTTTTGTCTCCAACCTCTTTAATCACAACACCACCTTCCTTTCGGTCCTCCGTGGCCACTCCCAGAAACGCTACTGCTTCCTGAGCAAACGGCCCCTTCCCCACAAATTTTTTATCCAGCATCGCATCCCAATTCTTAAGAAATTCGCGCAAAGGCACATGCATATTCTGCTCAAGGCTCGCCCCCACCCGACTATGAATTCCGATCAGTCTCCCCTTCATATTGAAAAGAGGTCCTCCTGAATCGCCACCGATTAAATTGCAGTCTGAGTTGATGGTTTGCTCCGCCATTCTTACAAGCCGGCCAATCCGAACTCCTACCCCTCTCTCTTTTTCAAAGCCCCCTGAATGCCCGAGAGCGTAGACCCAGTCACCAAGTGAAGCTGAATCCCCACGATCAAGTTCCACAAAGGGAAAAACCCCTTCCTCGCTAATTTGAACCATGGCCGCATCCGTTGAGGCTACCAGCCCAAGAGAAGTCGCTTTATGCTTCGTTCCGTCTTCCATGATCACCGTCATGTCCTTCCCCACGCCCGCACTCACATGAGCAGCTGTAAGCACTAACCCTTTTTCAGATACAATCACTCCACTACCCGATCCCCCTCCGAGATCAATGGACACTGTAGCAGCCCGTGCCTGAGGCAGAGTTTCCTGCAATGCTCTCTGAATGCTACGGAGGTCACGGAGATTCTCCGGCACTTCTTTCTCATTAAAATACTGTCGACTCTCTTTGGGCTCTTCCGCAGCAGCAACCAAACAACAGGTAAGCGACCATAACGCGAAACAAGGATCTGTGAGAAAACGTTTTTTCATACCGCTGGCGCAATCTAAGCCTGAGGCTTTGGCACTTCAACGACCAAGCCGAAAAAAGACAACCCAACGGCGTAAAACTGGCCCAGGAAACCCCCTAACCTGTAGCCAACGCCTGTTGGGCTGTCCAATCCCCACAAGGAGGATCCTAAGGTGATTTATGATCGGCCCTTCCTTGGCAAGCATATTCCCAATCGACCTGATTCACTGAAGATCAGGTGTTTCTGACCATCTCGACTATTACCTCGCGCCCTAATCGATCAGGATGACTACGATCAGGTGATCGCGCTCTCGTGATCGTGAAGCTCTCCCCGAACAAACCACGCAACTCTTCCAGACTTACGCCAAATGGAGGACCGAGGGCTCCGTCCACGCGTGGAGGAGGATCCGTGAAAAAGACACCCAGTAAAAAGCCTCCAGGAACAAGCCATTGCTTGGCCGATTCCACATAATTACGCCGCTGCTCGGGCTCGATTGCACAAAAGCATGTATGTTCGAAAATCATATCGACGGAGTGCTCCTGCACCATCGAAGTATCTAAAAAATCTCCTTCTATCCATCTAACCGATTCACCATAAAGTTTCTCGGCAGACTTCAGTGCAGTGGGCGCGAGGTCCAGCCCCGTGACCTCCAGGCCAACTCTCCGTAACGCCTCTGCGTCGTGCCCGTAGCCACAACCGGGAACCAGGGCAGTTTGACCCACCGAGAGCTTAATTTCCTCATTATTAAGAACTGCGATCAAGGGTGGAGAGGCTTCTCCAAGATCCCATGGTGTATCCTGCTCCTGGTATGATTGCTCCCAGTTCACCTCCGGTCGGTTTTCAAGATCTCAATCACGAATCAACCCAGCGATCCACTTCAGGTTCTTGATGGCGCTGCCTGGAAGGAGGCAAATGTGGATCCGCAAACGATACCACTGCTCCCGCGCCCGCCGCATGAGGGGCCCCAAAAACGCGCTCATCATCAACTTCAGGAAAATAGTATTTTCTTTGTCTTAATTTCCAGCGCCATGCCAGGATCCCTACAACAAGTACCACGAGGGCACTCAGAATAAAAAGTCCAGCGCGCATCGAACCCCGCAAGCTACTCCCCCCAAAGCTCCTTTCAGGAACAAGCAAAGCTTCAACAGGCTGAACCCCTGTAACCTCTTCGTGAAGCCCTGCAATTTCCAGTTCTCTTTCGATCCAATACAGCCGTGTCGAAAGCTCACCCAGAAAACTGTCCAGCTGAAGAGCTTCATCGGTTTTTTCAAACGCCTCAATGATCGCGGCTCGAAGTGCCCTCTCCTGCTCATCCTGGGGGATAACGGCACGTATTTCGGGGCTCATCATCAGCTGGGCCCGGTTGGGAGCTCCGAGGTAGAAATACACCAGAACGACTGGTCCGGAGTCCTTGAAGAGATCGCCGTGCAGCTGAACGACCTTTTCTATTTTGTAACCCTCAGCGACTTCCTGTCGTTCATCAAAGAGATTTAGAACGATGTTTATTGCGGACTCATCGGAGTGGTAGTTCAGGAAACTCGCACAGTCGCGGAATTCCTGCTGTGAGAGTAAATCCTGTGGGTCTCGGAGGAAAGCGGACTCTCCCTGAAGATGCCCTATCGCCGAGCCAAAATAGGCTGCCATCTCGTCAGTTGACAGCACCAGATCACCCTCATCCAGCGGCTCGGGCAGCGGCTCAAGGTCTTCCGGCAGATCTAAACCCGGGGGATCAATGGTAGCCTCTGGATCAACAGTTACCTCCCCGAAGAAATTTTCACCTGCCACAATCTCTCCCCTTTTTACCCCCTCGTAATCACTGGGACTCCAGGCGGGAAGTTCCGGTAACCTTGAGCTCAGCTTCTCTCCAGATGCACCAGTTTTACCACTATCGGACTCCGCGGTGTCCGAAGTCCCCGCACTCTGGCCTCCTAGAGGCGACTGCACTAGGAGTGGAAGCAGACAAAGACAGAATCCCAATCTCATGCCTTACTTTTCGTCCGCCCTCCCCTGTGACGCTCCCTCAGTCCACGCAAACCCACCTCAGAACTTCCCGTATGATCGTGTTGTGCTCCCAGCTCCTTCGCGTCTCTCTCACTAAGGCGTGACTGCCTTGCCAATACCCTCGTAATCCTGCCTAAGACCGACTCACTTGCCTTCAACCACTGCCCTTCCAAAAAGTATGGGTGCGCGCTCGATAGCGCCCCGAATGTTGCCTCCTGCGAGAGAAAAGGTGCCACCGCATAACCAGAGGTGAGACCCGCGGACTTTCCTCCGACATCAACACTGAGGAGTATTCCTCCCGCATTCGGCCGGGACACCTCGACGTCTTCGAAAGCGCCACGATTCAGCAACCAGAAACCAAACTGCCTGAGACTGGGAGTCTCCCTGAAACTACCAAAATAGATCCCGAAAAAGAGCTGTGGAAAATTCTGCTGGAATTGATCGAGGCGCCCTCGGAGAGCGATTCTCTCCCTTCGACGCAAAACCCCTGCAGCGTCTGTCAACGTTCGCAGTCTTACATCATCTTGACCGAAGATCCGGTCTACATTGGCGATACTGAAAGCACAATGAGGACACTCCCGGGCCATACTGTGAACTCTCTGGACACATCGGGGGCACTTCATGAGCTTATACTCTTTCTGTCATTATATAACAAAGAGTTACCATTCTGTTCCCAATCCATAACGCCCCGCAAGCTCCAATAACTCCGGACGCATTGGCCATTCATCCGGGCGCTCGCTCTTTTCATGGCGGCGACTGGCCCCCTTTAACTTCATACACCCGGTATTATCACCTGCGGCCATGACTTCCTCCACCTCATCTGGGGTAAACTCAAAATCAGGCAGCCCTCCAAACTCCTCAATCTTCGATTCTATGCTTCGGGCTGATTCGCCAGCCTCCTGTATAAAGGTTGGCACAACGCTCTTTACCGGAGCCTGAGACAGATTCCACAGACACGCAAAGTGCAGAAGATCCATTTCATGCCGGTCAATCACTGCCTTCATCTTTTCAATTCTATCGTGCCCTGCTTCAACCCAGCCCTTCGGGCGATATGCCCGGTGATCCCCAGGCTTGAACTCATGCCCTCTCTTCATATCACCATGGAAAAGGCCACCATAGTCAACCACTCGAGTCAGCACCTCCACCCCGTGCTCCTGAGCGGCAGGAAGAACGAAGCGCCCCGGCCAAGGCTCCAGGGGGTTGAGGATAATCATCGCCCAGTCGATCACCTCCCCGAAGTGCTCAAAACAATGGATCAGATCGAGAGTAAAACCATTCGCTGGCCCCGGGGCTATTCCCAACCTCGTAACCATCCCTTCTTCCTTCAGAACCACCATTCCCTTCCAGACTTCCTCGCTTGTATATCCCGTTTCATCAGGGTTATGAAGCATCAAGAGGTCAAAATGATCAGTTCCACAATTCGAGAGCGACTTACTACACGCCATTCGTAAAAAATCTGCATACTCATCAGGACCGCGAAGCTCAGGGTCGGTGAAGCGCGGAAAACCTCCCGATCCAGCACGGACACCTTTGTAGAAATCGTGACCAATGGTGCCGACGAGGCAGTAGGATTCACGCGGATAATCTGCGAGAGCCTTGCCGAGAACGATGTCTGCTTCACCCTGCCCGTAGACATCTGCCGTGACGAAAGTTCGGACGCCGCGGGCATAGGCAAGTTGAATACATTGAATGTAACGATCTTCCTCAAGGGCTTCTCCAAAATGCATGTAGCGTCCTCCGCTCCATGTTCCATAGGCAGTTCTCGTCAGGTCCATCTGTTCAGCCATCACCTAAAGATAGCGAGTCAAACCGTCAACGCTAAGCGCTCACATCCCACGGTCAGAATTCAACCACTGATCCTCCACAATCTTTCTACCATCCGGCCTTTCAGTGAATTAGAGGTCGGTAGGACCTAGATTACTTTTATTCCCAATTTATTCACAATCTCTGCGTGATCACATCGCGCCCCCGCTTGACATGTCTTCCGCTCTTTTCATCGTGCCGAAGTGAACATCGCGTGGGACGAACGGACCTTGGCAAGCAGCCGATGGTTCCACTCAAGGATAGGCCCTTTGTCCATGACCATGCTGAGGCGCTACGACGAATGGCGCGTGAGCACCTCCTACTCCAACGGAGAGCAAGATATTCAACGCGAGGAGGGAAGCTTGGAAGACCTCCCCGAGGGCCTGGAGTGGCAACGCTGGGATTGCCATGATGATGACACACGCGTCCGTCTCACTCCGGCCCTTCCTAGTCTCCCGGTGATAGCAAAGCCAAATTCCTCACTCTCTATCGCTCCCGGTGGCAGCGCTCTGTTTTACATCGGAATCCCGTTGAATCTCGTTATCCATGGAGAATGCGGGGGCAGCCTTCGAAAGCTCATCAGCATTCCCTCCGAAACTCTTAGCAAGACTTGGCATGGAGACCGTTCAGCTGGCGAAGTCTGCTACGCTCTCAAGACACGTGCTCGTCGATATTTTGATCCTGGCGACTGGCTCGATCATGACATCATAGTCAGTGTCGACCTGCACAACGCCAGTCGGGACGCTTTCGAATTCGAACGACTGTTTCTCGACTTAGGGCACTTCTCGATTTTCAGTTATGAAAATCGTCTCTGGGCAAACGCCTGTCGCATTCGCATAAACGAAAACGATGAGGAAGGGAACGACATTACCTATGATGCGGGTCCAATCGCTCCGGCTGATAGCGGACGGGAAATAGCCCCGGCCCGTGCAGGAAAAACCAGTCGCTCCACCCTCCGACGCGCTTTCGCTTCCGTCATTGATGTCATTCACTAAAGCTTTCCCGTGACCGCGCTCTACCTTGCTGCACCGCCCCCGTGGCTTCAGGAATTTCTCGCGACTGAGTACCCGTTGAAAATCCTTGGCGCTGCAACCATCCTGATCGGTGGAATTATTGCGGTAGCCATTCTCTCGAAGACGGCCCTCGCCATCTTCGGGGAAAAGCTAGGCCCCCAGGGCACAATGGTGGTTAAAAAGCTGATCCGCTACATCGGATATGCTTTTGCCTTCATTCTCGCCCTCAACCACATGGGGCTAAACCTTGGCGCAGTCCTCGGAGCCGCTGGCGTTGCTGGGATTGCGGTCGGCTTTGCCGCACAAACTTCACTGTCGAATATCATCAGTGGGTTTTTCATGATCGGGGAGAGACCATTCGAGCTTGGCGACGTCATCGAGGTAGACGGGATTGCCGGGACCGTCGATACGATCGGTCTCCTCGCGCTCACCCTTCGCACCTTCGACAACCGCTCCGTACGTATTCCTAACGAGACTCTGGTTAAGACCAAACTCACCAATGTTACCCGACACCCCATACGCAGATTCAATCTCGATGTTGGAGTCGCCTATGACGAAAATATCGGACATGTCCTCAGGGTGATGCATGAGGTCGCAGAAAAAAATCTTCAGTGCCTGAATGAACCCGACCCGCTTATTGTGTTTACTGGATTTGGGGATTCCTCCCTCAATTTCCTGCTAGGGGCTTGGTGCCTTCAGGACGACTACGGGACTCTCCGCAATACACTCCCCAGGGAGCTCAAGGAGCGGTTCGACATGGAAAACATCGAGATCCCCTTCCCCCACATGACGCTTGCCGCCGGAAAAGCTCTGGGCCCCATTCCTGTGGAGGTTACCAACGATTCTGTGGACCGAACGGGCTAGTTTGTCCCAGAACGCAGGTCTTCTCACATTCTCTCCCGTCCTGTTTGCCTTCCGCTGCGCACTACTCCCACTCGATACTTGCAGGGGGCTTGGTAGACACGTCGTAGAGAACCCGGTTCACACCAAGAACAGTGTTCAGGATCTGGTTGCTTGAATCCCTGAGGATCTGGTAGGGCAATTCAACCCAGTCCGCGGTCATGGCGTCCTCGCTCACTACCGCACGCAGGCTTACAGCGAACTCATAACTCCGTTCGTCCCCTTTCACTCCGACGGTCTTCACCGGAACGAGAGCTGCATATGCCTGCCAAACCCTGTCATACCAGTCATACTGCTTGAGCAATGAAATAAAGATCGAATCACACTCCTGAATGATACGCAGACGATCCGGAGTGACTTCCCCGGGGCAGCGGACAGCGAGACCCGGACCAGGAAATGGGTGCCTGTTAACAATGTCAGGTTGGATCCCCAGCGACAGACCTAGCTCTCTCACTTCATCCTTGAATAGCTCAGCTAGAGGCTCGAGAACTTTTCCCTGCTTCTGGAGCTCCAGGATTTTATCAACACGATTATGATGAGTCTTGATTTTCGACGCCTTTGTTTTTGCGTTTGACGCACTCTCAATCACATCTGGATAAAGAGTTCCCTGCGCGAGCATATCTGCGTCTCCCACCGAGTCCCAGAAAACTTTGATGAAGAGGTTTCCTATAATCTCACGTTTTTTCTCAGGATCGCTGACACCAGCTAATTGACTGAGAAAGGTCTCCGAGGCTTCAACCGTTTCAATGTCCACGCCCATACGCTGGAAGTTCTTACGAACCTCATCGCCCTCGTCTTTGCGCAGTAACCCATGATCAACAAAGATTGCCCTCATATGAATACCGGCTTCCTTCAGGAGGACAGCCAGCACAGTGCTGTCTACGCCTCCACTGACTCCGCAAACCACTTGCTTGTCGCCAACCTTCGCTTTGATCTCCTCAAGGAGCGTCTTTTTGAAATCCTCGATTCGGAACTCCTGTAGATCTTGAGCCATTTCAAGAAAGTTTTGCAGGACCTTCAGCCCTTCGTGGCTATGAGTAACCTCCGGATGAAACTGTATGCCAAAACAGTTAGAACCCCATTGCAGGGCGACAGGAGTTCCATGCTCATTACGAGCTATTACACGGCAATCCTCAACCAGGTCACTGACCGTGTCCGAGTGACTCATCCACACCTGCGATCTCCCTGAGAGATCTTTGAACAGACCTCCGCTTTCCTCTGGAATCAAGTCCGCCGGTCCATATTCACGCCGGTCACTAGCCTCAACCTGACCCCCAAACTTGACATTAAGGAGTTGCATTCCATAGCAAATTCCAAGAACCGGAACCTCGTATTTTTGCAAACAATCAAAATCCACATCAGGAGCACCTTCGTCACGTGTACTACTTGGTCCGCCTGACAGAATGATCGCACCAGGACTGCCCAGGATTTCAAAATCTTCAACCGTGTGGAGTTTCGCAAAAAAGCCCAGCTCTCTGACCCTCCTGACAATGAGCTGGGTATATTGAGAGCCAAAATCAACGACGGCTACATGCCTGTGTTCTTCCATGTTTTTAAGACAATTGGATACGCATTCTTGCCTCAACTGATCGGCTGATAGTTAGTAGGCTCCTGAGTTATCACGATGTCGTGTGTATGACTCTCACGCAAACCGCCTGGGGTAATCCTCACGAACTCGCTCTGTGATCGTAGGGACTCAAGATTATTTGCGCCAACGTAGCCCATTCCTGATCGCACCCCTCCCATCAACTGATAAATCACATCGGCCAGAGGCCCCTTGTATGGCACTCGACCCTCTACCCCCTCTGCCACCAGCTTCCCACTCGCACCCTGCCCGTAACGATCACCAGCCCCCTTCATCATCGCTCCCAGAGACCCCATGCCCCGGTAGGTTTTGAAGCGGCGACCCTGAAAGTGAACGGTCTGCCCGGGACTCTCACGCGTCCCGGCCAAGAGTGAGCCCAACATTACGATGTCAGCACCCGCCGCGAGAGCCTTGACTACATCACCCGAGTAGCGAATTCCACCATCTGCAATAACGCAAACACCATTCTCACGGCACCACGGCGCGACATTTTGTATCGCCGTGAACTGGGGCATTCCTACTCCTGCGATCACGCGGGTCGTGCAGATTGATCCTGGCCCGACTCCTACTTTGATCGCGCGCGCACCTGCCGATACAAGATCCCGGGCACCTTGCTCTGTAACCACATTCCCGGCCACCACTGGACGATTAGAGAGACTTGCTAGCGCCTCTACAACCTCAAGAACCCGGGCCGTATGCCCGGTCGCGGCATCTATAAAAAGAGCATCCGCACCGGCCTCGATAACCGCCTCTGCCCTGTCCTTCCAATCCGCTCCTACACCGATAGCTGCGCCACAGCGCAGCTGTCCGTTTGGATCCTTAGCCGCATCGACAAAGGTGATTTGCTTTTCAATGTCTCCACCTGTAATCAGGCCGACGAGCCTCCCCTCACCATCTACTAGTGGTAGTTTTTCTATTCGATGCTCATAAAGAATCCTTCTCGCCGCCTCCGGAGTCGTATCGGGGTCCCCGGTAACCAACTTATCCCTCCCAGTCATTACATCCTCTACTCTGGCGGCATCATCCGCAAAGTGCCGGATATCTCGTCCTGTGACCATGCCAACCAGTAGTTCTTCCTCATCGACAACCGGAAAGCCAGAGAACCCCTGTTCCTCCATAATACCTTTAAGATCCGCAATCGTCGTCCCTTCCCTGACGGTCATGGGTCGCTGGATGACAGCACTTTCAGATCTCTTAACGCGGTCCACCATCGCGAACTCCTCTTCCACCGAACAGGCGCGATGAATAACCGCGATCCCACCTTCACGCGCCAGCGCAACAGCAAGATCTGTCTCCGAAACCGTATCCATCGCCGCGGATATCACTGGAATTTTCAGAGAGATTTCTGAGGTCAACGCAGTGTCGAGGACCGCGCTGGTTGGTAAAACCTCACTTCTCTGAGGAACAAGAAGAACGTCATCGAAGGACAGTCCCAGAGTTAAATCCGCCATAGAAGATTCAAAGGAGAGCGACGGAGCTTATCAAGCCTAATCAACTCGAACCTTCGTCATCCAACCTCCAAGCACTAAAACCATCCAGCTATTGATTCCAATGACCTTTCCGGCACTCAAATTCAAAGAATCAAAGGGCGCGCTCAACAGCTAGTCGGAAAGCAGTCAAAGAAAGAAAGTTATAAGCATGGCACGATTTCTGCTAATAACTTCTCGCCTGTAATCCAATCCCTGTAATACTGGTAGTAACCCGGAGGGGAAATGGCTGAAACGTCCTTAAATCAAAACCTCAATCAATCGCAGACCTTGGCGCCTCAGATGCGTCAGAGCTTAGAGGTTTTACAGGCAAACGCCTTGGAATTGCAGCACCTTTTGAGGCAATTCATCGAAACTAATCCGGTCCTCGAACACGATCTGACTTCCCTCTCTCTGGAGGAACTCGACCCCGGTAACAGTGAAGAGGAACAATCAATCGAGATTCCTGATGATGACCTGCGCGAACTCGCAATAATGGAACGCCGGACCAGCGGATCGAGCAAGGAAGACGAGGAACGCAGGGAGCACCTCTACAGCTCCATTGTCGCACCCGAAACACTCCAGCAGCACCTGCTGAGCCAGCTGAACCTATCCGCACCATCTCCGGAAGTGCGCCGGGCTGCAATGGCCCTTATAGGCAATATGGATGAGCGCGGTTTCTTTGACGAGCCTCTCAGCGAGGTTGGCCGGCGGCTTGGTATATCTCTGGAGGATCTGGAACGCGCCAAAACGAGCTTGCAAAGCTTTGATCCTGCCGGGATCGCCGTGGAAAATCTTAGAGAATCTCTTCTTGTTCAACTGCACCGGTCGAATCGTCTGAACACCTTGGAGTTTCGCATCGTCGAAAGTCACCTAGGTGATCTGGCGAGCAAACATTATCCCAAGATCGCCAGCGCACTGGGTGTTGAGGTCGAGGAGGTGGCTGAAGCGGCATCCCATATCGCACAACTAGACCCCTCGCCGGGAACCTCTTTCGACCCCTCGGGAAATCCCTACATTGTTCCTGACGTTTCATTCGAACGGAATCAGGATGGAGAGTGGTCTGCCATACTCACAAATGAGTATCTGCCCCGGCTGAGGCTGAGCACGACTTATAAGGATCTTGTTGCCACCAGTCCCGACCGTAAGCTCAGAAGTTATCTCAGGAATCAATTGCGCGATGGCCGCACTCTCATCAAGGCTCTCGATCAGCGGCAAGCAACCATCCTTGCCATATCCGAAGAAATTATAAGCCGTCAGAAAGAGTTTCTAACTCGTGGCACCCGTTTTTTGAAGCCCCTGACAATGAATGAAATCGCTGAGTCCATTCAAGTTCACCCAGCTACGATATCTCGGGCAGTGGCCGGAAAGCATGCTCGCACTCCTCATGGTGTAATAGAAATGCGTCGCTTCTTTGCATCTGGTTACACCACCACAGCTGGCGATGCCATTTCCAATCAAGGCGTCCGGGAAGCTCTACAGAGAATCATCGACAAGGAAAACCGGCAGAAACCTTTGTCGGATTCGGCTATTCAGAAAATTCTCGCTGAACAGGGAATCAAATTAGCCAGAAGAACGGTCGCCAAATATCGAGAGCAACTCAACATCCTGCCAAGTCACCTCAGACGCAGCTTTTAGCTTCTCGAACCCGCCAAGCCTGCATTTGCACGACGAGGAGAGCATCCCTCTCCTGCCGGGGCTAAATCATCACTCGGCAACTGGCATTGCGTCTTTGAGCCACGCCTTACGACAGCAAACAATTTACAATTTGGCGTCCTGGAACATTTGACAACGCCGCCAGGACTGACCACAAATCTGTCCTCCCGCGCATGACCGAAGACGCAATCCGCACTGCACTCTCCTCTGTCAGCTATCCGGGATTTTCCCGAGACATCATCTCTTTTGGACTGGTAAAATCCGTATCAATTCAAGAAGGCTCGGTCACTATCGAGATTCAGGTGCAGACTCGAGACCCTAAAATTCCAGAAAAAATCTTTAAAGACTGCCATGCTGCACTCGATCAACTCGCGGGCGGATCGGAAAATGTGCATATATCCATTGACGTTCAGGACCCTCCGGGCGGCGCCAATACCCCCGGAGGAGTGGCGGGCAAACAGTCGATTCCGGGTGTGCGAAAAATTATCGCAGTAGCATCTGGGAAAGGGGGTGTAGGGAAATCAACCGTCTCGTCAAACCTCGCAATCACTCTCGCCAAGCAAGGTTTGAAGGTCGGTCTCTGTGATTGCGACTTATACGGCCCTTCCATCGCCCTGATGTTTGGGGCAGCCGATCAACAACCATTGGCAGACTCCCAGGAACGCATCATTCCTATTGAAGCGCACGGTATCAAGCTGATGTCCATGGGCTTCATTCTTGGAGACAATTCTCCGGTAATTGTACGTGGCCCTCTTGCAACTCGTTACACTCAGCAGTTTCTGAAAGAGGTGGCTTGGGGCGAACTCGATGTCCTGGTCCTTGATCTGCCGCCAGGGACAGGAGACATCCAATTGACCATCGTTCAGACTCTGGCCTTGGATGGAGCCATTATCGTTACGACTCCTCAAGAGGTCGCTCTGATCGATGCACGTAAGGCAATCAGCATGTTCGCCAAGGTTAATGTCCAGATTCTCGGCATTATAGAAAACATGTCATGGTTCGAGTGCGATCAGGGGAAACGATATCACCTTTTCGGCAAGAATGGCGGGCGCCGTGAAGCAGAGCGCATGGGGGTACCCCTCCTTGCTGAGATCCCGATTGATCCCGAAACTCGACTGCGCTGTGATCAGGGGCAACCTATCGCTCTTAAAGGACCTTCCGAGTCACATGTCGCAGAGGCATTCTGCGAGGCGACCCGGTCCCTTATGGTCCAGATGAAGCAAATGGAACTCTGACAATCCCAAGGTCCGCTCGGCTTAAACGAGCCCGCTCTTAGAGCGCGAACGGGAGCTTCGAGCGAACAGGTATTTTACGCGAAAAGCTTCTCAACTGCTTGAGCTTTGACCAACTCACGCGGCTGGTTCAAGTGGTTATACACGATCGTCTCAGGCTCAATACCTACGCTGTGGTAAATCGTGGCCAGTATTTCACTCGGATGAACCGGCAACTCCACCGGAGCAGACCCAGTCTTATCCGACTTTCCATGCACATAACCCCGTTTAATACCCGCTCCTCCGATCACCGAAGTATAGCAGTAAGGCCAGTGGTCCCGACCATCTGCACTATTCCCATTGCCAGAGGTACTAACTCCTTTCTCCGGCGCTCTCCCGAATTCTCCAATCGCAACAACCAGAGTTTCGTCGAGCATCCCCCGCTCATCCAGATCATCAAAAAGAGTGGCAAGGCCTCCATCCAGCATTGGGCCGGACTGATTCTTCATACGCTTACTGAGGTCCTTGTGATGATCCCAGGAATGATTATCCGAATTCGCAACCTTGGGCCATACTACCTCAACGACTCGCGTCCCCGCCTCCACCAGGCGCCGAGCTAGCAGACAGCTTTGTCCAAAAGTGTTTCGACCGTAACGATCACGGAGGGAATCCTTCTCCATATCTAGGTCAAAGGCCTCACGCGCTTTCCCTGAAACGATCAGATTCAAAGCCTGATCGTAGTAATTATCGAGATTGAATTTTTCTACCGCCTTATCGAGGGCTGGCATTTGATCTTCGATAGTCTTCCGCAATTTTGCCCTCCTCCTTAAACGGGTTGAAAAGACATCAGGGCGAAGCTGAAGATCTTCAACATTCAGCCCATCCATCTTGTCCATCTTCATATCATCCCCTGGCGGATAGAGATAATAAGGGTCGTAGGCTTTTCCTAGGAAACCAGCTGTCCCCCCCTTCCCCACGACGTTGCTCTCCTGCAGAGGTCGTGGAAGCATGACGAAGGGAAGCATCGGCTCATCCGTCGGTTTAATCCGAATGATATTCGAACCGAAATTTGGGAAATCCTTAGGCGATGGTGGCTCAAGTTGCCCCGATGGACTGACCTTGTCCGTCGTATAACCTGTCATGATCTGGTAAATCGCCGCGGTGTGGTTAAATAAGCCGTTTGGCGTATAACTCATCGAACGAATTGTGGTAAACTTGTCGTTCACCTTGGCCAGCTTTGGCAAAATTTCAGTGAAATGAACTCCCGGGATCTGAGTGGGAATCGTATTAAACGAAGATCGGATCTTATCCGGAACATTTTCCTTTGGATCCCAGAGGTCGAGATGACTCGGCCCGCCCTGAAGATAAATGAGAATCACGCTCTTCGCCTTTCCCCATCCATCTTTGCCTGCATGCGGACTTCCAGCTGACTGGTCCTGAGCAGCAAGAATGTTATTCAGGCTCATCCCCATCATGCCTGCTCCTCCCACCCGGAGGAAATCACGACGGGTTGACCCTAAATGGGAATCACATAGATCACGGCCTTTTGGTCCTTTAATACGAAACATAATTCTGTTGGGTAGGGCGAAGGAATCAATCCCCGCAAATTAGGCTATCTCAATGATTAAACAGGAAAGCCGGGTTATTAATCAATGCCCAAGTGAGATCTTGGGCAGCGGTGAGGCGGAGATTTTTGAGTTGCCCTGCGCTCATCTCCACATCTCTGCGAAAACGAACCAGCCGAGGGTCCTCTTCAATTGGAATTTTAGCATATTCTAGGGCTTTTTTGAGCTCCTCCATTTTTTTGTCAGCCGGAATCGCGGGAAAAGGTCCCTTTGCAGCCCAGAGTCTCTGTTGGTACTCTGCATCTGCCTCCGCGAACCTGCTTATGAGGAGGCTCCGGTCCACCTCGCTTCGGCTGGCTGCGTCTTTCTCGACAACCTCTGCGATCCGGGCAGGCAGCCCTGCTTCCTCGACCGCAATCCCCGCATGCTTCAGAGGCTCAGGGGCCGTTGTTATATAGATACGGAATTTGCCTAATGGGTGACTCTTGAACCTGCAAAAAATCCCGACATTCAGTTTCACTCCCTTGTCGGCGTTTCCAGGAATAACATCTCTCATCTTGAAGACTGCGCGCTGAGGAATCTTGTAGTTCCCTCCACCAATCGCCCAACCCTTGTTTCCTCCATCGAGGTTGCCGTCAAAGGTTCGCTTCACGTCAAAATCATTCTGAGTGAATGTGGCTCTGGCGTCCCCAAAAACAACCGGTATCTCTTTGGATTCCGCTTTCAACTCCTGCCATCTTGCTTCCACTTCGGTAACCACAAAATTCCCGTCCTTACTCAGACCGGGGCCACCTTTGAAACTCAGATCCGGAACAGCCTCAACTATGAGACCGGTAATATTGGTGATTTTTGTTTCCAGCGACAACCTGTAATCCAAGGGCCGCTCGCCGCCGCTACCCCGGATTGATCCATCCTCAAGTATTTCGATCTTGGACTTATCCGATGTGGAAACAGAATTCGGCCTGAGAAGATGCCACCTCGTTCCTACCTTGCCTTTCATTCGAGTCGCGAAATCTTTCGCCTTCTCCGGAAGAAGGGCCTCATAATCAGCGACTGCTTTCTTCGAGAGCGCAATCTTTGCCTCCCGCTCAGCCTCCAACCGCTTGCGCTCCGCTTCATGCTGGGTTTGATATTCCTGAATGGCTTCTGAAGCCTTCCTTATACCTTCCATTCTCTTGGCCTCACGCGCCTTTCGCGTCGGCTCCCACTCCTTCTCACGCTGCGCTAATTCCGCAAGCATCGCTTCGTGATCATTATTGATTTCGTTCCAGTTTTTCCTCACAGCCGCGATCTCCGCCTCGCTCGGCGCACGGTTAATCACCCTGAGGAAAATTTCAGTAATGAGCTTCTTGTCGTCCTGCTTCTCGGCGACTAATTTGGCAATGGCATTCTTGGGATCGGCGATCGCATCTGCGATATCAGGTCCGCTCAGGAGAGCCATAACTCCACTGAGTTGAACATCATTGGCTCGATCACACTCACACGCACTTTCTCTTGTTGGCCTGCCAAGAGTCGCCAGAAGCCCGCTCTTTGTATCCTGTTTCGCATCGATCTCTTTTGCCTGCAACTTGGGTGCGGCACCTGTTACTGCATAAACCGCATCGTAAAGGACCTCCGCAGGGAGTCGGCGCGCTTTCGCGTGAGAGAAGTTGATCTCGTCGTCTTCGTTCCACTTATTGACACTCAAGGACAATTGATAAGTGCGAGATTTACAGACTTCCGCGATGAGCTTGCGGACATCAAATCCCTCTTGAACAAAACGCTCCGTGAGGTAGTCAAGCAGCTCCGGATTGGAGGGAGGATTACCAGCACGAATATCATCAAGTGGTTCGATCACTCCGGTTCCAAGAAGGTATCCCCAGATGCGATTTGCGTAACTCCTCGCAAAGAACTGGTTATCTCCTGCAGTAAGCCACGCTGCTAACTCCTGCCTTCTTGTCGGACTTCTTCCCGATGGCACCTCTGGATTCTCATGTTTCGCTAGGTAAGGGAATCCAGGCTTGGTGATCTGCCCCGTTCGCTCGTGCATCATCTCCCCTTCCCCGGAATCCATCGCGATCTCGTAAAGCGGCTTCGCGCCCTCAACCGCGGTCCCTCCAATATTCTGTTTAGGGGCGTTTTTACCGTCTCTTTCTAATTTTACCTGAGAGAAAAATGCTGCAATTTCATAATACTGGTCCTGGGTCCATCTCTCAAAGGGATGATCGTGACACTTGTTACAATTAAAGCGCGTTGCCAGGAATAGATGGGTCGTATTCTCCATGAGCATATCCGGACTTCGATGAATCTTAAAATACGATGCCGGAGGGTTCTCCTTGTTAGATCCCGTTGCCGTAAGAATTTTACGAACAAAAACGTCGTATGGGGTGTTGGCTTCCACCTCTTTCCTGATCCACTCCCGATATATCTTGGCACCTTCTCCACCTAGAAACTTGCTGTTAACCATCAGCATGTCCGCCCACTTGTTAGTCCAATGCTGCACAAAATTCGGTGAGCCTATCAGATCATCGATGACCTCCTCCCGCTTTGTCCTTGAATCAGTGGGATCGGCCAGGAACAACTTCAACTGCAGGGGCATGGGTGGAAGACCGGTCAGATCCAGATAAACCCGGCGGAAAAACTCCTCATCGGTGCACACGTCACTAGGTAGAATCTTCATGCGCTGCCACTTCTGCGCCACCAGCTGGTCGATTTCACCCCAAACAGGAGGTTCTACCCATTCGAAACCGCTGCGATCTCCCATAACTGTAAGGGTAGTGGCCGCATAGGCCCCCTCATAACGAGCGAGAACAGGAGCTTCTCCCCTGCGCAACGTTGTCATCAACCCATAATCGTCATGAACCGCCACGTCCTGATTAGCGCTCTCAAGAAATGCCTCCCGGGTCACGTCGCGCTGCGACCCGTCGGTGTAAGTTGCAACCACTCTGATCTGCTGCTGACCGCCCACCTCTTTGATGACCGGGTTTTTTGGTGCCACCACAATCGATTTCACGACCGGCGCGGGGTCTCCAAGATTTGATCCATTGGCTATCCAGTTCCTGATGATCTGGTAGTATTCTGAACCTGGCTCGGTCAATTGCTGCCCCTCATGAGGAACGGCTCCAGTCGCCTTCAACAGCATCAGGCTATCGTCCGGAGAAGCATAATTGACCCGCCGTCCTGATATGTCATCGCTGAAACCCCTTACATCGAAGAGAGGATCGTATCCCCGGAGTGATAATTTGAATCCATTTCTACCATCCTTGGCCCCGTGACACGTCCCCGCATCGCAACCCATCCTGCTGATCACTGGCTTCACGTCGCGGACGTAATCCGGGACGTGTGCGGCCTGAACATTGCTCACCCTCACCGGGACCTCAATCTCGCTACTCCCGATTCTTACCGAGAGAACCCCTTTTCCATTCCTGAGCGGTTTGACCTGTCCGCGATCACTCACTGCTAGAAGGCCGTCCGATACCTCTGTGACAGCTTGGCGGGTGACATCAACCCGGCCCCCGGCCTTGAGTCTCGCCGTCACCAGAATCTGGGAGTATTGATTGGGCTTGGAGAGCACAATCTCTGCAGGGTCCATAATGAGCGCCGATATCTCCTCAGGTGAAATAGTGCGCTCGCTGAGCTCTGCACGCTTACCTCGCTTTCGATTCAATCTTCTTCGCTCTGACTTCTTCACCGAGGCTGCAATCTCGCCTCCTCCAACCTCAACGGCGTCTACCTCACGGATAACTTTTCCGCTTTCCACCTCAATGAAACGCACTGTTCCATCTGCTCCTGCCACCGCGAGAGTCTTTCCATCGGGCGAGAACGCCAGACAGAACATTTCGACTCCGGGGACACTGATGGAATGGAGTATCGATACCTCTCTAGACCAGTAAGCCTCCAGCTTTTGCTTCTCCCCTCCGTTTGGGGTCTTATTGAAGATCTTCTTAATATCTTCGGGGATAGAGCTGTCGTAATCCGCATTAAAAATCGTGACCATCCCATCTCCATCAAGGCTACTGACTGCAGCAGCATGCTTACCCGCTGAATCGAAAGAGACATCCCAGATCCGACCTGGCATTTGGGGGAATTTTCTAACGACGTTGGCGTTATCGCCAATCTTCCGGGCTGTCTGTCGCTTAAGACGGAACACCTGGGGTTGCCCATCAGATCCTCCAACCAGAACCTCGTCCTTTAACGGATGACCAGCTACCGCGGCTATTCCCCCTTTCAATGCGCCCGGAGTGATCGAGGTTAGGTTATCAATAAGCCTCTCAGTTTCCACCTCGGTGTGCTTCGCGGTCATATCCCGCCCGACACTGATCACCTGCTTGCCATCCCGTGAGAATACGGAATCAAGAACCCAGTCGTTGTGCCCACCCATGAAAAGAACCTGCTTACCGTCGGTGACCCGGATAGCCCTCAGGGTATTGTCGCTGCAACCGAACGAAATGAGCGTATTGTCCGGAGACCACGCAGCGCCATAAACCGTATCGTAGGTTACCGGGACCGAAATTTTCAAAGCGCGCTTCGCAACATCCCAGACCTGCACCTCTCCCATCCTGCCGGGCAAACCACCTGTAACTGCCAACATTCTGCCGTCCGGCGAAAATGCGACACTCTCAATCCTCTCGGACAGTCCCACGAGACGAGCAACCATGGCACCGTTTATAGAGTTCCGAAGAATCACCTCATGAAACCCTGCGATAGCTAACAAGGAACCATCTGGTGAATAGTCCATGGAAGTAACAATCGGGGCATCAGCATAAACTGGAGGATTCTCCATGTCGTATTTCTGGAAAGCATTCTCCGGAGTATCATCGACGGCTCCCTCCGCAATCCAGCGTCGAATAATGGCAATCTCTGTTTCGTGAAGCGCCTTGTCCCTCGGAGGCATCTCTGCTTTCCCGTCCGAATCCGGGATTATCTGCTCCAGAAGATAACTCTGCCCGGGGTCTCCGGGGGTCACCGCCGGGTCGCCACTCTCTCCACCAAGGATCAACCGCTTTACGTCTGTAAGAATGTAATCGCCTTTCGCCTTCGCCGGCTGGTGACAGCCTTGGCAACTCGCCTGCATCAGAGGCCGGATATCATTCCAGTAGCTGACTGGACGAGCACCCGACTCCTCACCACTTTCTTCGCCATGGATGTAGGCGCCCTGCAAGATCAGGCCGATTGCCAGAACCTTTGACCGGGAAAGCCCGCAAATCAGTCTCATGAACATAACCTAGAAGTCAAAAATGTGACACTCCGGGGGTGGACTGACAAGACAACCGTCCTGAATTACTCTCTTCAGGCGACCACCGAACCTCATCAGGCCGTTCTCCCGCCAGTCTCATTGTGAACATCTCAAAATCGCCACCACCTAAAGAGTCCCAATCGTCTGGTTATCAGTAACATAAGAGCTAAATAAGGACTCATCCAAGGCAATTAGGGGAGAGACTCTCGATCTTGATACTCATGATACCAACGCTTAGCCTCGGCAGAGATTTATGGTTCCTTGGAGAGAATGGTGATCAACAAACAACTCGCCACCCTGGCTCTCTTCGCTCAATTGGCAGGCATTGTAGCAGGAGAAACAAACCAGAGGATCGAACCTGAGGCTGAATTCGCTCCTGATCCCACGAAGGTCTCAGGATCCCTCTACCTCGATCCATGGCTAATCGAGAAGGAATTCCTGCTAACACCTCTCGCGCTTCAGCCGTGGCTGGATCTCGAACTTCAACCTGGCTCAAGCCTCTCTCCGGAGCAGAGGAACTCCCTAAAACCTGTCATCGGTAAGTTTCTTTCTTCTAGATGCCCCGTTTCGATGCGGGACGAGCCTGTTCCTTTCACTCTCGAACGGATTAACTTTATCCAACCAGACTCATTGGAGTTTATGCCGATCTCTCCCGATCAAACCATCACCGCAGACGAAACATGGATTAGCGTGGTTTTTTCTGCTCCGCAATCAGACCATAGACAGGCGCTCCAGATGATGTGGGATCTCATGCCGCAGTCTTCTGACTCGGTAATCATCAAAGTCGCAGACCCAGAAGGAACCCGGAAGTTTGAACTCAGTCAGCTCAATCCTGCCTTAAACGTCCGCGGTCGCTTTCAACCTAACGCTCGCACCCCTCCACCTCTCGCGCCATCGATCGTTGATACTCCACCTCGCTTCTTCGCTCTTCCCTGGATGAGCATCCTTTTTCTTGTCGCTGCCATTCTCGGAGGACTTCGCCTGCTCCGCGAACGCAAAAAGAACCTCCTGAAAGCGACTGCTGTCATACTGGTCGCGTTGGGTGCGATTCCTGCCAGGGGAATTTCGATTACAGTTCCTCTCAAAGATACGAGGAACGGTGTCAGCGACACCGAGGCAATTGAGATTCTCGACCCTCTTCTTCGACGAATTTATCACTCCTTCAACTACACGAATCAAGAACAGCAATACGAAGAGTTGAGTCTCGCGGCTTCCGGCGAGGCTCTCACTCCGATATTTCTCGAATTACAACGCACCCTTCGCAGTCGAGAAAGAGATGGATCTCGGGTGAGAGTTCATAACGTAGAGATATCGGCATGCTCCGTGAGCACTCTGCAGGAGCGCCCTGGATTCGAAGCGCTCTGCGAATGGCAGGCGTCAGGGAGAGTTGGGCACTGGGGTCATTTTCATGACCGCACCAACAACTACAATGCCACCTTCGTCATCGAACCTTCAGAAGGAAAATGGAAAATAACCAGACTTGATCTCCATGGACGAGAGAGAAATCCTGCTTCCCAGAAATCAGCACTGCGCCCTTCAGAGTGAATACCCTGCTCAGCATACACTCTCTCGAGTTTTCATATTCCAGAAATGGCTATCAGATGCTCATCCCTAAATTTGAGTGCGCAGAAGGCCAGACTATCGCTCTGGTAGGACCAAGTGGTTGCGGCAAATCAACCTTTCTCAATCTGGTCGCGGGAATCCTCCATCCCTCTGCAGGGAGCATCTGCATCGATACAACCGAGATTACTTCACTTAGTCGGGCGGCTTCGGCTGAATTCAGGCTTTCGGAAATTGGGCTCATCTTCCAGGAATTCGAATTGGTTGAGCACCTGTCCGTTGGCGAAAACGTTCTTCTTCCGTCCTATCTCGGCATACGAAAAGACCACGCGATCGTAGAAGATCGGGCCAAAGGTCTTGCCCGCGATTTTGGCATTCTCAATTACTGGAACACGCTCCCTGAAAGCCTTTCTCATGGCGAAAGACAGCGAGCAGCCATCTGCAGAGCACTCAGCGCGCGCCCGAGACTACTGTTGGCCGATGAGCCCACGGGAAATCTCGACCCCGTGAATAAGAAGAAAACCCTTGATTTGATGCATTCTAGTGCGAAAGAGCACAGACAGGGACTGCTAGTGGTTACACATGACCTCGAACTCGTACATGCCTTCGATGCTGTCATTCAGTTCGAGGAACTCAACCAACACGGCCAGAAATAGACAGCATGCGAATTACAAGCATCGCATATCTAAGTTGGAGGGCACTTCGGCATCGTCCCTTTCGATCGCTGCTTCTAATCGGAACCATTGCATTGACAGTCTACTTTCCCCGCGCCCTGCAGGAGTTCATCAGCCGGAGCGAGGAAGTTCTCAGCGCGAGAGCAAGGGCTACCCCTCTTCTCATAGGCCCCCGTGGAAGCTCGATAGATCTTACGCTCAACGCCCTCTATTTCACACCCCAGGAACTACCCCCTCTTAACTATTCCTCTTATGAAGCCCTCAATCGAATGGACCTGGGAAAAACGATCCCAATTCATTCGCGCTTCCGGTCGGGGAGTTCTCCAATCGTCGGCACTTCATTAGAATATTTTAAACTCCGCGCACTCTCGATAGATACCGGCCAGTCGATGACACGCCTTGGGGATTGCGTAATCGGAGCGCGCCTCGCCAGAAGCAAAGACCTCAAACCGGGTGATACTATAACATCATCTCCTGAGAACATTTTCGATCTAGCAGGGGTCTACCCTCTCCGAATGCGCATCACTGGGATACTCACACCAAACAGAACCCCTGATGATAACGCGATCTTTGTCGACCTGAAAACTGCTTGGATTATTGAGGGCCTCGCCCACGGCCACCAGAAACTATCTCAATCTGAAATCGTGGACTCGCGCCGGAACTCCGCAGGGCGCATCCTGCGCGCAAATGCCTCTGTTGTTGAATTCAACGAGGTCACTGATGCCAATCTGGGAGATTTCCACTTTCATGGAGACTACGGAAAATATCCACTTTCCTCGGTGATTCTTGCTCCGTTTGATAAGAAGCATCGAGCACTCGCTCTTGCCGCCTACCAAGATCCGGCAAAACCTCAGCAAATCGTCATCCCTGCCACCGCGGTCGAGCACCTCGCCAATACCCTTTTTGCAACCCAGCGTCTTGCTTTGGTCGCCTTCAGCCTTCTCGGAATCGCTGCATTGACTCTGGCCCTGATGGTTTTTCTCCTCTCCTTTCGACTTCGAGAGCGAGAAATGCGCACTTACGCAAAGATCGGCGCAACGAAACTGACAATCCTTTGCTTGCAGGGGTCCGAGGTAATCATAATCGCCGTTGTGGCTACCACTATTGCCCAGATTGGCATCATCCTTACCAAAGCAGCAGCGCCAGACCTGCTCACCCTGTTGATTAGTTAGCCTTGAGAATTCCGCCCATGAAATTTACCTCCTCTCCTGCCCTTTTCGTCCTTGTCGCCGCGGCTTTCATTAGCTCATGCGAGACCTCTACTAAGAGAGAGAACCTGGCCTTCTCGGAGAAACGCAGGCCTACCATCGCAGCCGTCAACTACCCACTTTCCTATTTTGCCAAAAGGCTAGCCGGGGAATTCGCAGACATTCTGTTTGAGACTCCTCCAAACGTAGATCCAGCTTACTGGAATCCAACCGACGACCAAATACGCGCCATTCAGGCAGCAGACCTTATTCTTCTGAACGGAGCCAACTACGCAAAGTGGACTTCGAGTCGCACCATTCCATACGAAGCGACCGTCATAACATCGTCATCTTTCGAGGGCAGCTTTATCAAGCAACAGGAAGGAACCAGCCACACGCACAAGGGTGGAACCACGAGTCATACGCACGGCGGATTTGCATCAACGACCTGGCTTGATCTTGAACTGGCCAGCAAACAAGCTTCTTCGACTGCGGACGCTCTTCGCGAACAATTCCCGGAGCACGCGGAGTCCATCTCCGGAAAACTTGTAACCCTTCTCAAAGACATAAGGGACCTCGACCGCCAGATGAAAAGCGTGACCGCTCCTCTTAGGGGCACTACTCTGGTATTATCTCATCCTGTATACCAGTATTGGACACGCGCTTATGACCTCTCAGGCCAGGCCCTGCATTGGGAACCCGCGCAGAAACTTGGCACCCTTGAAATAGGCGAGATCGCGGCGATTCAGAGTGAAAAATCTGCGGTGAAATATTTCATCTGGGAAGGGCCGCCCACTGAGGAGAACATTACCAAGATCAAAATGACCGGATTAATCAATATCGTGGTGAACCCGTGTGGAGCACGACCTGCGAAAGGGGATTTCCTGAGCGTCATGCGGGAAAACATTTCCTCCCTTTCCGAAGCTGTTGGGCAAGGCTCCTCTACGAACACTGTAAGTCCATAGCTCCTTTAGACCAGGACTCTTTACCCGATGGCAGACCGAATCCTTTCATTGAAATCTTGCTACCTGTCGGCGGGTGTGCAGCCTGTTGCAAGTTGAACCACCTTCTATCCATGAACTTCCTCAAACGAATTATCCTCCTTGGAACCGCCTCGGCGCTCGGCCTTTCCTCAGCTCAGGCTGATCATCACCTCTCCGTTCATTACAAGGGAAAAGACGGACCGGGAAAGGGTAAGCATGTCGTCCTTGTAAGTGGCGATGAGGAATACCGGTCGGAAGAGTGCCTGCCCATGCTTGGCCGTATCCTGGCCGATCATCATGGATTCGACTGCACGGTTCTGTTCTCGGTAAACGAGAAGGGTGAAATCGACCCGAACAACCAGAAGAGCGTCACCAACTCCGAGGCCATGGCCTCAGCCGACCTTATTATCATTGCACTTCGGTTTCGCAATTGGCCTGACGAGGACATGAAGCACTTTGTAGACGCCTATCACCGTGGCATACCAATCATCGGACTAAGAACGAGCACTCATGCATTTCAGCTACGTCAAGGCTCCTACCGGGACTTCAATAGCTTTGGAAAGAAAGTCCTCGGAGAAGGCTGGGTCAGCCACTGGGGCCATCACAAGCGCGAAGGCTGCCGGGGGGTCGTGGAGGAAAGCAACAAAAGCCATCCCATTCTCAAGGGTGCGACTGATATCTTTGCCGACAGTGACACTTATGAAGCAGCCCCACCCGCTGACGCCACAATTTTAATGCGCGGCTTGGTTACCGATTCTCTCAAGCCTGACTCAAATCCCGTGACCGGAAAGCAGAAAAAAAACCGCGCCACAGGAAAGGTTCAAGACGTCAACGAGCCCGCTATGCCCGTGGCTTGGACTCGCGAATTGAAGAATCCTAAGGGAAAAACCAACAGAATCTTTTGCACGACCATGGGAGCCGCAACCGACTTTAACAGCGAGGGCTTACGACGCATGATAGTAAACGGTGTCTTCTGGGGCCTCGGTATGGAAGATAAAATCGACGGCAAGGCGAATGTTACTCCGATCGGTGAATACAACCCCACATTCTACAGTTTTAACGGGTTTAAGAAGGGAGTGAAGCCCGCTGACTATAAGTAAACTAAACTTCCTTGTAACTCGATTTTCATGCGGGCCGCAGTTTTTCTGCGGCCCGTTTACGTTAGAAGACAGACCTCCGATTTATTTCTTAGCACTACCTCCTTGCGCATTACCTCCCCAAGCTCATCGTCACCACAAACATGAACACACGCACTCTCGGAAGGAATGGACGCAACATCGGCGAGATTGGACTCGGATGCTGGCAGCTCGGCGGAACCGAATTTGGACCACTGGATGAAGCAACGGCGCACGAGATCCTCTATGCGGCCAAAGAAAGTGGGACGAACTTTTTCGATACAGCAAACGTTTATGGTGCCGGAAGGAGCGAGTCCCTCATCGGCGCATTTCTGAAGAAGCATGGCGAGGGCATTACGGTCGTGTCCAAAACCGGTAGAGAAGTTTATCCCAATGGCTACAGCCGGGAGAACCTCAGGAAATCCACTCTGGAAAGTATAGGCAGACTGGGAATACAGCAACTTGACCTCCTCCAACTACACTGCGTTCCTCATTCAGTTCTTCTCGACGGAGCAATCTTCGACTGGCTACGAGAGCTGAAAGACGAGGGACTGATACAAGAATTTGGTGCGAGCGTGGAAAGTGTCGAGGAAGGACTGACCTGCCTCCAGCACGATGATCTGGTCTCCCTTCAGGTTATTTTTAATCCCTTCAGGCAGAAGCTTATCGATGAACTATTCCCCCGCGCGGAGGAACTGGGGGTAGGAATCATTGTCCGGCTCCCGCTAGCGAGCGGCCTACTCAGCGGAAAGTTCACTGCACAGACTGTCTTCGGGGAAGATGATCACCGAAACTTCAATCGCGACGGGGCACATTTTAATGTCGGAGAGACATTTGCAGGAATTCCGTTCACAAAGGGACTTGAGTTAGCTGATCATCTTCGCAGCCTCGTGCCAGAGGGAATGACAATGGCTCAAATGAGCCAACGATGGATATTAGACTTCAGCGCGGTTTCCGTCATCATTCCCGGGGCAAGCTCTCCCGCTCAGGCATGCGAGAACGCGGATGTTACCAATATACCTCCCCTCTCATCAGACCTTCACCTCGCCCTCCGCCAGTTCTATAAAGAAGAAGTTCATCAACACATCCGGGGAGCCTACTGAGATTCAGAACACGAGTCGTACACGTGCTGCTGTCACCCGAATCCAAAATGAAAATCATAACGACTGCTTCAGCAGCTTTCACTTTCCTCCTTAGCTGCACCGCGGGCATTTGCCATGCTGACTCAACAAAGGCTCTCAAGATTAAGATCAACCCTGAGAACTTTAATGCGTCGAGGAGAGATATTGCAGCGGTCTGCCAATCAGCGGGAAATCAGCTGCTTAAGCACATGGAAGGAGTGCCGGCGCTGACAGTGCAGGTCAGCAGGAGCCCGCAGGGACCTATCGCACTATTTAAGCGGGGCGAGGATGGTGAATATCAGGTGAGATTGGCCACGGAAAAAACCTTCTGGGCACAATACGCCTACCAGTTTTCTCACGAAATTTGCCACGTGCTCTGCGGATACGAGAATGATTATCGAGGGAATTTGTGGTTCGAAGAGTCTCTTTGCGAGACAGCCTCACTCTACTGCCTGCGGGCAATGTCACGGGATTGGAGGACCACACCCCCTTATGGCAACTGGAGAAGCTATTCACCGGCTCTCTTGGACTACGCCGACAACATCCAAAAAGGGCGGGAGGACTATCTCGAGATTCTTCGAACAGGATTACCGGGGTACTACCGAAAACATGCATCCCATCTTTGTAAAAATCCTACTGATCGAAAAAAAAACGGTGCTATCGCTCTTGTCCTCTTGAACCTCCTTGAGCGAAATCCGGAGCATTGGAATGCCATCCGGTGGTTAAACTCTTCGCCCTCTCCCGAAGGGGAAACCTTTCGTCAGTATCTGACAAAGTGGTTCTATGCTGTACCGGGAAAACATACCGACTTCGTTGAGTCCATTGCTTCTCTTTTTGGCATTTCCTTGCCCGATCTACCCGAGGTCAGGGAATGATCTGTCTCTCGGATTCTTCCGGACCGATGGACGGAGCATAAATGATACGAATCTGCCCCGACCCCGCAAACGGAGGAGTGCCTGCTACAAGGGAAGAGCCATCAGGAGAAAACGTCAGATGAGCAAGACCAGCACCGCCCTCTTCGAGCGACATCAACTCTCGCCTTGATTTCACATTCCACAATCTGAGGCTTCCATCGGCACTGGAGGAAGCGAGAGTTCGCCCATCAGGAGAGAATGCCACCGACCAGATTGCCTGCTTGTGCCCCTGCAAGACTCCCAGATGCCTTCCAGTAGCCGTATCCCAGAGGCTTACCGCATTTTCGAAGTCATCAATACCAAAGGTAAGCGCCAGCACGGTCCCGCTCGGTGATATAGCAACACTTGATCCAAAGGACTGATCACCGTGTTCGATTCGCAGGCGCTCTTCTCTTGTGCTCGTATCCCAGATCACACTACTTCCTCCTCTTTCAACGGTAGCAAGGGTCTTTCCGTCGGCTGAAAAGATTGCCTGCCGACCAACAATGCGAGCGATTGGCGCAGAAAGATCTTTCATGTCCCACCACGCAAGGTCGTCCCGCCAACCCACTGTCACCATCGTGAGGCCATCTGGAGCCATAACGATTTGATCAATACGTGAACTCCCACTCTCAAATTCTGCTACGACCTGACTCTTGTCCAAGTTCCTGATTCTCACCTTCCCTTGAGGCAAGGCCTCCGCAAGAAAGACCAGGTCGTCAGTCATTGCCGAAACAAAACGAGAGTAACGCTCGTTTGACGAATCAACCTTGACCTCATGGACAACTTCCCGGGTATCTAGATTGATAATGGCTACTAAACCTTTTCGATTAAGCGCACCAACATACCGACTATCCCGGGAGAAGCTTAGAGGCCTCCATTGACCCTCCAGAGCTTCCGCCTCAGCAGGCCCTGTTACTGGCCATACCTTTACCTCACCATCCTTACTCCCGCTCGCAATCAGGTTTCCCTCCGGTGATAGTGCGGTGGCCCACACTTCACCTCGATGGCCATGAAGAGAGCGAAGAAGCCGCCTATCCTGTAGATCCCAAAGCCGTATGGAATGATCCCAGCTGCTTGAGGCAATCACTTGGGCACCCCAATCTGCAGCAAGGGAAGTTATCATTCCCGAGTGTCCCTCATCCGCTGGACTACTGGGTAGAAATCCTAGTTCCTGTCCGGTATCAACTTCCCAAATTCCCAGATAGAAAATTCCGAGCTCTGATTTCTCCACGTGAGGAGCCACGACAAATTGACCATCCGGCGAAAAAAGAATTCTGCTCCCCCCCGGGAATAACCCTCGCAGAGGAGCAGCCGAATCCTCAAGAACTGTCCGCTCCCCTTCGTCCACTCCCCACAATACGATTCCCTCTGGCGATCCGGTGGCCAGAACCTGTTCATCCTCGGAAAATGCGAGTGGGCCACTCACATTCGGAAACTGCCGAACTGACTGCCAGCTTTCGGCATCCCATAATGTAACACCTCCCCCACCGCTTGTCGCGAGAAGCCGACGACTTGGGGAAAGACTGACCGAACCGCCTCCAAACTGTCCAATCAACTCCCGGCTCACTTCGCCACTCTCAAGATCGTGAACGGCGACTCCACTGCGGTTGGCGACGACAAATTCCTTATCTCCCTCGAGAAAGACGACGGCTGAGGCCGGGCCTGCCACAGAGATCAGGGGCTCGTCATCTTCAAGGTCCCAGACTTGAACGGATTCTCTGGTTCCAATAGCAAGCAAGCTTCCGTCTCCAGAGAAGGAAAGAGACTGAACCGGGGCTACCTGACGCGAAAGGGTTCGGTGCGGAGAACCGAGACAAAGAGATGCAAGGTAACGCCACTCAAATCCGCGTAATTCTCCCGAAGGATCAGATTTCAGCTGCCTCTCGAGAAGGCTCAGAGCCTTTGCGATATGCCCATCCTCCACTGCGTGATACCCCACATTGATATCAGCTACGTATTCATGAAGCCTTGCCATGGATTCACTCCGGATAGCCTCTTCCCTGTCACGAAGAGCCCTTTCGTAAGCATATGATGTCTCCCTCTGAGCTTCTCGTGCCTCTTGTTCAGCAAGGGTCGCCCTCAAGGCCTGCCGCATACTCACGATGACTCCTCCTATGAGAACAACGAGCAACGCTACCGATGCCACTACTGGCGTCCGGTGCCTTTTGATGAACTTGCCAATCCGATCGCCAGCGCGGGGTGGACTTGCGAGGACAGGCAATTGCCGTAGGTAGCGATCAAGATCGGACGCAAACTCACTCGCGCCGCCATAGCGCTTCTCTCTATCTCGCTCCAGAGCCTTCATCACGATCCAATCGAGGTCCCCCCGAATCTCCGCTTCCAATCTCGCCGTAGTCGACGAACGATCACTGCCGATTCGCTCTCGATCTTCGACACGCGAATGACGCAAGCGGAGAGACGGACGACATGCCTCTGACTCCTTCAACGCCTGGCGAATTTCGTCAATACCGAGATTTCTCACTCGATCAGCATCGAGCGGCGTGTAACCCGTCAGCAACTCATACAACAAAACACCGAGCGAATAGACGTCACTCCGCGTATCAACATCGACCTTGTCCCGGAAAGCCTGCTCAGGACTCATGTAGATGGGGGTTCCTACGACGGTATCATGAATGGTCACACCGATATCTGCGCCTAACGGATCAATGGCTTTCGCCACCCCGAAATCGATGACCTTCGGAACTGGCCCACCATCGGACTTTACAATGAGAATATTTGACGGTTTCAGGTCCCTGTGGATAACCCCTTTCTGATGAGCATGCTCAATTGCTCGACACACCTTCAGCATGATCACAATACGCTCTCTCAAGGAAATCCTCTCCCCGTTGCAGTAGGCTTTGATATTTTTCCCCTCGACGAAATCCATAACAAAGTAGGGTCGGCCATCGGGACTCGCGCCCGCATCCAGAACTCTCGCAATATGAGGATGATCCATCACCGCCAGAGCCTGTCTCTCGACTTCGAAGCGGCGAATGACGCTTCGAGTGTCCATCCCCAGCTTAAGGATTTTGAGAGCAACTGTCCTTTTTACAGGCTGCTGCTGCTCAGCCTTGTACACCCTGCCGCCTCCACCCTCACCAACCAACTCCTGAAGTAAGTAGGGTCCGATGTAATCGCCCGGCCCCTCACCAGCACCAAGATCTTCATTACTTTTCAGTCCTCTTGTTGGATCCTCAACCGCCGGGCGCTCCAGAAAGCTTCCTGCCTGAGTGGATTCAAAAAGCAACGATTCTACGGCTTCCAGCAGAGCCTGATCGCCATCACACTCACGTCTCAGAAGATCCTTCCGCGCACTGGCATTCTCACAAGACATCGCTGCGGTGAATATCTCCCGCACCCTGTTGACGGGGAACGTCTCCTCACCTTTGGGCTGAATCACTTTAAAAAACGATGAATTGCGACCACAGAAGCTGGTCCACGCCTGAATTCCAGCGTCCCGGGATAATAAGTCTACCACTTTCTCACTTCTTATAAATGCGTCAATTCTCCCAAATTTCTGCCGAAAAACGTTCGCCAGCTGTCTAATTGACAGAGTTCATCCGATTTCGGAACCTGCAAGAACCTTGGAAGAAGTTACTCGTATCCTTTGCCGTCTGGAGGAAGGAACGTGTACAGCAGAAGATCTCCTTCCTGCCGTCTACGAGGAGCTGCGCCGGCTAGCTAGAAGTAAAATGGCGAGTGAGCGGTCAGACCATACCCTTCAGGCAACTGCACTTGTCCATGAGGTCTGGATACGACTCGAGAAATCCGCCTCTGGCTCTTGGCAGAACAGGAATCACTTCTTTGGAGCCGCTGCTGAGGCAATGCGCCGTATCCTGGTGGATCACGCACGGAAACATCTCAGTCAGAAACGCGGATCCGGAGCACAGAAAGTCGAGTTGGATTCCGCCGTGTCTTCCATTATTGTGAAAGCTCCACGAGAAGAGCTTATTGCGATCCATGAAGCACTCGACAAACTGGAGAAAGAAGACCCACAGGTTTCCCAGCTCGTAAAGCTCCGTTACTTTGTCGGGATGACTATGGCTGAGGCTGCTCAAGCCATGGATCTCAAAAAGCGAGCTGCCGAAGCTCTCTGGACTTACGGAAAAGCCTGGCTTCACAGAGAAATCAAAAAATATCCCTAGTTATCGCTAATTTGCGAAATTCACGCGGATTTGCCATTCCGAGCACGCTGGTATAATTAAGAGCACAGTTCCCATGAAAAAGTATCTCCTTCTAAACTCCGTCTGGCTTACTTTGGCGCTGGGCGCGTTCCTCATTGGCCGCTCTACCACCGGAGATGCAGGAGGATCGGACGAAACCCTCATCCGGAAAAGCAAAAGCAAAGGATCAATTTCCCGGAGTGGGTCCTCAGGGAATACGAAGGGCAACGCTGGGAGCTCCAATCGAATCAACCGTACCCTCGGACAAGAGGGGACAAGGGTGACTGTCGGCCAGTTCCTCAACGAGCGAGACCCCCTGCTCGCAAACCGTATATTTGCAGAACTCATCTTGTCTATGGATGCCTCTTCTGCAGGAGGAATTTTTGAGGACCTCAAGGCCAGAAGAGCTCAGGGCTCCGATGAACAAATGGCGCTGTTTCTTCGGGCTTGGGGACAACTCGATGGCACCGCGGCTATGGAGGCAGTTGCCACGATCGAAGGTGATCCCCGGCGGCAGGCACAAGCCGGAATTGCCGCTATATCAGGGTGGGCCAGCAAGGATCCCGAAGGAGCCAAAGCGCATCTGACTACTGTTGACAGCGAAATGGTGAGAGGCGTCCTCACCCAAGGAATCGTCAGCGGAATGGCCAGCACGGACCCGGATAGAGCTACAGATTACGTGTTGGAACTCGACCAGATACAGCGAGATCAGGTGGCGGATGCAGACACCCGGGACGAGCGCAGACAATGGCTCGACCGTGGACGAGCCTACGCGTTTGACAGGCAGCTTGATACAATTGCCACTGCTCAGATAGCTCTTGGCATGACCACCGCAACAGCATGGGCAGAGAACCTGCCCGAGGGAACCATCAAGGCATCCGCGTTCGACCGAATCGCGGACCGATTTGCAAGTGAGGACCCCGCCGCAGCGGCTGAGTGGGTCCGGAGTCATGCCGATCAGGACTATGCGGAACGCGCAGTCCGCGAGGTGGCAGAAGAATTGGGACGGGAGGATCCGGAGCAGGCTGTACGGTGGGTCGCCGATCTGCCCGACGCCAACCAGTCCCGCGCCATAAGCCAGTCTATGGAACGCTGGACCCGAGAGGACCCTGTAGCCGCCGGGAACTTCCTTCAGGATATGGCTCCCTCTGAATCGCGTGATGCTGCCGTAAAGAGCTATGCCAATGAACTTGACGGGTCCGATCCTCAAATGGCTGCAGAGTGGGCTGGGTCAATTGCTGATGACCAGATGCGCTCTGAAACGCTGAATGGAGTTGCCCGCTCCTGGATCCGAAGAGATCCAGAAGGAGCTCGTGCCTGGCTACCAGGAAGCGGGCTCTCGGGGGACCAGCAGGAGAGGATTCTTAGAGACGCAGACCGCCGACAGCAGTTCCGCGATCGCTTTCGTGACAGCCAAGGCGACAGGTAGGACTAGGTCCGGCTCTATTCGACCTTTATGCCCATATTCACGTCACAATCCGTGACGGATTTCTTGAATTCTTCGACTGCCCCTGCGGTTACTTTCGTTTGCCAGAGATACAGCTTTTTAAGGTTTTTTAATCCCGCAAGCTTCTTCAGGCCCGCATCCGTGATCTCCGTTCCGTAGAGGTTCAGATATTCGAGGTCCTTCAACGACTGCAGAGCATCCAGTCCGGAGTCCGTGATTCCTGTTCCGTTCAACCACAGCTTGCGGAGCCGGGACATTTTACCCAAGCTCGCAGCTCCTGCATCCGTAATTGATGTCGCACTCAGGTTCACATCGACCAGACCCGAACTTACGGGGCTAAGCTTGGCGAGGTGCTCATCGTTGAAGTCCTTCCTCATACTGACAGCGGTGAATGTGAGGTCACTGTCCTGCTGGGAGATAAAGCCAATCGAGTTCGGAAAGTGACCGGACACCTCTGCGATCGGGTCCTTCATCGCCTCCCGCGCAGCAGCAAGCCGGGCCGCGCTTGCGCCAGCTTCGGCATACATCTTGGCCAGTGCTTCTTTGACTTCCTCATCGGTGGGAAGACCTTCTACTGCTGCAAGAACATCGGCAGGCGCACCGGCATCCTTCATGGACTTGCCCACCGGCAACTCCGCCTTGATCCACCACTCAAGCACCTTCAGCTCACCCTCCTCAATCTGGGGCTTCCCTTCTGGCGGCATGTGCTCCGCATCGTCGTGAGGCAGATTGATCCGCATGAGAAGAATACTCTCTTCCAGATCACCTGCTACGATGGCAGGCGCTTCGTCTCCACCTTTTTTCATCAGCTCGAGAGAAGTGAGCTCCAGGCTCCCCTTGATCTTCTTCTTCCCACTCGGATTGTCAGCAATATCGGCGTGGCATTGGTAGCATTTAGCCCGGAGGATTGGGACAACCACCCCTTTGTAAACATCTCGTTCGGCAGCGGACTTGGCTGTTGCTTTATCTGGAATAAAAAGACACACCGCCAAGGCGGCTAAAACAAAACGGAAACGACTGTTATGACTCATGACGATTTTGATGGGAGCTCGTGCCCGTGGGCAGGTGGCAATTTGAAATGCCTCCGGCCACCCGCTAAACGGAGCACTTCTTCCGCCATCAAACAACGGAAAACTTAAAAGCCTACATCGCCTCTTCAAAGGAGGCCCAAATCCGCGACAAAACTTTCACAGCCTGATCACTCCAATCGAAGGCCCTAAATGGAGTAATTAACCCCTAAATGGCATTCTGCACTCCGTTAGGAATTCGTTGAGGATCCAGCCTCAGCCTCCCCGCCAAGTTCTCCCCCATGACTCAGGATAAACTGGAGGTCCTCGAGCGCCAAATTGCTGGCAAAACCCTCATCCCCAAGCACATTCGTCACCAAGGCGGTTTTCTGGTGCTGCAGCACCCGGATTTTTTCCTCCACCGAATCCTTGGTGAGGAGTCGATAGGCAATGACCTTGTTTTTCTGTCCGATCCGGTGAGTCCGATCAATAGCCTGATTTTCCACCGCCGGGTTCCACCATGGATCGTATAGGATCACATAAGAGGCTGAGGTAAGGTTAAGACCTGAGCCACCTGCTTTCAGCGAGAGAAGAAAGACGGAGGGGTCTTTACTCGTCTGAAATTTTTCAATCTCTCCCTTCCGGTCCTTGGTCTGACCGGTCAGGTAATTGAAGGGGCGGCTGTCCACTTCCAGTTGAGTGCGTATAATCTCAAGCATGGACACGAATTGAGAGAATACTAGAACCTTGTGCCCCTCCTCGCGAAGCTGATCGAGAAGATAAAAAAGCGCGGTTAACTTGGAGCTTTCTTCCTTGAGATATTTGGGGTCAATAAGACCGGGATGGCAGCATATCTGCCGGAGCCGCATCAACCCCTGTAGAATCGCAAAACTGTTCTTTTTGACTGCCTCGTCAGAATCGAGACCCAGCAAAGCCTTCTGGATTCTTTTTAACTCCGCCTTGTAAAGCTCCATCTGGATTCCGTCCATGTTGGCATAGACCTCTTCCTCGGTGCGAGGCGGCAGGTCTTTCGCGACCTGACCCTTTGTTCGTCGCAGCAGAAACGGACGCAATCTTGCAGCTAGCCTGTTCTGGGAATTAGGATCTTTTCTCTTATCGAAACGCTTCTTGAAATATGCACGCGAACCAAGAACACCAGGCATCGCAAAGGCCATCAACGACCACATGTCCATCAGGCGGTTCTCGATCGGAGTTCCCGTAAGAACCAGCCGGTTTTCTGCGTTCAGCTCCCTCGCCGATTTCGCTGCTTTGGAGTCTGGATTCTTGATCTGCTGCCCTTCATCCAGAATGACTACCAGCCACCTGACCTTGTTGAGTTCATCACCCCCTACCCTCAATTGAGCATAGTTGAGGACGAGAACATCAAGCTCATTCTCTAATGCCTTTACGTCCAGCTGATCTCGACTCCTCAGGACCTGAACCTTCAGATCTGGAGCGAAGCGCTCAGCCTCCATCGCCCAGACATCGAGAACGGATTTTGGACACACAACAAGAGCCGGCATGTGCTTCCCCTGACCTTTGGCAAGCTGCCTCAACCAGAGGATATAAGCCAGACTCTGAACCGTCTTCCCGAGGCCCATGTCATCAGCCAAAATCCCTCCAAAACGATTCGTTGCTAGGTATGCCAGAAAGTTAAAACCATCCACCTGATAAGGACGCAACTCGGCGTTCAACTCAGCAGGAAGCTCAGGCTCAACCTCGATATTAATCTCCTTGGCGCTATCCTTAATACGCTTCCATGCTTTGGGATCGAATACCTCGGCTGCCTTTGGGTCAGCCAGCTGCATTGCATGCATTCGATGGGTATCTCCGGACAGATCGAAGGGATCCAGTCCCAGCCGCGTTACCGCATCGCGCTGGTCCGGATCGAGCTTTATCTCGAGGCGCATCCACGATCCATCATCCATCCGGACGTAACCACCGCGGGCAGCGACCAGCTGGCGAATCTGCGCCTTGCTCAAGTTTACCCCCTGCACATCGATTACGACCCTGAGGTCGAACCAATCAATCTCCTGATTGACAACCTCAAACCTGACTGCAGCGGAAACCGGATCAGCAAGAATAGTACGCAATTTACCATCCATCTCAATCTCAACGGAATCAGGCATTCTCTCATTCCACTCAGCGAATTTTTCAGGAAACTGCTTTGTGATTCTGGTTTTGAAGGCATCGAGCTTCTCATCGTAGGACAGGCCAAGTTCTGCTAGAATCCCAGGTACTGGATAAAGCTTTTCTCTGGCAAAACGCAGAAGCTGTTTCCCTCTGACGGGCTTCTGCTCGACAAGCTCCCAACCTCCCTTGATCAGTTTTTCGCTCCGCCGCTCTTTCTTTTCCAAGGCTGCCACATCGATAACAAGGTGCTCCGTCTCGGCTGCCGTCAGACCTTGGACGATCTTCATTTCAAACCTGGGGTAGAGATCAAGATCCACCACCCGTCGACGCATCGACTCAGGAAGCCTCGCTCCAATTTTCCTGAGAAACTCAACACCTTCAAGACTATCGATCACAGTCTTGGGAATCAAATACCTCGGCATTACTTCCGTCTCTTCAAGCCAACGCGGAGGCCCCGGGAAGACAGTCTCATCGGACTGGTAGAGTTCCTCACGGCCTGGGAGAAGACGCACCGAGTGGGAGACATCCTCTCCTCCTTTGGTTACCAGCTGGAGCGCGAAACAGGTAGGATTGGCCGGATCATCATCGCATACCCACTTCAGAGGCTCCTTAACGACCTTGAACTCTCGGGCATCCAGATTGACCAAACGACCACTGACCGCTTCCTGACAGAACATCCTGTTGAGGAACCGGCAGGATTCCTCATCATCAAGATCCAGTCCGGTTTCTCCATTCAGGCTGTAGAAACTGAGGAAATGCTCCCACAAGATCTGGCTCGCCGCATCGATCCTCAAGGCGGAGTCCCGATACAGATCCAGAAGACGCTCAATTTCTTGTTTCTCCCGCAACGCATACCACTCTCCATCTTCCTCCCGGGCCTCTACACGAGCTTCATTGATTGTCGAAACCAACCGGAACTCTGCCTCTACCGGAGTCATCTGAGGCGGCCGGTCATTTACCCTCTCGATGCGGTCGTACCAAGCTGCGATTTCTCGTTCCTGCTCCCAGTCGCTCATCTTGCGCTGCACTGCGCCAAGATCAGTGATTGCGTTCATGAACTCCGGGTAATTCAGCTTCCGCTTGTAGAAAGCGTAGGCGATATAGTTCCAGAACTCGATAATGTCACCTGGGGGCACAGGCCACAGCTCGAGCGGCTCGTAACTGCTGATTTCCCATCTGGGACTCAGTCGGACCATATCGTGGTCGTGAATTTCACCCTCGATCACATAACGGCGGTAACGCTTTTCCACCTTGCTGACGAAGTCAGCTTCCTGGTCGTCTACCTCTCGATCAAGTTTGTCTTCAATCAGGTCGATAACCGGAGTGTCATCGAACTCGTTCGGCGACTCCGGCAAATCCTCTCCCCGGTGCATCCTTTCGAGCATCGTGGCATACATCGCAGCACCCGCGACCTCCTCTTTTTCTTCGGTACAATTACCGAACCACCTGTTGCCCTGCAGCCGCAGGGTGGTGCGATGAACTCCATCCTTATCCTCAACTCTTCCCTGAATAAACAGGTGGTTTCCGAAGATCTGGGTTACAGCACCATCCTGCTGCGCCTTTTCACCTCTTTTCCGGACCTTCTCGGGAAACCCGTTTAGAAAGTTTAAGGTCGCTCGGTCCGGATTGAGCGCGGACATCGTTGATTCTGTCATGACGTATGGTAGCTGGCGCCGCGGGTTCGACTCTCTACAAAGCACCCAGCAGAATGCCATGATACCACACCCTCCGGACTTCGTGCAACTATTGTTGCAAAGTATTGGAGCTCGCCAGAGACACCTACATCCGAACCCGCAAGCTGTTAGGAGCCCCCACCGGAAAGCGAGGATAATTGCCTTCTGTTCTCTCCCAGACGAATCAACAACCCCTGGGAAGGCGAGAAGAACCAAGCGCACACGAATAGAACACCAGCGGCGACCGCCATCATTCCGGAGCTTACCGTTGGTTGAAACCCCAATACGGGCGGCATCGCCACAGCCCCCAAATGCCCAAGGAAAGCCGAAAGCATCCCAATTCCTGCGCTTAAAATAAGCATAAAAGAGAGTCTCCTAGTGAGCAGGAGTGCTGTAGCCGGTGGCACGATCAGCATCGCGATCACAATAATACTACCCAAGGCCTCGAAAGCGGCCACAGTGGTGACCGCCACCATGATCATGAGAACATAGTGCATGAGCCCGGAGCTGATTCCGAGAGTATCGGCCAGAGCAGGGTCAAAGGAAGAAACGGCCAACTCTTTATACAGAAAAATTATAAGGATAATATTGATACACATTACAGACCCTATGCTTACCACTGCACGTGGGATTTCGGACCCTCCAATCTGCCACGTGTCAATCACACTATACTCCAACGCCCCGTAGAGAACACAGGCTGGATCCAGCTCCACATGCTGCGCGGACTGACGGATAAGAATCAGGCCGATGGCGAAAAGGGTAGTGAAGACAATGCCCATCGCAGCTCCCCGGTCGACTTTGCCATATTTACTAACGCACTGTGTAAATGCAGCAGTCAGCAGTCCTGCACATGCAGCCCCGATGAACATCACCACCGTGATACGGGTGTGGGTCAGCAGAAAACCCATCGCGATCCCCGGAAGAATCGCATGACTGATGGCGTCGCCCATCATACTCATCCGGCGAAGGACCAGAAAGCATCCGGGCAAGGCGGCGGCCACCGCACTGAGCCCGGCAATCACAACCGTCCACGTATCCAAGCTATCCCAGTTGAATCCCATTGTTTACCCGGATGGCTGATTGATCAGATGAGGGCTAGGCGGCACGAACACCCTGACGGGCTGTCCGCGCAGCTCCAATTCAAGCTGACGCACAATGTCAGCATCAAGAACATGCTCAACCAGATCGGCATCTCGATCGACATGAGAAGGAGCTATGTCTGCATAGCGGATAAGATAGAGCTCCCAGAGGCGGTGATTTCTGGTGACGCGCGCTGCCTCTCCAAATCCTGACTCTGATAGGCGCACCTTTCCCGGTAATTCATCCTCGAGGTGATCCTCTCCCCGGGCCCTTCGCAGGAGACGCTGAAGCTCCGCAGATGACCACGACCGGTGAAGAGCAAGTAGTTCGAGGTCTATTGGAAGATTGCTAACCGGTTCAGCGGTATCAGGCTGATCGCTTTCCAGAATTTCATAAATTGCTCGTAACAGGTGCTGCCTTCCAACTTTACGCCGAAGGCGTGTTTGACGAACAGCTCGCGGAAGAATTCCACGCGCGAAACCAAACAGCATACTTAACACGAATATTGTTGCTGCAACCAGAACGATGACTGCCCCCGTGGGAAGGTCAACGAGGAGAGAGCTGAGGCTCGATCCCAGCCATCCACTAGCTCCACCTATCGAGGCTGCGAGCCAAAGCATGACATGCAGCTTATGAGTCCAGAATCGTGCTGCCGCTGCTGGTATGATCAGGAACGCGATGATTAACACCAACCCGACAGCCTGGAGCCCTACCACTGTCACCGCTGTTACCAGAGCAAGCATGACCAGGTCCAAGCGCAGCGCGGGCCAGCCCTGACTAATTGCAAATGACTCATCAAAGCAGACCAGAGTGAATTCCTTGATAAGAAGAATCGCAGCTCCGCAGACGAATGCTGTAACAGCAAGAATAAGGACGAAGTCGCCAAATATCAGGGATGCGGCTGTTCCATAGACAAAGCCGTCCATTCCGGCCGCATCAGCCCCGGGAATATTGCTGACCATTTTCATGATGGCTGCCCCCGCACCAAAAAAAACTCCCAGAATGATACCCATGGCTGCATCGTCCTTGAGCAAGGTAGTGTGCCTGATTGCTGAAACCAGAATCACGCCCACCACTCCGGTTATGGATGCGCCCAAAAGGAGGCCTGGCAGCCATTTCCCCTCCCCCCCCAGAAAGGTCATTATAAGAAATGCGAGCCCGATCCCGGGGTAAGTGGCATGGGAGAGCGCATCACCCATCAGGGAGCGTTTTCGCAAAAGCAAAAATACACCGACTAAGCCAGAGGTCACTCCAAGGAGGGCTGTTGATAGAGTGACGAGGCGGGAATTGTAAGATTGGAGGGTAATGATTCTCCACACATCCGCTTTGCCTTCATCCGTCGGCAAAGTGGCTTCTGCGACACCTCCGAGGAGAGTTAAGATCGCGAGAAGCAACAGAAGGAAAATCCCCTTCGATCTCTTAGGTGCCAACATTACGCAACCGGTCCGCTACGTCATCAAGTAGACTCAGCTTTCCTCCATAGGTCTTTTGCAGGTTTTCTCGCGTAAATACCTCGTCGGCCGGACCCGACGCCACTACCCGCATGTTCAAAAGCACCAACCAGTCAAAATACTGAGTCACCGAGGCCAGATCATGATGCACTACCAGACAGGTTTTCCCCGTATCGCTTAACTCCCTGAGAAGGCTGACGATTGCCTGCTCTGTCGCGGCGTCAACCGCCGCAAAAGGCTCATCCATGAAGTAGAGTCTCGCATCCTGTGCCAGGGCACGCGCCAGAAATACCCTTTGTTGCTGACCTCCTGAAAGCTGACTGATCTGACGATCAGCCAAATGAAGAATTCCAACTCGCTCTAGACATTTCTTTGCGATTTCACGCTGCAATTTTCCCACCCTCCGAAACCATCCCAGCGTCCCATAAGTCCCCATCGCCACGACATCCATCGCGCTCACGGGAAAATCCCAGTCAACGCTCTCCCGCTGAGGGACATAACCTACCATCTTCCGGCGCTTCCTGTAGCGCTTACCATAGATCTTCACCTCCCCGGAAGTTTTAGGCACCAAGTCCTGGCAGGCCTTGAGCAGCGTACTTTTTCCGGCACCGTTCGGCCCAATTATTCCTACGAGCTTACCCTCCGGGATGTTCAACTCCACATCCCAGATTACTGGTTTACGACCGTAGGCCACGGTGAGGTCATGGACCGATAGTGGAATGTTCCCCGGATGCTCTGGGCGCCCGTAGGCGGGAACGTCTCGATCGTCGACAAACGATTTCACTGCCTTGTCTCCCTCCACTCGCGAAATCCCCCATTCGGGACCACTCCTCCAAGTGCTCGGGCAATTGTATTCACGTTATGGTCAATCATACCCACGTAAGTCCCCTCATAGCTTCCCGCCGGCCCCATGGAATCTGAGAACAGTTGCCCTCCGACCTCCACCTCGTGCCCCTGAGCTTTCGCTCCTTCAACCAAAGCTTCTACGCTCTTCCGAGAGACCGAGCTTTCAACAAAAACCGCGGGAATTCCACGTTCGACAAGGAAATCGACCAGCAACTCAATATCTCTCAGTCCGGGCTTTGCCTCCGTGCTTAACCCCTGAACACCGCGGACCTCTATTCCATATGCGCGTGCCATATACCCGAAGGCGTCATGAGCCGTCACGAGCACCCGGTGTTCTGGAGGAATAGTCTGCACCACCTCTCTTACATAGTCGTCAAGCTTATCCAAGGTCGCAAGGTAGGCGTCAGCCCTTTTCTGGTAATGGGATTGGAATAGCGGATCATAGCTACTTAGAGTCTGGGAAACCGCGCCCACTGCTCTCATCCAGACGGCTACATCCATCCATATGTGGGGATCCATCTCATCGCTCGAATCCTTGATCGTGTAGTCTTCAGCACCCTCGAATGCCTCGGCGACCGCACAGACTTGTTTAACGCCTGCCATTTTCTCCAGAACTCCGGCTAACCTCCCCTCAAGATTCAACCCATTGTAGAAAATCACATCGCTATTTCGAAGGGTTTTTACGTCACTGGTCGTGGCGGCGTAGAGGTGAGGATCCACCCCCTCCGCTATGATGCCATGAACCCGGCCCCGCTCACCAGCGACCTGCCGGACCAAGTCGGCTACCATCCCCGTGGTGACCGTGATCGAGTATGCACCTGAATCAGGTGGCTTCACGGACCCATGACCCTCTGTCCCTCTGCAATCGCAAAGCAGGAGGCTCAGCAGACAGGCTAAAGATCTCCAGATCCAGCGTCTCATCTCCAAAGAATATGCACCAAGGCACCACCAAAGGCAACGCGATATTAGCCTTGGCTAACATTTATATTAAAGACTAAGTATTGGCATAAGGGACTCGGATTTCCTGACGCCAGTGTCGGTTCTCTGGCGGGCGGCAAGTGATCACCCGGAAGAAGAATATCAGCTCATTTGCTTCTATACCTTTTCTTTCCGCTAATCTGAAGTAGACCCACAAGGACAAGGTATTCGATCGAATCCTTGGTAAGAGGTAACATTCCATGTCCGCACTCAAATTTAGCACCGTCGAGGAAATTGTGGCCGATATCGCCCTCGGCCGTCTCGTGATTGTCTCCGATGATCCGGGGCGGGAAAATGAGGCTGACCTGATTAGCGCTGCCTCCCTCTCTACACCTGAAACCATTGCCTTCATGGCAACACATGGGCGGGGGCTAATCTGCGCTCCTCTCACTCGTGAGCGAGTAGAAAATCTCACGCTCCCCCCGATGTCGCGAAGGAACCGTGAAGAGCACCGGACTGCTTTCACGGTATCGGTAGACGCTGCAAAAGGAATCACCACTGGAATATCCGCCGCCGACAGATCGAGGACCATATCACTTCTTGCGGACGAAGGAGCATCCTCAGAGACCCTCGTTCAGCCTGGTCACGTCTTCCCGCTGCAGGCGGCAGATGACGGTGTTCTTCGGCGGGCCGGCCACACCGAGGCCGCCGTTGATCTTGCGCGGATGGCAGGTCTTCCACCTGCCGGAGTCCTCTGCGAGATAATGCATGAGGATGGCACCATGGCCCGGGTCGGCGACCTTGGAGCATATCAGGAAAAGCACAACCTCAAAGCGTGCACCATCGCCCAGATCATCGAGTATCGCCGCCGCACCGAGCGCCTTGTTGAGTTTGAGGAAACGATCGACCTCCCGACCGATTACGGCGATTTTTCCTGTCACCTCTATCGTGTTCTCACCGACGGATCTCATCATGTGGCACTTACCCGCGGAGGGATTGACCCCAGCAAATCGCTGTTAGTACGAGTGCACTCTGAGTGTCTCACTGGCGATGTTTTCACTTCGCGTCGCTGTGACTGTGGCAGCCAACTTCATACTGCTCTGGCTCATATCGCAAAAGAGGGAGGCGTCTTGCTTTACCTGCGCCAGGAGGGGCGAGGGATAGGGCTTGCCGCAAAAATCCACGCCTACAAGCTCCAGGAGCAAGGTTTCGATACCGTCGAGGCAAACGAAAAGCTGGGCTTTGCTTCGGATCTCCGCCACTATGGCGTGGGCGCACAAATCCTCCATCACCTTGGGGTCCGCAAGATCCGCCTGCTCACCAACAACCCCAAAAAAGTCGTGGGACTTGATGGATACGGCCTTGAGATTGTTGATCAAATCCCTATCCGGTCCGAGGCAAATCCCCATAATAAGCGCTATCTGGACACCAAGCGTGACAAGCTTGGACATGACCTTTAGAAAAGGTGCTCGTTGGGCTTAAGAATCCCTCAGTCGAAAGCCTCTCCCATCTACCACCATGTCCCAAGCGCTTCCACGAAAGCCCCGCATCCTTCAGACCAAGACGGGAAAACTCGCCATTGTAGCCTCGAAATACAACGAAACATACAGCGACAGCTTGGTTGAAAATGTCATTAGTGAACTCGGCGAATATCTTCCAGAAACACGAGTAGACCTTGTTCGAGTCCCGGGCGCCTTCGAAATCCCGGTCACAATCAAGGCGCTTCTGGAGCTCGAAAAGCCGATCTGCGTGATTGCCCTCGGCGTGATCATCAAGGGCGAGACCTCACATGCAGATCTCGTTGCCCGCAACGTGACCGAAGCACTTCAACGGCTAGCGCTTGAATACCGAACCCCCGTTATCCACGAGGTTCTTCTTGTCGAAGACGAGGCTCAGGCCCACATGCGCTGCATTGGAGATAAGATTAACCGCGGAACAGAGGCTGCTCGTACTGCAGTAGCGATGGTGGACGTCTTCTCAGAACTCGACAGCAAGGGCAGTCTTCGATTCAAAACTCAGAATGCCTGATTCCTCACGTCGCCGCATGCGGGAGGCAGTGGTACAGTTTCTGTATGCGTTGCAACCGTCNGATCCTCTTCCAGAGTGCCTCGATCCGTCAATTCTCCACCTGCTGCTCGAATCATTGCGAGACAGGTCNACCAAAGCGCGCGCCAAGGCTACGTTGCACCTTCAGCAGGGAAGAGAAAGTCTTCTTGAGTCCCTTCATGATATCCTGAGCCCTCTGAACCTTCTTGGGNCCTCAGATTCCTCCGACGAAATCGGACAACACCTCAGAGAATGGAAGGNGCAAGAAGAACTCCTTCAGGAAAATCTCGAAAACATTCGCCGTGAGCTCNATGGGAACAAGGAGCCGTCACGGTTACGCGCAAGCATGACGGGAGCNAACCAAAGCAACCGTGCCTCGATCATAGCAGCAGATGCCGCCGAGTCATGCNCCCCAACGCTACCTGCACTGATAGAAGTACAGCAGCTGGCCGTTGAATTGAAGAGGAGAATGACCCCTCTAGCCCATAGACTTTCTNTCTGTGTTGGCAGCGGGAAGAAAGACTTACCAGAACTAAAGGCCGTCACAAAGGCGGNGAAGGAAATCGCCGCCGCCTCAAGCTCGATTGAGACATATTACGAGCGGCTCCGGTGCCACCTCGAAGAAGTCGACAGAGAATTGGCTGGCATCATCGAAAACTACTCGCCCGACCGCCTTGATCGAGTGGACAGAGCGGTCCTTCGCCTCGGAGGCTATGAACTCCTCTTCGATTCTGACGTCCCAAGCGCTGTGGCTATAAATGAGGCAATTGAACTAGCCCGGTCCTTCGGCACAACCGAGTCTCCCGGCTTCGTCAATGGAGTCCTNGATCAGCTGCANAAAAAGAGAACGACGGGGTCACCGAAGAGTGAGGCGGATGAAGCTTCTGGAAGCTCTCTTTGATCTCCTGCCGCGATCACCGGCTTCTCACTGCGCAAGCATCCCCTCGACAGTAAGGTCAACAAATGATCCCGGTCCGCCAATATATCTTATCTTTCTCTGCGCGTCTAAAACGTAGACGATAGGAAGATCTCTGACCCGGAACTGCGAATGAATTCGACCGTCCTCATCACTAAGATTTCGCCACGGGATGGTGTTATTCGCCCTTAGACCGCGGAGAACAGCCCGCGAATCAGAAGTGACTCCGATGAGATCTACGCCGCGCTGACCATACTGTTCGTGGAGCTTGCGCAACAAACTGAGACCACGCTCCGCCTCTCTCATTCTAGTATGCCAGAAAGCCAGTACGGTCACCTTTCCTTTCATCATACTTAGCTTGAATGGCTCTCCTGACGAATCTCTCCCGATCGCATCCGGCGCAGTCCTCCCCTTGGTCAAATTCTGAATGATAAAAATTTCATCCATTGCGAGCTTGGATACCGTGGTATCTCCAACCTCAACTTCATGAGCCTTGATGATTGCACTCCGGAGGTGAGAAATTCTCTTCTCCATAACTTCAGGGTCATCACCCAGCCCCTTCAGCATCATTGCAATCGCAAGGGAAGCCTGCCCCTGAACCTGTCCACTGGGATTTTGAGCCTCCACCTTTTCCACAACCTTCATGATCGCAGGGTCTGACTGACTTGTCAGGGCGAGGCAGAGCATCCCTACTTTTTCATTCCGATAATGCACCGTGCGCAGAGCCTCNACAATACGAGCCGCTCTGGAGACCTCACTTCCCTCCTCACGCCCGACGGAGTAGACTGGGGCTCGCTCAAGCAACCAGACACAATGGTCTATGGCCCACTCTTTATCTAGGTCGCCTTTTATCTCATTCCACATGAGACCCGCATGATGTGATGAGACAGGACGATTCGCCCACACGTTCAATTGCTCCTCAGGCGCTGCAACAGCAAGCTTGCCTGCCCATTCCTCAAGAGCCTTTTCGTAAGCAGATCGAATTCGCAACGCCNCCTCGGGCGTTCCTCCTGCGACCGAAGACGCACTAGTTATAACAAGAAGTTGAAGCAGCAGGATCAAACGCATCACGAAACCATAATAGCTAGTGAGAATGATCTGCCAACGGGCAATTGTGCCAGCTCTCAAAACCGTTCATGCTGGAGGCAAGGTTTTTGGAACCAAGGGCATTCTCTTCCCAGGGAAGCCAGCCTTNCTAAGTCCTACTCAGGCTTTTTTTTGGCCAGACGTTCCGCCAGCTCCTCCCAGAAATCCCTTCCAACAATATAGCCCACACATTTGTCACTCCCACATAAACAGGGATGATCCTCGTAGTTTTCAATNTCAAATCCGTAATCAAACGTCAGCTCTTCGCCATCNGCTATATCCCGTAGTGAATAGAGAAAAATCTGCTTTTCCTCGATCCAAGCCTCACAATTCGGATCGCATGAATGATTCAGGAGACGAGCTGTATTCCACGGCGTGTTTCCATCGATATCCCATTTCTTGTTGAGGCTGAAGATGTATACCGCCGCATCCCCCGTCTTTTCGGCGTGCTCCATTTGCGCGTTTGCACGCCTTTCGCTCTCTTCCTTATCGATCCGCTCGCCAAGGTATTCAATGATCTTCTTCCCAACCGGGATATCCTTTATCGCATACACCCCCGTACCGTGAATTTCGGAAGACCGAGCCTCGCAGTATTCACTTTTTGCACGTTCCTTCAACTGCTCCAGCTGGCGCCTCTTACGCGCTTTCTCCTTGAGGCTCTCTCCCCCCTTTTTCCCACCGTCTCTTTTACTTACTGATTTACCCATGAGCTCTTGGCCGCTTTGCAGCCTCCCAAATTAAATCGATCCGACCATTCATCGCCCTCCACCGAGTTCAGCTCCTCCTACCTTGGGAATCCCAAGAAGGCCAAGATCCTCTGGAAGTCCCGGGAAAAAGCTCCGAAGATCTGTAATACTACAGTTACGCCCATCGATAAAATACCAGTCAGCAGTTCCCTTCTTGTTCACTGCCACTTGGAACCCCTTCGTTTCGATCCGGCGAGCTAGTCGAGTTTGAGGGTCAATGATACGGTATTCGGCTCTGGTTGGGACAAACACTAACCATTCCAAATACATTTTAACATCATTTCCACTTTCGTCCTTGGTCCGCAACAGGACCACCTCGTGAGCGCCGGTTGGTTCGCCGACCTCATACTTCAGCATCGAAATCCCCTGTTTTGCCATCTGCGAAGGAATCTCCGCCAAACGCCTTGCCAGCTCCGTCTGCCCCCCCGCAAGTCTCTTAGCTGCCCTGTTTTTCCAGCGAGGATACATGCGATCAAGAGCAACACCGTAGTCGCCCCTGAGAACCTGCTGACCCATTTCACGGGTGGCGGCCACCGCCTGATCGAGAACCTCTTTAGGCACCGTTTCAGTGTTCTGNGGGTCGGCTCCGAAGCCTCTCCCTCCCAGCAACGCTACACCCAGCAGCATCAAAAGCGTCCGACTCACGGAGGGCGTTCTGGGGCAAGCGGGACTGCTCGTCAAGCACGGCTAATCTGTCAATCCCAACTTCCCAACTCCTTCTCCACTGCTTGACGCGCCTGACCNGTAAGNAACTCCGGTCTCGTTAAATAACGAAATGATATTTGATCTTACGATCTTGTCTGTCCTAATAGTGAACGACATGGCGAAACAGGCGCTTGGAAAGGGATTAGGAGCTCTCATCAAAAAACCGTCCGCGAAGAAAAAAGCGCCGGCTGCAAAGAAAAAACAGGCTGCTTCCGCCAGCAAAAAGCGCGCCAAATCCAAGGATACTAAAAGCTCTGAATCAGAGGTCGCTGAAGTCCCAATCGAGGAAGTCGTTACCAGCCCTCTTCAGCCGAGGGGTGAAATTCCAGAGACCAACCTCGAGGAGCTCGTCGAATCGATCCGGGCTCATGGTGTGATTCAGCCCCTGATTACCCGAAAAGTCAGTGGAAAATACGAGCTCATTGCAGGAGAGCGACGCTGGCGGGCCTCTCAGAAACTGGGCCTTGCAACCGTTCCCGTAATCCAGCGGAAGGCCACGGACCGGGAAGTCCTCGAGATGGCTCTCGTGGAGAATCTTCAGCGCCAGGATCTCAATGCCATCGAAGAAGCCAATGGCTACGTCAAACTGGCGAAGGAGTTCGACATGAAGCAGGATGAAATCGCAAAGCGTGTCGGGAAGTCACGTGCGACGGTAGCAAACTCCATGCGACTACTCGATCTTCAGAAGGACGTTCAGAAGTTTGTAGCGGACGGACTCATCACTGTTGGGCATGCAAAAGCGATTCTCGGCATCAAGGTAAAACGCGACCAGCGAACAGTTGTGGACCAAGTAATGCGTCAACGACTCACCGTCCGGGCGACCGAAAAACTTGTCCAAAAACTCCAAGCTGGTGAGGTCTCGAATTCTAGTGCCCAAAAGGGACGGGAGTCAGATCCCGAAACAGAGGCCATGCTCCGCTCATTGACCTCTCGGCTGAGAGCTCATTTTACCACGCATGTCTCTATCTCCCACTCGCCTAAAAAGGGGCGTATNGAGCTCGAGTATTATGGGAACGATGATCTCGGCAGACTTCTCGAACTGCTTGGAGTCCCCTCCGAAGGGCTGTAACTCAGCTCGTTGACCTCTTCGTGTGTGGCAACTTGAACAGCAGATGGACGGTGAAGCAGATTCCCTATGTCGGAATTTCGCTCTTCCTGCTGCTTCAGGGCTGCTCCAAAGAATCAACCGACCTTCCTCCTGAGAGAGAACGAACCGGCGGCCGTGCTGCCTACGCGCACACGCGAGCGATCGTATCGCTTGGCCCGCGGCCACCTGGATCAGCAGCACTGCAAAAAACTCGGAATTACATTGCCTCAGAACTGGAAAAGTCTGAATGGGAGACGTTTCTCCAACCTTTCACCAAGCCAGTCGCCGCGCTCGGGAAGCAAGTGAAGTTCACGAACCTGATAGCTCGTCATGGAGGATCTTCGCATTCGCAGATCAAGGTCCTGCTTGGTGCCCACATTGACTCTAAATACTATCCGGATCGCCGCTTCCTGGGGGCTGACGATGCAGCATCTGCTGTGGGCCTGATCCTGGAAATTGCGCGACGTCTCAGTAGCGACCCCGAGAAAGCCGCAAGAGTAGAGCTGGTCTTCTTCGATGGTGAAGAGGCCTTTGGCAAGAATATCAGCCCCAATGATGGACTTTACGGAAGCAAGTATTACGCCGAAAACTGCTGGCGAAAGTCTGCCGAGAAGCCCGCTGCCGGCATCATTCTAGATATGGTAGGTCACCGGAATCTCACTATTCGATACCCCTCCGACACACCAGCTTTCCTTGAACAGGAGCTACTGAAAGCAGCACGCAATGCTGGTGCCGAACATAGATTCAAGAAGGCCCTCAACCCGATCCTTGACGACCACGTCCCGCTCAATAATGCCGGTATTCCAACTTTGGATATTATTGGCGACTTCTCTCAATTCGGCTGGTGGCATACTGAAGCTGACAATCTTAAACTCATCTCAACGCAGAGCCTTGATATCAGCCTACAGGTTGCCTCCGAGATTCTCATAAATCTACTCGAGGAATAGAAACGCTTCACCTTAAACTACATCTGTCATTTTTTCCTCGTTCAGGTTGAGGCATCCTTGGCGATCTCTACACTTTAGGTTCATGCTCGATCACCGCGACTCCCTATTTCTCACCCTAGCGATCGCTTTCTCTTGTATTATCCACACCGCGGAGCTGAAAGCATTGCCACCTCTTGACGAGGTGATGGGCNTTTCATCGGGAAACGCCTTTAAATTCAACGCTGATAATCCCAACCATGAATCCGTGGCTCGCTTGGAGTATCTCGGACATACAATAGCTGNGGATGNAGACTACCAGTATTGGTACGACATTGTCAGCGGCTACCGGGCATGGACCAGAGATGTCGTATTTTGGATCAGTAACGCTGATACANTCACCAATCTCAGTGATACCAATTATACCGAGACTGGTGCCGAATACGTGTTAGAGCATTGGTGGGGTGTGCCCATGGCCTCGTCNGGCCTAGACGTATGGGGTGGACACCGCGATTTTCAAAATAGCCCTTCTCACGGGATTGGGAACTCATGGAATTTGACGACGAGTCATCCAGACCCCCTCGTCAACCAGTTCCACGAACCGAATGACTATGCGGCACCTGGATTTTTCAGCGGTCAACCCTCTGCTTTTTATTGGGGCCCCCCCTCCCGCATCGATGACTCGCTGACCCTCTCTGATGGTACTCAGGTCTGGAAGTTCGAAAAGAACCACTACGCTCCCCTAGTTAATAATAGCGTCCTTTATCCATTTTCGGGACTCTGCGGCACCTTTGTCATCGAAAGTACNAACCCACCGACTGATAACTCTCTTGGCTGGTCCACCTATCACAATACGACCGTGGATGGCTCCCAATCGCAAGTCACCGCGTATGGTTATCTNCCCGGACCCGGAAACGGAAGGTCGGGAAAAGACCTTGCCCTCGCAATACAACGTACGGGGGAGCTTCTTAATTTTTCGTGGAATGGCGAAAGCGGAAAGCAATACGATCTGGTTAGTAGTTCGAGTCTCAGAACTCCTCCCGCAAACTGGCAGCCATACGATGATGGAGAAACTGTCTTCGCCAACATTCCCGATACCGGAACAGGAGTGAACACCCTTCGCGGAGTTTATCTGACAGGTGAAAAACGATTTTTCGCCATTGTAGAAGAAGATCTCGGCACCTTGCTTAACGAGAATTTTGACAACGCAGAGGGACTACCCCCGGGGTGGGAAACTATCGGATCTGACTCAACCGCATGGGAAATCGGCACCCCTGGCGAGACTCTCTTTGGGCCGGTAACTGCCCACAGCGCTCCTCATTGCGCAGGCACAAATCTCTCTGGAGACTATACGGCATCTCAGGACGTTTCTCTCATTAGCCCGGCAATCCGGATCCCGGCATCTGGAGCGACTCTGACATACCGGCAATGGCTCGATACAGAGGGTGATGGCGATGCGGGCGCCATCAGAATCCTTGATGCCGGGAACAACAATCGTCTCCTCGAGGAAATTGTCGGTAATATTGAATGGAATGATACGGCTTGGGAAAGCCCCCAACCCGTGACTCTCCCAGATTCAGCAGGCGGCAAACTTATCCGTTTTGAATTCCGATTTGTCAGCAATGACTCTAACCCAGCGAGCTTTGCAGGCTTTTATCTCGACGACATTATTCTTCAGTCTAACTGATCAGGCCAAGAAAGCAGTTTATACTAACCATCCGCCACCTCGGTGATACTCCAAATTACAGCCATGCCTCGATTCCTTCCCATTGCCGCCCTTTGCCTAGGAACCTGCCTTGGTANCGGTTCGCTCGCGCTGGCAGCCATCCCCGAAATAGCAGATCTAAAAAGCGACCTCGCTTTTTTTAAAGATCCGACCTGTGTTGCGCTCAACCCTGAAGTGCAGGAGAAGGATCTTAATCGCTTCAAAAGCACTCTGCTCCAGAGCGTAGCTCGACAACTGATTGCGGGAACCTACGACATACGGCATCGGGCTGCTTCTTACGAGGCCTATCCCTCCCCCTCTGCACTTCAGCGCATGATCAAGCTTGGTGATGGATTCAGCCGATACGAGAACATCACCGGAATCTACCTCGAAGCCGGCCGNCACGTCGTGCTNGTTGGAGACACGGATGNCCGAAAGATTTCTCTTCTNNTTCCTGAATGGATGCGGAAGCCTCCTCCGGGAATNGAGCCATCAAAGGACCCNGCTGGCTGGGGCCTGAAACGACAGGANATCGGCATCGAGTCCGGGCTCAATATTATCGANGTCAAAAAGNCCGGANTNGTCTACNTNAANTACTACGAAGAGAATCCNGAGGANGCTCCTNTNATTCTGGTTCANTTCCTNACGGGTAAGGTTAACGGNTATTTCGATAGCAGNCGGCACGACTAANAAGGATTGGAACAGGCTTCTGGATAATGCGGCAGCCCCAATNCTTGANGCCCGTGGCAANCACATNCAAGTCGCCTACCCTGTNGAGTGGTTTAACATTCACACNCGGGGCAAGGGAGTGGANCTGNTGCAGAATTATGANACNATGCTNCTCCATCACTATACGATNCTCGGCCTTGTCAAATACGACAAGATTCCACCCAACCGCATTCTNGCCNGAGTCAATTACAACTACTACATGTTCAGGGATCGNGACGGNGTCGCCTATTTTGGNAANAAGGGNACNATGCGNATGGTNGCNAATCCGGAGGTGGTNATAAAGGGAGACCCATGNTGGGGATTCTGCCATGAGGCAGGCCACGTTCTTCAATTACGACCCCAGATCACTTGGGGNGGCATGACTGAAGTAAGCTGTAACATCTTTTCGATGTACACTCGCGGAAAGATGGGTAATAAGAGCCGCCTCGCGAGCCAGGATAACTATACCAAGGCCCG